>DASZKU010000028.1:0-2150 GCA_035552815.1 Solirubrobacteraceae bacterium | reverse complement strand
CGGTGAGGTTGGGGTGGGAGAGGAGCGAGGGAAAGGCCACGAGCTTGTCGAGGACGTCGACCGCGCTCGCCCGCCGCGGCGAGCGCCGGGCCGAGAGGACCTCGCCGTGCTCGTCGGCGCGCACGATGCGCCGCTCGGCCGCCACCGGGTGGACGATGCGGAAGCGATGGTCGTCGAGGAGGGCGTCGAGCTTGCGGGCGAGAGCCCCGAAACCGCCGGTCTGCACCTCGACGAGCTCGCCGTCGGCGCGCACGAGATCGATCACGAAGCGGCCCACCGGCACCTCGAGCCGGTCGCCGGGCCCGGCGAGCAGGTCCTTGACCGCGGCATGGAGCGGCCCTTCGCGCATCACCCCAATGCTCGGCACGCGCGACAGGGTAAATGTCACCCCGGCGGTGTGACCAGAGCTGGGGGCGCTGTCCCTAGCCGCATGCTCAGTGCCGGTGGCGCGAGCGGAACTCGTCGAGCGCCTCCTCCTCCTGGACGCGGCCGCGGTCGATGGCGCCCACCGAGAGGTCGTGGGCGGCGTCGCGGCACCAGAAGTTCGGATGGCGGCGCAGCCACCGCTCGGCATCGCGCTTGGCCATCTCGATCAGCGCCTCAGTGAACTCGCCGTCGAACATGAGAAAGGAGAGGAGCTCCCCACGCGAGCGCGTGCGCCCGCCGAGCACCCGGGAGAGGAGCATGTAGTCGGGGTCGAGGAGCCCGCGCGCGCCCCCGAAGCGCCGCTCGAAGACGGTGTCGGCGAGGCGCCCGATCTCCCCCCGGCGCCGGGGGGAGACGAGCGCGTAGGAGATCGGGCGGTAGGGCGGGTGGCCGCGGGCCATCCGGTAGGCGCGCGCCGCCCGCGAGGTCCCCACCGACGCGTCCTCGGCGAAGAACGAGTTGATCGCCGCCAGGCGCCGCAGGTCGGTGCCGACCTGGTCGACGAGGAGCCCGTCGATCACGTTGGCCGCGACGTCGGCGATGCGCGGCTCACGCTGGGCGCCGGCCCGGGGGGTGGTTTCGGCGAAGGGCTCGAGCCCGACGACGATGACCCGATCGGCTCCCAGGTGGAGCGCCGGCTTGATCGGGCTGTTGAGCCGCGTGCCGCCGTCGATGTAATGGCCGCGGGCCGTCCGCGGGGTGGTGACCTCGACGGCGGGGAAGAGCAGGGGGATGGCCGCGGAGGCGCGGACGTGCTCGCCGCGCAGGCGCGTCTTGACGTAGCGAAGCCCCTCGTCGAGATGGCCGGGGGCGCTCTCGCGCGAGGAAACGAAGGCGACGGGACCGCCCGAGGCGAGCGAGGTGGCGATCACGCACACCGAGTCGACGACCCCGCGCTCGACGTTACGGGCGAGCATCCGCCAGTCCGTCCAGCGGTCGAGGCTCGAGCGCAGCGGCGTGGGGTCGAGGAGGCTGGCGAGGCTGACCCGGTACACGCCGAGGACGTGGGCGAGGAGGCGCAGGGTGGTGCGCGCCCCGCCGCCGCCGGCGATGGGGGCGATCACGTCGCGCTTGCGCAGCTCGCGCCAGCGCCCCAGGGTCGTCGCCATCTGCTCCTCGAGGGGCAGGTGGGCCAGCGAAGCGAGCGTGGTCGCGTTGATGGCGCCGACGCTCGTGCCGCAGTACACCGAGACGCGCTCGCCCCGCGCCTCGAGCGCGGGCAGGAGCACCGACAGGGCGCCGATCTCATACGCCCCGCGCGCGCCGCCGCCGGGGAGGACGACGGCGACGGTCGGAGGCGCGGACTTAGCGCGCCCGTTCACCCGACTCGAGGGACCACTGGCACCCACGACCCCGCGCCGTTATTAGGCGTACTGGTCCACGAGGTGCAGGCCACGCTGGTGCCGATCCCCCCGCCGCCCAGCCGTCCGCGGCGAGCGCGGGCGCGTGCTCCCCGTCTCGAGCTCGGTGATCGCCTCCTCGAGCGCGACGGTGAGGCGCTCGACGCCGGGGAGGGCGCGGGGGTCGGCGTAGCAAGCGAAGTGGGCCCCGCTGTCGTAGGTCATGACACCGATCGAGAGCGCGTGGCGATCGGGAATGGGGATCACCGGGTAGATCGATCGCACGCGGGCGCCGGCAGCGTACACGGGCACGCGGGGGCCGGGGATGTTGGAGACGGTCAAGTTGTAGAGGCGGTGGCTGGCGCCCAGGCGCGCGGCCCGGTC
>DASZKU010000027.1:0-18196 GCA_035552815.1 Solirubrobacteraceae bacterium | reverse complement strand
TCACCTCGAGCAGGAGCTCATGCTCGAGCCGCGCGACCTGGTCTACGTCCCGCCCCGCGAAACCCACATCCTCGAGAACCTCTCCGAGACCGAGCCCGCAGAGTACGTGGTCGCCCGCGACTCCCCCCACGAGGACGCCGTCATCGTGCCCTGGGCGGACGAGTGAGCACGCCGCCTCAGCACCGCGACGGGACGTTCGCCGGCGTGGGCGGCGTGAGCATCTTCTGGCAGGCGTGGCTGCCCCCGGGGCCGCCGCGCGGCGTGGTGGTGATCGCCCATGGGGCGGGCGAGCACAGCGGCCGCTACCTCCACGTCGCCGCCCGGCTCGTCCGCGAGGGCTACGCGGTCTACGCGCTCGATCATCGCGGTCACGGCCGCTCAGCGGGGCCGCGCGCCCTGATCGACCGGATCGACAACGCGGTCGCCGACCTCGACACGCTCGTGCTCCGCGCTGCGGGTGAGCACCCGGGCGTCCCCGTCTTCCTCCTCGGGCACAGCATGGGTGGCACCGTCTCGCTCTGCTACGCGCTCCGCCGTCAGGATCGCCTCGACGCCCTCGCCCTCTCGGCGCCGCTCGCCGCGCTCGAGGCGGCGTCACCAGTCGTGAGGATCGCCGCCAGGGTGCTCTCGGCCCTGACTCCCCGCCTGCCCGTCATCGCCGTCGACTCCTCGCTCGTCAGCCGCGACCCTGCCGTCGTCCAGGCTTACAACGCCGATCCGCTCGTCCATCACGGCAAGCTCCCGGCCCGCACCGTCGCCGAGCTCGCCGCTGCGGTCGCGTCATTCCCCGACCGCGTTGCCGAGATCACCGTGCCGACGCTCATCCTCTACGGCACCGCCGACGGTCTCTGCCCGCCGGAGGGCAGCGTCATGGTCGGCCGCCGGATCGGCGCGAGCGACCGCACCGTCAAGTCCTACCCGGGGCTCTACCACGAGATCCTCAACGAGCCCGAGCAGGAGCAGGTGATGGACGACCTCGTCGCGTGGGTCGACCTCCACGTGCCGAGCTCGGCTCCCACCGGCCGGGTCTGATGCCGCTCTTTCACCGCCGCGGTGAGGAGGAGAAGGCCGCCGAGGCCAAGCGCGCCGAGGCGGCCGAGCAGGCCGAGCAGGAGGCTCAGGAGTCGCTGCGCCGGATCGAGGCCGGTGGGCTCCCGGTGGCGGCCGAGGCGCGGCTCCGCGAGCTCGCGGCGAGCGAAGGCAAGCCGGGACTGTTCACCAGCGATCTCTCGGTCAACGAGTTCACCCTGCTCGCCGGCTTCGGCGTGCAGCCGCTCACCCAGGTGATGGGCTCCTCGATCTACAACGTGGGCTGGCAGCCCGTCTACTACACCGTCCCCACCGAGGTCACCGTCCTCTCCGGCGCCTTCAACCGCTGTCGCAGCCTCGCCTTCAAGCGCCTGACCGAGGAGGCGCATCTCGCCGCCGCCGACGCCGTGGTCGGTGTGCGGATCCTCCAAGGCGCCCACGACTGGGCCGCGCGGGCGATCGAGTTCGTCGCCGTGGGAACGGCGGTCCGCCTGCCCCCGCACATGCAGCATCCCGCCGGAGAGACGGTGCTCACCGATCTCACCGGGCAGGAGTTCGTGCAGCTGTGCAAGGCGGGCGTGCGCCCGGTGGGCATCGCCGCGCACACGAGCGTCCACTACGTCCCCGCCTCCTGGCAGACTCAGCGCGCGACGACCGGGGGCTGGGGCGGGGCATCGATGGTCAACCAGGAGCTCCGCGACTTCACCCAGGGCGTCTACGACGCGCGGGAGAAGGCCGTGAGCACCGTCGTCTACCAGGCCGAGCAGCTCGGCGCCGACGGGATCGTGGGAGTGCAGATCGAAGAGCACGCGCGCACCCACTCGGTCCAGCGCAACATGATCGACTCCGAGGACCTCGAGGTCACCTTCCACGTCATGGGCACGGCCATCCGCGAGGACCCCGCGCTCGCTGACAGCCACGCCGCGCACAAGCCCCTCACCGTCCTCTCCCTTTAGCGCCTCACCTCGAAAGGAACGACCATGGCCTACGACCCCACCAGCACCGAGGGCGTGCCCGAGGCGGGCCGCGCGCGCATCGAGCAGAACAAGTCCGGCCTCTACACCAGCGACCTCTCGGTCAACGAGTTCCTCCTCGTCCGCCACGCGGGCTTCCAGCCCGTCGGGCTGGTGATGGGCTCGAGCATCTACCACATCGGCTATCAGCAGTCGATGTGGAAGCAGAGCCAGGAGATGCAGGTGCTCTCCCAGGCCATGTACGAGGCCCGCGAGCTCGCGATGACGCGGATGGAGGAGGAGGCCGACCAGCTCGGCGCCGACGGCATCGTCGGCGTGCGCCTGAACATCGGGCGCTACGACTGGGGGCAGAACATGGCCGAGTTCGTGGCCATGGGCACGGCGGTCAAGCACCGCGGGGGCAAGCTCCACCGGGCGCCCTCGGGTCGCCCCTTCACCTCCGATCTCTCGGGGCAGGAGTTCTGGGCCGTCCTCCAGACCGGCCACCGCCCCGTCGCCATGGTCATGGGGTCATGCGTGTACCACGTCGCCCACCAGAGCTGGAAGCAGTCGCTCGGGAACACCGGCCGCAACGTCGAGCTCCCCAACTTCACCCAGGCCCTCTACGACGCCCGCGAGCTGGCGATGGAGCGCATGCAGGCCGAGGCCCTCGAGGCCAAGGCCGAGGGCATCGTCGGCGTCGACATCCACGAGAACAACCACGGGTGGGGTAGCCACGTGATCGAGTTCTTCGCCATCGGCACCGCCATCATCCCCGACGAAGGCGCCGAGGATCACGTCATCCCCGACCCGCAGACGGTGCTCGACCTCAATCGGTGAGCCGCCCTCAGAGCGTCCTCCTCAGGGCGTTCTCGAGCTTCCCGCCACGTAGGGACCGGGCCGCCCCAGGAACCACTGCGAGAGGATCTGGCGCGCCACCGGTGCCGCCGCTACCGCCCCGAACCCGCCCTTCTCGACGGTGACGACGACGACGATGGGCTTGCTCGTCGCCGTCGCCGGGACGTAGCCGGCGTACCAGGCCTGGTCGGGCTGGTCGGCGTGCTGCGCCGATCCCGTGGCCCCATAAACCGGCTCGGGGAGTCGGGCCATGACCGGCGCCGAGGTGCCGCCGGGCCGAGTCGCCGACTCGTGCAGGCCCGCCCGGATGGCGGCGAGGTCGGCGGGGGGCAGGTTGACGTGCCGCGCGGGCAGAGGCTCGAGCTGCTGGACCACCTGGCCGCCGGGGCCGAGAACGGCGGAGGCGATGTGGGGGCGCACGATCGTGCCCCCGTTGGCGATCGCCGTGTAGGCGACGGCGAGCTGGAGGGGGGTGACGAGGAGGTTGCCCTGGCCGACGGCGAGGTTGACGTTGTCGCCCACCGTCCACGGGCCCGGGTAGGCGATCGTGCAGCACCCGGTGTGATGCTTCTCCTCGTAGCGCTTCTCGACCTGGGAGATCGCCGCCCGCCACTTGGGGTCGGGAAGGCGCCCCGAGGCCTCGTAGGGGAGGTCGATCCCCGTCGCCTGGCCGATCCCGAACAGGCGCGCCCACTGCTGGAGCGGGCCGCCGGACGGATGGGTGGCAGGGTCGGCGTTGAGCTTGGCCCCCAGGTTGTAGAAGAAGACGTCGTCGGAGACCCGGAT
Source organism: Solirubrobacteraceae bacterium (assembly GCA_035552815.1). Taxonomy (GTDB): domain Bacteria; phylum Actinomycetota; class Thermoleophilia; order Solirubrobacterales; family Solirubrobacteraceae; genus Palsa-465. The sequence continues at coordinate 14,570 of DASZKU010000027.1, read as the reverse complement.
CGCGTTCACCAGGTCGAGGCTGCCGTTGGCGACATTGCCCGAGTTGTGCAGGCACAACCTGCCCTGGGAGAAGCAGTACTGGCCGGTGTCGTCATAGGTGTCACCGAGGTGCCAGACGCCGCTCACGAGCGCCGCCATCGCGGTGATGGGCTTGAACGTCGAGCCCGTCGCGTACAGGCCGTCGGTGGCGCGGTCGTTGAGAGGGTCGCCGCTGCGCGGGCTGACGAGGTTGGCGTAGGCCGATCGCGAGATCGCCTTGGTGAAAATGCTCGGGTCGTAGGAGGGCAGGGAGCCCATCGCGTAGATCTGGCCGCTCTGCGGGTCCATGGCCACGAAGGCTCCGGCGCCGCCGCGGCGCGATGTGTTGCGGTTGATCGAACTCGCCAGCGACGACTGCCCGACGCGCTCGAGCCCGAGGTCGATGCTCGTCTGGAGTTCGTAGCGGCCCCGCAGGTAACGGTCGTAGAAATCCTCGAGCCCGGTCTGGCCGACGACGGCGTCGGCGGGCACGCCGCGGAACTGCGGCTCGCTGAGCTCCGGGGCGGTGATCGCCCCCACCGTCCCCAGCATCTGGGCGCCGAGGTCGCGGTAGGGATAGGTAGTCAGGTACACCGTCGCCGCGGTCACGCCCGGGAGGCCGGCGGCGACGTTACGGCCAAGGCCCGGGGCCAAGTCGCTCGCCACCGTCACGTTCTGCGACCCGGGCCGGGAGACGCCGCGGGCGACGTCGCAGGCGACTTCGGTGAGCCGCCACGTCGACCGGAGCACCGGGCAGGCGCGCCGCCGCGTCGAGATCCCCAGCGCGGCGGCGAGGCGGTCGTACACCGCCTGGTCGGCGATCGGCGGCCCGGCGAGCTGCGACGCCTCACCGGAGAGGGGCACGGGGAGATGCGCGGGGACGATCTCGACGTCGATCGCTCGCCGGCTCCCGACGAGGACGCGCCCGTTACGGTCGAGGATCTTGCCCCGCGGCACGGAAACCCCCGGGCGGGGGCCGGCGGGTTTGAGCGCATGGGGGTGGCGGTGCCCGATGAGGAGAATCGCCACCACCGCCACGGCCACGGCCGCGCCCGCCGCGAGCACGGCCATGAGGCTGCCAAGGGTGGGAGCACGCCCGGCGCCCAGGCGCCGGCGCCTGCCGGTGAGCACGCGCTGGGCGGCACGCTCGAGCTCGTCGCCGAGCTCTATGAGTACGCGTGGACGTTCGCTCATGAGACCTCCTCGTGGGCACCGCGGTGGGCCTCGAGCGCGTGGGTGAGCGCGCGCAGGCCGCGCGACACGCGCGCCCGGGCCGTCTGCTCGCTGATCCCCAGCGCCGCGGCCACTTCGTCGTAGGGTCGCTCCTCGACGACGCGGAGCTGCAGGGCCGCCCGCTGGCCGTCGCTCAGGCGCGCGAGCTCGGGCCCGAGCGCGGCGCGCAGCTCGCTGAGGCCCGCGCGCTCCTCGATCACGGCCAGGTCGTCGTGATGGACGGTGGGCACGCGGATGCCCATGCGCTCGATCGCGCGCCGCTCCACCCTGGCCTTGCGCAGGTAGCGGCCGTAGCGCCGCCGCGCCACCGTGAAGAGCCACGCCCGCGTCTGCTCGGCGCCGAGCTCGCGCACCCGCCCCCACGACCCGAGGGCGATCGCGAACGTCTCCGCCGTCAGTTCCACCGCCGTCTCCACGTCGAGCGTCCGGCGGGCGAGAAACACGAGCACCGCCTCTCCCTCGCGCTCGTAGAGCAGCGAAAACGCATCCGCATCTTCCATCAAGTCCTAGAGTGCCGCGAAGTCCGCGGTCTGTGACGCGACGCGCGAGCGAGGCCGGCGCTCAGCCCCCGAGCCACTCCCGGATCTGGCCCCCGGAGCCCAGCGATGCGAAAACGCCGAGCCTGCTCATCTCGTCGGCCGCGGCTGCCATCGCCCCCACCGCCGTCCACGCCAGCGCCCCGCCCAGGCTGATCCGGTGCGCGCCGGCATCGACGATCTCGTGAAACGACAGGCCGGGGTGAGCGAGCACGTTGACGGGCTTGGACACGGCGTCGCACACGGCTGCGATCTCCTCGCCGGTGCGCAGGCCGGGCGCGTAGAGCACGTCGGCGCCCGCCTCTTGGTAGGCCTGAAGCCGGGCGATCGTGTCGTCGAGGTCGGGGTTGCCGCGAATGTGATTCTCGGTCCGAGCGGTGAGCGTGAAGGGGAAGCCCAGGCGCCCCGCCGCCTCGCTCGCCGCCGCCACCCGCTCGGCGGCGTAGCCGAGCACGTAGATCCCGTCTGCGGGGTCGTAGTCCTCGATCGACCCGCCGACGGCTCCGGCCTCGGCCGCTCGGGTGATCGCCAGCGCGGCATCGGCGGGCGCCGGCCCGAAGCCGTTCTCGAGGTCGACGGAGACGGGCACGCTGGTGGCGGCCGCGAGCGCGCGGATGTGATCGACGGTCTCGGCGAGGGTGACGGAGCCGTCCAGGCGCCCGAGCGTGAATGCGAAGCCCGAGCTCGTCGTCGCCAGCGCCTTGAACCCGAGGGCCTCGAGGACGATCGCCGAGCCTGCGTCCCAGGGGTTGGGTATGATGAACGGGTCCCCCTCGTGCAGGGCACGGAAGTCGACGGCCTTCTGCTCCTGGGCTCGGGGGCCATCCGCGGGCATCGATTCATGATTGCACCGCCGGCACTAGACTTGGGCGTGCCCCGCGTTTCCGCAGTTGTTGCCTAGCAGCACCCTCCGCGTCTCGCAGTGCACGCGACGCCCAACTCCAACAACTAAGGACGGATAGGCATGGCATCAAGCGGCAAGAAGAAGACGACGATGGCGAAGCTCACCCGCGAGAGCCGGCTCCGCGAGCGCCGGCAGGACAAGCAGGCCAGGAAGAACGCCAGGAAGCTGGCCGCGGCCAACGGCGAATCAGAGGAAGTCGTCGTCGAGGACACCCTCGCCGACATGCCGCTCGCCGAGGACACCCTCACCGGCGCGCCCCGTACCGACGCCTGATCCGCTTCCGGCGCTGGCCAGGGTCCTCAAGCGAGCTTCCGTCTAGCCCACCGCGCCGAGCTCGAACCGGCAGCCTGAGAAGTAGCCGCCCGCGGGCGAGACGAGGAAGGCGACGAGGGCGGCGATCTCCTCATCGGTGGTGCCCGCGCCCGGCGCGATCGCCGTGGTGGTGATGGCGAACCGCGCCCACTCGATGGACAGCGTGCGCGCGAGGTTCTCGAGCGCGGCACGGACCGCTGAGGCGTACTGGCCGTCCCGCGGGCGCGGGGCGAGGAGGACGATGACCGCGCCCTGCCCGGAGGGGATGAAGGCCGCGGTGGCGATGGCGTGGATGGCGCTCCAGGCGTCGTCGACGGCGGCGCGCAGGGCAGCGGGACCGCCCGCCCCGAAGCTCGCCGCGGCGTCGTAGACGAGCCCGTGCACGGGCGCCTCGGGCCCCCCCTCGTCGGGGTGGAGGTGCGCGCCGAGCGCGCTGAGCTCGGCGGCGACCGCCGGGCGCACCTCGCCGGCGAGGGCGATCACCCGCTCGCTCAGCAGGTTCGTTCTCAGGAGCGTCATCGCCGTGTGAACGCTACCGCCGGCGCGGCGATTGGCGCTAGCATCGCGGTGTTCGTTCAAGGAGGCAGTTCGATGACCGTGTCCTACGCGCACGGCGCCGACGCGCGGCCCCTGCTGGGCGAGACCATCGGCGCGAACCTCGAGCGCACGGTCGCCCGGGTGCCGGACGCCGATGCGCTCGTTTCCGTGCACCAAGACGTCCGCTACACCTACGCGGAGTTCAATGATGCCGTCGATCGTCTCGCCCGCGGGCTGCTCGCGGCGGGCCTCGAGCGCGGCGACCGCCTCGGGGTGTGGAGCCCGAACCGGGCCGAATGGACGCTGACTCAGTTCGCCACCGCCAAGCTCGGCGTCATCCTCGTCAACGTCAATCCCTCCTATCGGGTCAACGAGCTCGAGTACGCCCTCGGGCACTCCGGCTGCCGGTGGCTGCTCGCCGCCCAGGAATGCCGGGGCTCTGACTACGTGGCGATGGTGGGTGCGGTGCGCGACGCGCTCCCTTCGCTCGAGCGCGTGGTCTTCTTCGACACCGCCGAGTGGGCCGGGCTCGCCGGCGGGGGCGCAAGCGAGGATGCGCTGCGCGCGCGGATGGAGGAGCTCGACTTCGACGACCCGATCAACATCCAGTACACGAGCGGCACCACGGGATTCCCCAAGGGCGCCACCCTGAGTCACCACAACATCCTCAACAACGGCTACTTCGTCGCCGCCCTCCTCGACTACAGCGAGGCCGACCGGGTGTGCATCCCGGTGCCGCTCTATCACTGCTTCGGCATGGTCATGGGCAATCTCGGCGCCACCAACCACGGCGCCTGCATGGTCTATCCCGCCGAGGTGTTCAACCCGCAGGCGACGCTCGAGGCGTGCGCCCGGGAACGGTGCACGAGCCTCTACGGCGTTCCCACGATGTTCATCGCCGAGCTCGAGCATCCCCGCTTCTCCGAGTTCGACCTCAGCTCGCTGCGCACCGGGATCATGGCGGGCTCGCCGTGCCCGATCGAGGTCATGAAACGGGTGATGAACGACATCGGCGTCAAGGAGATGTCGATCGCCTTCGGCATGACGGAAACCTCACCGGTGACGACCCAGGTCCGGACCGACGACACGCTCGAGAACCGCTGCGAGACCGTCGGCCAGGTGATGCCCCACATGGAGATCAAGATCATCGATCCGGTGACCGGGCACACGCAGCCACGCGGCGAGCCGGGTGAGTTCCTCGCCCGCGGTTACTCGGTCATGCGCGGCTATTGGAACGACCCCGAGCGCACCACCGAGGCGATCGACGCCGGCCGCTGGATGCACACCGGTGACCTCGCCACCATGGACGCAAACGGTTACGTGCGCATCGTCGGGCGGAGCAAGGACATGGTCATCCGCGGCGGCGAGAACGTGTACCCGAGGGAGATCGAGGAGTTCCTCTACACCCACCCCGAGATCGCCGATGTACAGGTGATCGGGGTTCCCGACGAGCGCTACGGCGAGGAGCTCATGGCCTGGGTGGTGATACGCGAGGGCGCGTCGCTGACCGAGGAGCGGGTGCGTGACTTCTGCCGCGACCGGATCGCCCACTACAAGGTCCCGCGTTACGTCAAGCTCGTCGACTCCTTCCCGATGACGGTGACGGGCAAGGTGCAGAAGTACAAGATGCGCGAGGCGGCGATCGACGAGCTCGGGCTCGCCGCTGCCGCCCCGACCGCGACCGCGACCGCGACCGCGACCGCGACCGCGTAGAGCGGTCGCGGCCGCGGCCGGCGGCTACTTGGCGATCTTGAAGATCCGCTGCATCCCCAGAGCGTTGTGACTGCGCCCGTCCTGGGTGTCCATGAAGCACGTCTGCACGTAGATGCCGGGCTTGGCGGTGATCGTCGTCTGGACGAGTCCGCCGCTCGACATCGGGTTTGCGAACGTGCCCTCGCCGATGGCGTACTTGTTGAACTTGCTCTGCGGAGCGTTGGCGAGGAGAAGCTTCATGACCGCCTTGGCGGCGGCCATGCTCCTCACCTTCACCCACACGTCCATGTGGACGAGGAAGCCGGCGTTGACAAAGCGCACCACCTCGCCGGTGTGGAGCGTCGTCGGCCCGGTGAAACCGAACTCGATCGAGCTCACCGTGGCCCCCGCCGCCGGGAGTGATGCCGGCGCCGGCGACTGCGTGACGGTGAACGCGGCGTGCGGCGGGACTCCGTTGGTATTGGCGTTGAGGGCAATGTAGTTGCCCGCGGGCAACATCGCCTGAGCGGTGCTCGTTCCCTTGGGAGCGTCGGCGTCGTATATGAGCTGGCCGTAGGGGTTCAGATAGTTGATGTCGCCGTGATGCCGAGCGATGAGGCTGGTCACCTTCCCGAACACGGACGCGCTCACGCCCGGATTCAGGTGCACGAGCGCCGCCCCGGCGTCCGCGCCCGTGTTGGTCGACTGCACGTTGACCGCGCCGGAAACCATCTGTCCGCCGACCGTCAACGTCTTGCCGCTGAAGGCAAGGGTCAGGGTCGGCAGCCCGCTGGCGGCCGACGCCCCGGCGCCCCCCAGCGCCAGTATCGCCGCCGAGCCGGAGGCGAGCAGCCCGCCCGTGGCGAGCAGCCATTTGAAACGCTTCACTGGTCTCTCCCTTCGTAGGTTCCGGAACCAGACACCCGTGAGTGGCTGGTCCGCCCTTGTTGCCCGGTTACCGGTTCGCCCGAGCCTTCGGGCGTGCCCCAACCGATGGCGGCGATAGTACCACTCGTCACGAGCGGCGCGGAGCCAGGTTTACCCGCGCTTAATGCCTGCTCACGGCGCAGTCGCGCCGCCGGCCGCCGGCCCCTGGGCGCGGCGGGCCCGGCGCGCGTTGCGCAGGGCCGCGTGGTGCCCGACCCGGGACAACTCGCCGTAGAGCTCCTTGATCCGGGCGAAGATGTAGTCAGCCGTCTCCTGCTGGTCCTCCCGGGAGGGAGCCTCGACGCGCGGGAACTTGAAGGGCTCTCCGTACTGCACGGTGACCCTCGGGAACTGCAGGCGCTTCCAGTTGCGCACCTGATCAGAGCCGAGGATGGCCACCGGGACCACCGGGACTCCGGTCTGGAGCGCGAGACGACCGATCCCCGGCTTGGCGGACTCGGCGAGCCCGGTGCCCCGCGTGCGCCCACCCTCGCAGTACATGACGACGGCGCCCTCGCGGCGGAGGATCTGGAACGAGGTGATGAACGCCTCCTCGTCGTGGTGGCCGCGGCGGACGGGGAAGACGCCGCCGGGGCTGTAGACCACGGGCCCGAAAGGGGGCTTGAACATCTGCGACTTGGCCATGAAGCGCACCCGGCGACGGATGAAGGCAGCGGTGAAGAAGTGGTCCATGAACGACGCGTGGTTGGGCGCGAGGATCACCGGCCCCATGGGCACGTTCTCGGTGCCGATCGCCCGCGCCCGGTAGGAGATGAGCGCGTGGAGCATGGTCACCACGTGCACGAGCTCGTACATGGCGCTCGGGTCACGCGTGCGCGAGCGCTCGTGGAAGCGGTCGAAGTACTCCTTGGGGCGAGGATCCTTGTAGACCTGCGGCTTGAGCGCGACGGGGGCCATGACGATGGCGCTGTCAGCCGCTCAGCGGCAGCACGAGCGCGGGCTTCTCGATCGCGTGGTCGACACTGACGGGTACCACGGCGGTCCCGATGGCCAGGAACTCGATCACGTGCGAGCCCCAGCCGTGGCTCCCCTGAGCGATCCGGGCCCCGACGATGCCCCCCGACTTGAGCTCGTCGGCCTCGTCCTGCATCCGCTCCATGGCGAGCTCGCGAGCCTCGTAGAGGGCTTGCGTGAAGTTGGGCATCTCCTGATTGCGCCCGATCTGCCGCCACGAGGCACGCAGACCCTGATGGGCGACGTGATAGACGCAGTTGCCCATCACCAGTCCCGTCGGCCGGTAGCCGGCCCGCAACAGGGTGGCGAAGTCCTGACCGTTGAGATCGGAGGCAAACGGACGGCCGTTGGGGGCGCGGTGAAGCTCGCCGCCGCCGTGCTTGACGGCGGTGCCCACGGCGATGAACTCGGCGAGATCGGCACCCCACTGGTAGCGGCCGATCTCCAGGCGTACGCCGACGATCCCGTCGGCCCCGAGCTGGTCGGCCTCCTCCTCCATCCGCGTCATCGCCAGCTCGCGCGCGTGATACATGGCCTGGGTGAGGACACCCATCTCCTGGCTCTGATTCCACATCGCCTGCTGGAAACCGATGTGGTAGATCGAGCTGCCGAGGACGAGCCCGAGCGGCTCGAAACCCGACTGCTTGACGAGCAGGAACTCGTTCACCGACAGGTCGCTGGTGAAGAAGCCCCGGGCCACGTCCTGCTTCATCCGGGCGATGCGGTGACGGCCGGACTCGGGAATGCCCGCCAGCGACCCCGCCTCGTACTCGGCGGCGTGGGGTGCCTCCTCGGAGTTGGCGTTCTCGATCGTGCCCGCGGGCGCTTCGGGCTCCTGTGCCTGATCGGGCTGGTCATCGTCTTGACGGTTGAAGAAACCCATCGGCAATCTCCTATATCAGCAGGCGCTGAAGCGCCTGACGCGTGGTCTCGCTGCGCCTCGCCTCGTCGGCCAGCGCCCCGCCGAGGGCCGCCAGCCAGGCGTCGGTATCGAGCTGCTCTGACTTGAGCACGATCCCGCCCGAGAGCTTCGCGCGCCGGGTGTCGATGTCATGTCCGTAGCGGAGCTCGAGGCGCTGGTCGCCGAGGTCGACGACGATCTGGCGCACGAGCTTGGGTCCGAACATCCCGTTGCGGCGCCGATCGACGCGGACGCCGCGGGGGATCGCCTCCTCGAGCTTGACCGCGAGACTCTCGACGAAGGCGTTCAGGTCGCTGGAGTCGGCGCGCAGCGACGCGGCGAGGAGGTCGAGGTCTACGGACTCTGAGTTTTCGGGCATGGCGCTCACCTTTCAGGCTACGCCTCGACCCATCCACGCGCCCGCTGCAGGGCCCGCCGCCAGCCGTGATGGAGGGTCTCGCGCTCGTCGGCACTCATCTCGGGCTCGTAGCGCCGGCGCTCCCGAGCGCTGGCGCTGACGCGATCGATGGTCCACCGCCCGATCCCCACGCCGGCGAGATAGGCGGCGCCGAGCGCGGTCGTCTCGGCGATCTCGGGCACGAGCACGGGTACGCCGAGCATGTCGGCCTGGAACTGCATGAGCCACCCGTTGTCGGTGGCGCCGCCATCGGCGCGGAGCTCGACCAGGGGCTGGCGGCTCACCGCCTCCATGGCGCGAACGGCATCGAGGTTCTGGTAGGCGATCGCCTCGAGGGTGGCGCGCGCCAGGTGGGCCCTGGTCGACCCCCGCGTCAGGCCGACGATGGTCCCGCGCGCATAGGGGTCGAAGTGCGGTGATCCCAGTCCGGTCAGGGCGGGCACGAAGTACACGCCGTCGTTTGAGTCGAGCGAGGCTGCGAGCGGCTCGGTCTCGGCGGCGGTGTCGATGATCTCCAGCCCGTCGCGGAGCCACTGGACGGCGGCGCCGGTGGCGAAGATCGACGCCTCGAGGGCATATTCGAGGCGCTGGCCGATGCCCCAGGCCACGGTGCCGAGGAGCCCGGGGGCCGGCGGCGGCCGGCGGGAGCCGGTGTTCTGGAGCACGAACGAGCCGGTGCCGTAGGTGCTCTTGCACAGGCCGAGATCGACGCACCCCTGGCCGAAGAGCGCCGCCTGCTGGTCCCCGGCGACCCCTGCCACGGGGACCTCGTGCCCGTGCAGGGCCTCTGACCGGGTGATGCCGATCGTTCCCGCGCTCGGCCTCACCTCGGGGAGCGAGCGGGCGGGGATCTTGAAGAGCTCGAGCAACTCGGGGTCCCAGGCGCCCGCGCCGATGTCGTAAAGCATCGTCCGGGACGCGTTGGAGGGGTCGGTGGCACGCTCGCCCGTGAGCTTGAAGATGAGCCACGCGTCGATCGTCCCGAACATGGCGCGGCCGTCCTCGGCGCGCTCGCGCAGGCCCTCGACGTTGTCGAGCAGCCACTCGATCTTCGTGCCCGAGAAGTAGGGGTCGAGCACGAGCCCGGTGCGCGTGCGCACGAGCGGCTCGTGGCCGGCGGCCCGGAGCTCGTCGCAGCGCCGCGCCGTACGCCGGTCCTGCCACACGATCGCCCGGTGCAGCGTCTCCCCGGTGTCGGGATCCCACACGCACACGGTCTCGCGCTGGTTGGTGATCCCCACCGCCTCGAGCTCGCCGGGTCGCACGCCCGCGTCGTCGAGCGCCTCCCCGGCCACCGCCCGGGTGACCTCCCAGATCTCCTCGGCGTCGTGCTCGACCCATCCCGGGGCGGGGAAATGCTGTCCGAACTCGCGGTAGGCACGGCCGATGAGCTCGGCCTCGCCGTCGAAGACGAGGCAGGTCGTGCCCGTCGTGCCCTGGTCGATCGCGAGGATCACCGCGCCCGGCAGGGTAACGCGAGCGGCGTGCCGCTGCCCGGACTGGCAGGATCGCGTGCCGTGTCCGTCACCGAGCTCTCCGCCGATGAGGCCCGCCGGGCGGCCCTGCGCGCCCAGGGGTTGCTCGGGGGTGGGGCGGGTGGCGGGCGGCGGAGCGGGGTGCCGGGGATGCTCGGGCGCCTCGGCGCCGTCCAGCTCGACACCATCTCCGTCCTCGCCCGCTCGCACGAGCTCGTGGCCTACGCGCGCCTCGGCGCCGTCGGGCGCGACGCCATCGAGCGCGCCTACTGGTCGGGAGGGCGGGCCTTCGAGTACTGGGCCCACGCCGCCTGCGTCCTCCCCGTCGAGCAGTGGCCACTGTTCTCCTTCCGCCGGCGCTGGTTCCGCGCCCGCGGGCAGCGCTGGCACCAGGTCCCCGAGGGCGTCGGCGATCGGGTGCTCGAGCGCCTGCGCGCCGACGGCCCCCTGACCGCCACCGAGCTCGGGGGCGCCAAGCGCGGCGGGCCGTGGTGGGACTGGTCGGAGGTCAAGGTCGCCGTCGAGTGGCTGCTCGACATCGGCGAGGTGGTGTGCACGACGCGCCGCGGTTTCCGGCGACTCTACGACCTCCCCGAACGGGCGCTCCCCGCCGCCGCGCTCGCCTCCGACGTGCTCTCCGATGCCGAGTGCGTCCGGGGGCTGGTGGAGGTCTCGAGCGCCGCTCTAGGGGTGGCCACGGTGGGCGATCTCGCCGAGTATCACCGGCTCAAGCGCGCCCAGGTCACCGCCGTCCTCGCCGACACCTCGCTCGTCGAGGTTCGGGTCGCGGGCTGGCGCGAGCGCGCGTGGGCGCACCCGGCGGCGCTCGCGGGATTGGCGGCGCGCGGGCGCCACCGGGTCACGTTGCTCTCGCCCTTCGACTCGCTCGTGTGGGACCGGCGGCGCACGCTGCGCATGTTCGGCTTCGAGCACCGGCTCGAGGCCTACGTGCCCGCGCCCAAGCGCGTGCACGGTTACTTCGCGATGCCGTTACTGGCGGGCGGCCGGCTCGTCGGGCGCGTCGATCCGGGCCGCGAGGGGAGCACGCTGGTGGCCAAGCGCGTGAGCGTGGACCCCCGGGCGGTGGACGCGCTGGCGCTCGCTCTCGCCGAGGCGGCTCGGTGGGTGGGGTGTGAGCGGGTGGAGGTGCGGGCGGTCGAGCCGGTCGAGGTGGTGCCTTCGCTGCGGGCGCTGCTGGGGTGAGGGTTGGGGCGTTAGCCGTTAGGTGTTAGGCGAGCGGGCGTTAGGCGAGCGGGCGTTAGGCGAGCGTGCCGGCGTGCTCGCGGACGAACTCGACGATGGCGGCCGGCGCCTTGGCCGGCGAGCCGCCGTGGAAGGGTGGATCGGGGTCGTACTCGATCCCCAGCTGGATGCCCTGGGCGAGCTCATCGCCGGCGATCCGGGCTGCGAGGCCGATCGCCATGTCGATCCCCGCCGAGACGCCGGCGGCGGTGATGATCCGCGCCTCGAGATGCGCGACGACGCGGCGTGAGACGGGCTTCGCTCCGTACTTGGCGAGGGCGTCGAGGACGAGCCAGTGCGTCGTCGCCTCGAGCCCGTCGAGCAGCCCCGCGGCGGCGAGGAGGATCGAGCCCGTGCACACCGAGGTCGTCCACATCGACGTCTCGTGGGCGCGCCGCAGCCAGGCGAGCATGTCCTCGTCCTCGGCGAGGGCGCGGGTGCCGTAGCCGCCGGGCACGACGACGATGTCGGGATCGGTGAGCTCGTCGAGCGCGAGGTCGGCGGTGAGCGCGAGCATGCCCGTCTCGGTGCGCTTGGGCCCGGGCTCCGCGGCGATGAAGTGGACGGCGGCGTTCGGGAGTCGGGAGAGGACCTCGTAGGGTCCGACGGCATCGAGCGCGGTGAAGCGGTCGAAGATGGGGATGGCGATGTTCATCGCGCCTGCCTCCTGATCGGGATCACGCTCGCGGGCTTCAAGCGAGCGCGGTACTCACTGGGACTGACATGAAGGCGCTTGGCGACGGCGCGGCGCGGTGTCCGAGGTCCTCCTCGACGAGCGCGAGCGCCAGGTCGATCCCCGCCGTCACCCCGGCCGAGGCGTAGAGGTTCCCGTCGCGGACGAAGATCGGGGGCGTCCAATGCGCCCCGGGCGGGGTACTGGCCGCCCGCTATGCCAGTCCCCACCACAGCGCCAGCGCCGCCAGCACCCACAGCGCGAGGACGATGGCGAGCGGCACGATCTGAGCCGGCGCCCGCCGCCGTGAATACTCGCGGCGCGAGCGCGTACTGACGAAGATGTGAGGGGGTGGCATCGACTGGCTCTCCTGGCGTGAACGATGCAATCGGGCGACAGATCCGCAGTCAACCTCCGCCGTCATCAGATCCCGCATTTTGGTGCATCGTTCGGACGCGTGATCGAGTCCGAGCACGGCCGAGGCGACGGGCGACCAGAGGCGTCGTACCTCCACGAGGCGGCCTGTGAGCGCTCGCTCACCTGCCCCTTGTCAGTGGCGGGCCGGCGAGCCGTCGAGGCCCGAGACTATTCTCCCGCTCGTTATCGCGAGCAGAGGAGGCATTCCGTCGTGACCGATGTCGAGGCTCACATCACCGGAACGGTCTGGAAGATCGAGGTCGAGGTCGGTGACTCCGTCGCGGAGGGCGACACCGTGGTCGTCCTCGAGTCGATGAAAATGGAGATGCCGGTGGAGGCCGAGGATCCCGGCGTCGTCGCCGAGATCCGCTGCGAGGAGGGTCAGTCGGTGGCCGAGGGCGACACCCTGGTCGTCCTTGAGTAGCGGCAAGCTGCTCGTCGACGAGCCGGCGCCCGGGGTCGCCCGGCTCACCATCTCCAATCCCAAGAAGCGTGGGGCCCTCGACCCCGCGATTCTCGACGCGCTCGAGTCGACGATGCCCGAGCTCGACGCCCGCTGCGTGCTCATCACCGGCGAGGGCACCATGTTCTCGGCCGGATACGACATCGGCAACCTGGAGGACGAGATCCTCGCCGAACACGCCGAGAGGCTCATCGCCCACCCCTTCACGGCAGCCATCGAGGCGATCGAGGATTACCCGTATCCGACGGTCGCCGTGCTCAACGGCCACGCCATCGGCGGCGGGCTCGAGCTGGCCCTGTCGTGCGACCTGCGCCTCGCCTCCGCCACCATCGCGCTCGGAATGCCTCCCGCCAAGCTCGGCGTCGTCTACTCCCACACCGGGATCCGCAAGTTCATCGACGCCGTAGGCGCCTCGAGAACCCGCGAGCTCTTCCTCGTCGGGCGCAACATCGATGCAGACACCGCCCATGGCTGGGGTCTCGTCAACACCGTGATCGAGCCCGAGCTCCTGGTGGAGCATGCCCTCGTCCTCGCCTCCGATATCGCCGCCGGCGCCCCGCTCGCCAGCCGCGGTAACAAGCGCGTGATCCGCGCCGTCCTCGAGGGCGGGAACCACCTCGATCCCGACGTCGAGCGCGAGGTGATGGAGCTTCGCCGGGCCTGCTTCTCCTCGGAGGACTTCCGCGAAGGGGTGCTCGCCTTCGTCGAGAAGCGCCGCCCGGTGTGGCGGGGACGCTGAGCTAGGGACCGGTCATGTGGAAGGTGAACATGCGCCGCGCCTCGATGCGCGCGTACACGCCGATCGCGTCGAGGAACTCCTCCCACTGCGGGCCGTAGCGGGGCACGTAGACCTCGAGCAGGGTGCGCCGAAGTCCGGCCCCGTCGGGCTCGCGGACGTCGACGAAGACGGCGCGACCATGGACGGTGACGGCGAACTCCTCGCCGGGGAGATGGGTCGCGCTCACCTGCGGTCGCGCCCTGACGTGGGTGTAGCGGACCGAGTTCGAGGCGGAGCTGAAGTGAAAGGCGCCGCGGTAGAAGATGCCGTCGACGGGGCCGGCGATGGGGCGCCCGTCGCGCGTCACCGTGGCCAGCGAGAGCAGCCGCATGCCCGTCAGGCGATCCGCGAGCTCGGCGGCGTCGACCCGGCGCTCGGGAGTGATGATGCTGCGCAGGTGCGCGCCCGCCGCGTCGTAGCTCTGGTCGAGCACGTCCTGGAGCGCCCGGAGATCCTCGGCGGTCTCGTGCACGAGGGCGATTCAAGCATTACGCGAGGACGTCCGGAGCGGTGCCTATCTTCTCGGAGATGCCGCCCCTGATCACGCGTGAGGAGGCGCTCGAGCTCGGCGAGCTCGAGGACCCGGCCGAGATCGAGGCGCTGGTCGCGCGCGCCTGGCGCGCGCGGGTCGAGCGCTTCGGCGACGCGACCGACATGTGCTCGCTCGTCAACGCGAAGTCGGGCGGCTGCGCCGAGGACTGCGGCTTCTGCGCGCAGTCGCGCTACGCCGAGGCCGACACGCCCATGCACGCGATGATGGATCCCGAGCAGATCCTCGAGCACGCCCGTGCGGCGCAAGCCGCAGGCGCGCACCGCTTCTGCATGGTCACCCAGGGACAGGGCCTCTCCAAGCGCGACTTCGAGAAGTACCTGCGGGGCGTGCGCCTCGTCGCCGAGCAGACCAACCTCAAGCGCTGCGCCTCCGTCGGCCACATCTCCGCCGAGCGCGCACGACGCCTGAAGGAGGCGGGGATCCAGCGCGTTCACCACAACGTCGAGACCTCCGGGTAGTAGGACTCGGCGGTCTCGACGTTGTGATGCACGCGCTGGATGCCCGCCCGCTTGAGCG
>DASZKU010000026.1:0-21501 GCA_035552815.1 Solirubrobacteraceae bacterium | reverse complement strand
TCGCTGCGCACGAGCCTGTTCGCCCGCGCGCTGCGCCTCCCGCGTGATCGCGTCGCCGAGCTGCGCTCGAGCGAGCTCCTCGGGCGCATCACGGTGGATTCCGATGCCGTCGAGAACGTCCTCTTGCGCAGTGCGTTTCCGATCCTCGCCGCGCTCGCCGCGCTCGTGGGAACGGCGGTGCTGGCCGCGACGGTGTCGCCGACCCTGGCCCTCGTCGCCATCGGGGGGCTGGCGCTCACCGGCGCCGTCCTCATCGCCGCCGCGCACGGTCAGGCCGCGAGGCCGGCGCGGCGGTTGGTAGATGCGCGCGCGCACGCGCGCCGCACGTTGATCGAGGCGCTCGATGGCCTACCCGAGCTTCGGTCCTTCGGCGCCGAAGGCGACGCGGCCGCGGCGGTCCGCGAGCAGCTCGGGCACCTGGGCCAAAGCCGCCGCCGCTTGACCAGGCTCGCCGCCCGTGGGCAGAGCGCGGGCACCTTCCTCGCCGATCTCACCCTCGTCGGGGTGGTCGCGACCACGGCGGGACTACTGGGGACGCGGGCCCTGTCGGCGCCCGCCTTCGTGGCGGTCTGCCTGGTCGCCATCGCCGTCTTCGAGCCCGTCATCGCCCTCCCGAGCGCGGTCACGGCACTGGCTCGCGCGCGCGCCGCCTCATCGCGCCTGAGCGAGCTCTTCGGGGCGGGCAACACGCGCGGACCGGAAACGCACGCCCTCGCCAGCGGGCCCTGGCCGCTGGCGTTAGAGCTCGAGGACGGGGACAGCGAACTCGTGCTCGGGAACGGCGACACCGTGGTTCTCACCGGCGCCTCGGGGACGGGCAAGTCGACGATCCTCCGCGCCATCACCGGGCAGCCGGCGCCCGGTGCCCGCATTCATCTCGGCGGCGTGGAGGCCGCGAGCATCGACCCCGAGGTACTCGCCAGGCACGTCACGCTCGTCTCCCAGGACGCGCACGTATTCGACGCGACGATCCGCGAGAACCTCGAGCTCGCCGCTCCGGGAGCGGGCGAGCCGGAGCTGTGGGCGGCGCTCGCCGCAGCCGCGCTCGACGACACCGTGGCCGCTCTCCCCGCCGGGCTCGACACGCCCGTAGGGCCGGGCGGCGCGGCCCTGTCAGGCGGGCAGCGCCGCCGCCTCAGCGTTGCCCAGGGACTGCTGCGCCATCCCGACGTGCTCCTCCTCGACGAGCCCACCGAAGCCCTTGACACCCCGACCGCCCGCCGCCTGCTCGCCGGCGTCCGCGCGTTCGACCCGAGCCTCGCGCTCGTCGTCGCCCTCCACGACCGGCAGGCCCCGGAGCTCCCGTGGACGGTGACGGCGCGCCTAGAGCTCGGGGCGCTCTCGCCGGCCGCCGCCTGACCTCCCGCGCTCGAAGCGGCCCGGCCTCAGACGAGCGCCGCGGCGGCCCGCTTCTCGGCCTTCAGGCGGTCACGGATAGGTCGCGGGCGAGCGCGGGCACCTGCAGGTGCCAGTTCGTCGCTCGCTGATAGGCGTCGCCCGCGCGCACCAGGAGCTCCTCCTCGAAGGGGCGCGCGGCGAGCTGCAGGCTGAGCGGCAGCCCGTCGGCGTTGAAGCCCATGGGGACGACGAGGGCCGGGTTGCCGACGGCGTCCCAGTACATCGTGTGAATGCCGGCCAGGACCTCGAGCGTGCTCGCCTCCAGGAGATGGTCGTAGCGGGGCGCGACGCGGCTGGCGGCGGGCATGGCGATCACGTCGACATCGGCGAACACCGACGCGAGCGCGCGCTGGGCCACCCGCCGCACGCGCTGGGACTGCACGTAATCGGCGCCCGAGAAGCACGCCCCGAGCGGGAGCATCGAGCGGTTGCTGCGGGCGAAGTCCTGCGGGCGCTCGCGCAGGTCGGCGGCGTGATAGGCCAGCGACTCGGCCATGCACGTCACCAGCGCAGCCACCATGACCTCGGCGTAGTGGGGGAGGGCGACCTCGACGACGGTGGCGCCGAGCTCGCCGAGCACGGTGGCGGCCGCCTCGAAGGCGCCGGGAACGGCGGGGTCCTCGCCCTCCACCCCGAGGTGGTGCTCTCGCTCGAGGCCGATCCTCAACCCGGTCAGCGAACCGTCGAGATCGACCGGTGCGGTGAACGGGATGACGTCGGCGGCGTAGGGGTCGCGCGGGTCGGGGCCGGCGATGGCCGCCAGCACGACGGCGCAGTCGCGGGCCGAGCGGGCGAGCGGGCCGATGTGATCGAGCGAGTAGCCGAGGGGCACGCACCCGGCGTTGGGGACGCGACCGAAGGTGGGCATGAGGCCCGACACGCCACAGTAGATGGCGGGGATCCGGATCGAGCCGCCGGTATCGGTACCCAGCCCCGCGGTGAAGAGACCGGCAGCCACCCCGGCTCCGGTGCCCGAGGAGGACCCGCCGGGCCACGTCTCGAGGTCCCACGGGTTGCGCGGGAGCGGGAACGGCTTCGCGGGATCGGGGAGCCCGCAGGCGAACTCCATCGTCGAGAGCTTCCCGGTGATCACCGCTCCGGCCCCCTTCAGGCGCTCCACGGCGATCGCGTCGCGGCCCTCGCCCCACGCCGGGTCGAGGACGAGCGACTGCCCGGTGGTGGGGCCTTCGGAGGCCGCGAGGATGTCCTTGACGCCGATCGGGACGCCCTGTAGCGGCCCGCGGTCGATGCCGGCGGCGAAGTCGGCATCGGCGCGCGCCGCGCCCGCGCGGGCGCTGTCGTCCAGGCGCGTGATGTAGACGCCGAGGCGCTCGTCGAGCGCGTCGGCGCGCATGATCGCCTCCTCCACGAGCTCCACGCTCGTGACCGCGCGCGAGCGCAGTGCTGCCGCGGTGTCGACCAGGGTGAGCGGGATCCCCGCCATCACGCACCCCACGCCGTGAGCTTGGGCTCGGCCTGGAAGACGAGCGCGGGGGCCTCGTAGCGGGCCTCGGGCATCGCGTACAGCGCCTCGACCCCGGGACGGAAGAGGGCATACATCTCGAGCAGGCGCTCGCGCTCCTCGGCGCTGGTGGTGAGGCCGGCGGCGGCGAGCATGGCGTCGATCGCCGTGGCCTCGGCGGTGGGCATTGCGGACATGCGGTTCTCCTTCTCTTCGGTGGGATCAGGCGAGGGAGGCGAGGGCGACCGGCGGGCGCTGGAGGTGGAAGTCGGTCTCGGCCTGGAAGGCTTCGCCGGCGCGAAGCAGGGTGGCCTCGGCGAACGGCGCGGCGGCGAGCTGGAGCGACAGCGGCATGCCCTCGGCGGTGAAGCCCATCGGCACCACCAGCACCGGGTTGCCGACGGCGTCCCAGTACGGCGTGCAGATCGTTCCCATCATCCGCCGGACCCCGCGGTCCTCGAGCTCCTGGTAGCTGGGGGCGCCGGTGACCGCGGTGGGGGTGACGATGACGTCGAGATCGCCGAACAGGGCGGCGAGAGCGCGCTGGGCGACGCGGCGGACGCGCTGGGCCTGCACGTAGTCGGCGCCGCTGAACAGGGCGCCGGAACCCACGAAGGTGCGCGTGGCGGCGTAGTAGTCGGTCCACCGGCTCTGCATATCGCAGCGGTGGTAGGCGAACGCCTCGCACACCATCGTCACCATCTGCGCCGTCACCGTCTCGGCGTAGTGGGGGATCTCGACCTCGGTGACGGCCGCCCCCAGTCCCTTGAGCACTGCGACCGCCCGCTCGAAGGCCGGTGCCGCGGCGGGATCCTCGAGCTCGCCGCCGAGATGATTGGCGCGCTCGACGCCGATGCGCAGCGCGGTCAGGGGCGCGGCGCCGTCGAGAACGGCGGCGGCGGCGAAGGGGCCGCCGTCGACGGCGTAGGGATCTCGCGGGTCGCCGCCGGCGATGGCGGCGAGCATCGACCCGCAGTCGCGGGCCGAGCGCGCGAGGGGGCCGATGTGATCGAGCGAGTAGCCGAGGGGCACGCAGCCGGCGTTGGGGACGCGCCCGAAGGTGGGCATCAGCCCCGAGGTGCCGCAGTAGGCGGCGGGGATGCGGATCGACCCGCCCGTGTCGGTGCCGATTCCGGCCAGGAAGAGGCCGGCTGCCACCCCGGCCCCGGTGCCCGAGGAGGACCCTCCGGGCCAGCGCTCGGTGTCCCACGGGTTGCGGGGGCGCGGGAACGGCTTCTCGAGGTCGTGGAGGCCGATGGCGAATTCCATCGTCGTCAGCTTCCCGGTGATGACCGCTCCGGCCGCCTTGAGTCGTTCGACGACGATGGCGTCGCGGCCCTCGCCCCAGGCGGGGTCGAGGATGAGCGAATTGGCGGTGGTGGGGCCCTCGGCCATGGCGAGGATGTCCTTGACCCCGATGGGGATCCCGTGCAGCGGCCCGCGGTCGATCCCCGCGGCCAGTTCGGCGTCGGCCCGGCGGGCGGTGACGAGCGCGTACTCGTCCATCCGCGCCAGGTAGACGCCGAGCTCGGCGTCGAGGGCGTCCGCGCGTCCGATCATCTCGGTGACGAGGTCGACGCTGGACAGCTCCCGGTCGCGCAGCGCCCGGGCGGCATCGGTGAGGGTCAGGGGGATTTCGGTCATGGCGTCTCCTCGCACATCGGGTCTCGGGGTGTCAGGGGGCGGCGAGTGGCTCGGGCTCGGCGGCGACGGCGGGCTCGGCGACGGCGGGCTTGGCTCCGGCGGGCTTGGCGACGGCGGGCTCGGCGACGGCGCCCCGCTCGAAGGCGAAGGCGGCCTGATAGATGCGCTCCTCGTCGAAGTGGCGGCCGATGAGCTGTAGGCCGACGGGGAGCCCGTGGGCGCCCGTCCCCGCGGGTACGGTGAGCGCTGGGTGGCCGGTGAGGTCGAGGGGGCAGGTGTTGAACACCGCCTCGATGTTCATCCGGGCCGCCATGGCGGCGTCGTCGAGCGGCCCGTCGGCGAGCGCGAACGCCGTCGCCGGCGTCGTCGGGGTGATCAGCAGGTCGGCGCCGGCGAAGGCGGCCGCCACCTGGCGGCGGAGCTCGAGCCGGAGGTTCTGGGCACGGCCGAAGTGGACGCCGAGGTAGGCGTCGCGCATGTGCTCGACGGTGAGGAGCATGACGTGGAGGAAGGGCGGCAGGTCGGCGGCGCCGAGCCGGGTCTGGGCGCCGGTGGCCGCCATCGCCCCCACGTCGATACGGCCGAGGTGACCGACGCCCTGGCCGCCCGAGCCCACCATGGCGTGCAGGCCGAAGGGGATCGCCGTGGCCTCGATCGCCCACGCGTCGCCCCACAGCGGCACCGAGACGCGGTCGATTTTCGCCCCCAGCTCGGTGAGCCGGCGCTCGGCGTCGAAGAAGGCGGCGAGCACGTCGCGAGTGCAGCCGTTGGCTTCGAGGGCCTCCTCGACGACGGCGATGCGCAGGCCCTCGATCCCGAGCGTCTCGGTCGCGGCGTAGGCGCCGGGGACCGGGTCGGCACGCACCCATTGGGGATCGCGCCAGTCGGCTCCGGCCATCACCTCGAGCATGCCGGCGTTGTCGGCGACGGTGCGGGTCATCGGCCCGATGTGGTCGAGGGTGTGGTCCATGTACGACATCCCGTAGGAGGGAACGAGCCCGTGGGTGGCCTTCATGCCCACGAGCCCGCACCATGCCGCCGGGATCCGCACCGAGCCGGCCTCGTCGGCGCCGAGGGCGAGGTCGACCATCCCGGCCGCCACCGCGGCGGCTGACCCGCTCGAGGAGCCGCCGGTCGAGAAGCGCGGGTCGACCGGGTTGCGCGCGGCGCCGAAGAACGATCCCTCGCCCAGTCCCAGCGCGAGGTCCTCCATGTTCGTCTTCATGGTGATGCGCGCCCCGGCGTCGAGGAGCCGCTCGACGACGACGGCGTCCTCGGTGGGGACGGCGTGGGGGAGGCGGCGCCCGCCGTTGGTCGTGGGTACGCCGGCCACCGAGATGCAGTCCTTGACGCCCACGGTGCGCCCGGCGAGCGGGCCGTCCTCGGCGCCGCCGACCTCGCAGAAGCGCACCACGGCGTTGAACGGGTCCTCGCCGGGCGCGGGCGGCCGGCCGGGGTCGCGATCGGTGTGGCGCACGGGCAGCGTCGGGGGCTCGAGCTCGTCGATCCGGTCAAAGCCGGCGAGACCGCCGGCGATCGCCTGCGCCATCCGCTCGGCGCCGGCATCGTCGAGCCGGAGGTGGTGGCGCTCGGCGTAGGCCTTGACCTGCTCGGCGCTGGGACCGCGAACACGTCCGGTCGCTCGGGTGGGGAACATGGTGACCGTCCTTTTCTCGTGCGGGTGGGCCGAGCCCGGCGTCAGCCGACCCACGTCTTGGTGAGGTCGATGAACCACGACCTCGGTTCGATGAAGCCGTGCACCTGCTTGGCCAAGGCCCGCGGGTTGCGGTCGTTGACCACGAACAGCCACGGGGCATCGCGGGTGATGATTCGCGCCGCGCGGCTATAGATCTCGTCGCGCGGTCCCTGAGCGACCACCGTCTGGGCCCGAGCCAGGAGCTTGTCGACCTGCGGGTTCGAGTAATGGCCGGCGTTGATCGGCCCCTTGCTCCCGAACGCCTCCTCCCAGAAGGCCTCCTGCTGGAAGGAGAGCGAGATGTTCTCGGCCTGGACGCCGGCGGGGAACTTCCCCGAGACGAACTGGGTGAGCTCCGTCGCCCACTCGATGGGAAGCAGGTTGACCTTGATCCCCACGCCCGCCAGGTCGGACTGGAGCTCCTGGTTCATGGGCCCGGGAATCATGTTCCCCGAGCCCGAGGTCGGGTACTCGACGTTGATCGAGAAGCCGTGGCGGTAACCGGCCGCCGCGAGCAGGGCGCGGGCCTTGGCCGGGTCGTAGGTGTACATGTCGTTGGCTGCCTGGTAGGCCGCGTTGGCCGGTGGCGCCACCTGGCCGGCGGCCGTGGCGGTGCCTTGGAGAAGCTTGTTGACCATCGCCGAGCGATCGATCGCGTAGTTCATCGCCTGGCGGACGCGGACGTCCTTGGTCGGTCCCGCCGCGGTGTTGAGGATCCACGGCCAGATGTGGTCGTAGGAGTTGGCGAGTACCTGATAGCCCTCGTCCTGGAGCATGGCGATGTCGTCGGGGTTGGGGTACTCGATCCAGTTGACCGCCCCCGAGCGCAGCGCCGCGATTCGCTGCGAGGGATCGGGGATCGGCTTGAGGATGAGCCGGTCGAGCTTGGGTGCGCCTCGCCAGTAGTGGGGGTTGCGGGCCAGGGTGAGCTGCTGGCCCTGGATCTCGGAGACGAACTTGAAGGGGCCGGTGCCGACCGGGTGGGCGGCGAATCCGTTCACCCCCTCCTCCTTGACCGCGGTGGGGCTGGCCATGAACGCCGTCGAGATGTCCTCGGGGAGGTGGGAGTCGGGGACCTTGGTGGTGAGCTCGACGGTCATCGGCCCCGTCGCCCTGGCGCTCTTGACCGTGCCGACGTAGCTGGCGGCGAGCCCGATCAGGGTCGGCGTCGTCCACCGGAAGGTGGGATCGAGGTAGCGGTCGAAGTTGAACACGGCGGCGGCGGCATTCCACGGCGTGCCGTCGGTGAAGGTGACCCCCGGGCGCAGGTGGAAGGTCCAGCGCGTGGCCGTCTCGTTGGCCGACCACGAGCTCGCCAGGGCCGGCCTGATGGCGGGGATCCTCACCGACTGGTCGAGGTCGTAGCGCGTGAGCGCGTCATAGAGCTGATTGCCCACGAAGCGAATGCCCTCGTAGCCCTGGCCGCCGGCCTCGACGGTGTCGAGCGCGGGGATGTTGGCCGCGGTCATGCCCACGATCAGGGTCCCGCCCGAACCGCTCACCTGCGCGCCGGTGGCGGAGGCCGACTCGGCGATCTGGCTCTGAGATGGGGAGTGCCCGACGTTGCCGCACCCCGCGAGGGCAGCCGCGAGCGCGCCGGCGGCCAGCGAGGCGGTGGCGCGCCGGACGGTGAGAGCGGGGGGCAACGGCGTTCTCCTTCGTGCGGTCGGGGCGGTTGGGGCGGTTGGGGCGGTTGGGGCGGTTCGTGCGGTTGGGGCGGCTCGCGCGGCGGGCTAGTGCACCGTTCTCGAAATCCCTTTGCGCTCTGGCGGCGTCTGGACGCATCTGGCCGCGTCCCCCGGCCATCCAAGTACGCCCGGGACGAGGACGGCCGGCGGACACGCCCAGGCACGCCCAGCCACTCGCCAGATCATCAAAGTTCTTTCGGAACGCTGCACTAGGCGGCGGGCAGCGCCGCGCGGCGGGCGAGCTGTCGTTCCGGGGTGGCATCGAGCAGGGCGCGCGTGTACTCGTGCGCGGGGTGCTCCCAGAGCCGGGCCGCTGAGGCCTCCTCGACGACGCGGCCCTCCTGCATGACGACGACGCGGTCGGCGACGTGCTCGACCACGGCCAGGTCGTGGGAGATGAAGAGGAAGGCGATGGCGGTGTCGCGCTGGAGCTCGGCGAACAGGTTGAGCACCTGGGCCTGCACGCTCTTGTCGAGCGAGGAGACCGCCTCGTCGCAGATGACCAGGGCCGGCTCGGTGGCCAGGGCGCGGGCGATCGCGCACCGTTGCAGCTGACCCCCGGACAGCTCGTGCGGGTACTTGCGGGCGTGAGCGGTCGCCACTCCGACCTGGTCGAGGAGCTCCGCCGCCCGGGCCCGAGCGGCCCGGCGCGCGGTGCCGTGGACGGTGAGGTTGAAGGCGATCGAGTCACCGATCCGCAGGCGCGGGTTGAACGAGGTCTGCGGGTTCTGGGGGACGAGCTGAAGCCGGCGCCGGACCGAGCGCAGCGCCGCGCCGCGCAGGGCGCGGAGATCGCGCCCCTCGAAGGTGAGCGTGCCCGCGTCGGCGTCGAGCAGGCGGAGAACGAGCTTGGCCGTCGTCGACTTGCCCGATCCCGACTCGCCGACGATGCCCACCGTCTCGCCGGCGCCGACGTCCAGGGACACGTCGTCGACCGCTCGCACGCCGTTGGCGAAGCGCTTGACCAGGTGCTCGGCGGCGAGCAGCGGAGCGGGTCTCATGCCGACACCTCGCGGCGATCCTCGCCGGGTCGCGGCGCGCCGTCGGCGATCACGTCGCACCCGGTGAGACGTCCCGGCCCGAGCGCGGACAGCGGCGGCCGGTGCGACGTGCACGCGCCCGTCGCGCTCCGGCAGCGGGGGGCGAAGGCGCACGCGCCCTCCCACGGCCGCGCTCCGGGACCCGGCGGTTGGCCGGGGATCGAGCGCAGGGCGCCCCGGGCGATCCCCGGGAGGGGCAGCGCGTCGAGGAGCGCGGTGGTGTACGGATGGCGCGGGTCGGTGAGCACGACCTCGGCGGGGCCGGTCTCCACGAGCCGGCCCGCGTACATGACGGCGACGTCGTCGCCGATGACCCGGGCCACCCCCACGTCGTGGGTGACGAGGAGGATGGCGAGGTTGAGCTCGCGCTGGAGGCGAGCGAAGAGCTCGAGCACCTGGGCCTGGACGGTGACGTCGAGCGCGGTGGTCGGCTCGTCGGCGATGAGCACCCGCGGGCGGCAGCCGATCGCGATGGCGATGGCGATGCGCTGGCGCATCCCGCCGGAAAGCTCGAACGGATACGAGCGCAAGACGCGGTCGGGGTCGCGGAGCCCCACCTGGCTCAGCAGCTCGCGGGCGTGGGCGCGGGCGCGTCGGGTGTCGCTCTCGATCTCGTGGCGCAGGAGGACCTCGACGATCTGCGGGCCGGCCCGGCGAAGCGGATCCAGAGACCCCGACGGGTCCTGGGAGACCATCCCGACGGCGCCCCCGCGCACGAGGCCCATGCTGCTCTCGGGGAGCTCGGTGAGCTCTGTCGCCCCCAGCCGGACGGAGCCCTCGACGACCGCGCCGGCGCCGAGGAGGCGGAGGATGGCTCGGGCGGTCACCGACTTGCCCGATCCCGACTCACCGAGGAGGACGAGCGTCCGGCCGGCGTGGAGGGAGAGGTCGAGGCCGTGGACGATCTCGATCACCCGCTTGCGGCCGCGGAAGGCGACGGTGAGGTCGCTGACCCGCAGGAGCTCTTCTCCCTCGGCGGCGGTGGCGGCGGCCGCCGCCTCGCCGAGCGCGGCGGACGAGCGCCGGGCGCGGCGAAGGGCCGGGCTCAGGGAGTTCATGCCGCCACCTCCCGCTCCCGCACGTCGAGCATCCGTCGCAGCCCGCTCCCCAGCAGGTTGAAGCCGATCGAGGCGAGGAAGATGGCCGCCGCCGGGACGAGCGAGAGGACGGGCCGGTCGAACACGTTGGCGCGCAGGTCGTCGAGCATGCCGCCCCAGTCGGGGTGGGGCGGGGCGACGCCGAGCCCGAGGAAGGCGAGCCCGGCCGCGTAGACGATGGCGAGGCCGATCAGCGACGTGCAGTACACGAGCAGCGGAGGAGCGATGTTGGGCACGACATGGCGCCAGGCGATCGTCGTCCCCCGGGCCCCGCTGGCCCGCGCCGCTTCCATGAAGTCATCGGAGCGCAGCCGCAGCACCTCGCTCTCGGCCACCCGCGCCACCGGGGCGATGAGGACGATCGAGAGCGAGACGATCGCGTTCTTGATCCCCGGGCCGAGCGCCGCCCCGATGGCGATGGCGAGGAGGATGGCCGGGAAGGCGAAGAGGACGTCGAGGGTGCGCATGACGAGGTTGCGCACCCAGGAGCGCGAGAGTCCGGCGAGCATCCCCAGCGCCGTGCCGAGGAGACCGCCGATGACGACGGGGATGACCCCGGCGAGCAGAGTCGGCCGCGCCCCCCAGATCAAGCGGCTGAGGACGTCGCGGCCCTGGCCGTCGGTTCCCAGCATGTGTCCGATCGTGTAGACGTTGAAGAGGCGCTGGGAGACCGAGCCCGCGGTCGGGGAGTCGGGCGCGATGACCGGCGCGAGCAGGGCGGCGAGGACGAGGACGAGGACGATCCCTCCGCCGAGGACCACTCCCGCCGGCGGCCGGGTGACGCGCCGCAGCTGTCGCGCACGAGGCTCGGCAAGGGTGGCACCGGGGTCGAGGCTGATCACGGACATGGTCGGATTCCTCCAGGTCGGGAAGCGGCGGGACAGGACGGACGCGCGCTCATGCCCTGACCCGCGGGTCGATCCAGGCGTGGAGCGTGTCGACGAGCACGTTTGTCAGCACGAGCGCGACGGCGGTGAAGAGCACGCCGGCCTCGATCAGGGGCTCGTCGCGCGAGGAGATCGCCTGGTAGAGGTGCTGGCCGATTCCCGGCCAGTCGAAGATCGTCTCCACGAAGAGGACGCCGCCGAGCAGATAGGCGACCTGAAGGCCGGTGATGGTGAGCAGGGACGGCACCGCGTTGTGCACCGCGTGGCCGATGATCGCCCGCCGGCGCAGCCCGCGGGCCGACATCGAGGAGACGAACTCCTGCTCGAGCACCCCCGATAGCGCGACCGAGAACATCCGCGCGACGATCCCCATCGGCGCCAGGGCCGCGGCCACGGCGGGGAGCACCAGGTGAGCGAGGAGATCCCCGAGCGAGGCGCTGTTCGTGCTGTGCATTCCCCCGCTCGGGAACGCGCCGGTCTTGACCGCGAAGACCACGAGGAGGAGGCCGACGGAGTACTGCGGCGCCGAGAGCAGGAGCAGCGTCGAGGAGGAGAGCGCCCGGCCGAGCACGCTGCGCGGGGCCAGCGCCATGACGAGTCCGAGCACGACACCGCCGGCCAGCGCGATGACGAGCGCGGCGAGGACGAGGATCATCGTGTTGGCGAAGGCGGTCAGCGCCAACCCGCCGGCGCCGGACTGAAGCGAGATCGAAGTGCCGAGATTCCCGTGCAGCACCGCCCACAGCCAGTGGAGGTACTGGACGGGCAGCGGGTCGTTGAGTCCGAGGCGAGACGACAGGGCGGCGCGCGCCTGGGGGGTGGCATTGGGACCGAGCAGCGCCGCCACCGGGTTCCCGGGAATGAGCTTGATGGTGATGAAGACGACGATCGATACCCCGATGAGGATCGGGAGCGAGAGCAGGAGGCGACGCGTGAGGAAGCGCGTCATGCCGAGCGGGAGGTCGAGTCCGGGAGTGACACCACGACGCGGATCCTCACGCCGGTTCCGCTACGCCGTGTTACGCCGCCGTTCAGCCGCCGATCCGCCGCGGCGGGCCCTGGATTGACTGGGGTTAGGAGTCGCTCCGCGCGCGATCCGCCGTTCCGTGGCGGCGCGAGTCGGCCCATCCGCCGGGAGCGGCGGCTCTTCGGCGGTGTGTCAGTGCGTGCCCGGCGGCGTGTCACCAGCGGTGCTGGTGATACCGCTCGCGCGGGTGGTGTGGCCGCGCGCGGCTAGGAGCGAAGCGAGCCGACCGGGCGGTCGGGTGAGCTGACGAGACGTCCGCCGTCGTCGCGGGAGCCAATGCTCCATGAGCTCGAGGAGAAGGCATACCGGTCGGTCCGCACGTAGCACACGGCGAAATCGAACGGTGCTTCATGCTCGTCCTGAATCATCTCCTCGCCGAGCATCAGGGCGGTCCCTGGCTCGACGCGAAGATGGTGGGCGACGACCGAATCGGCGTTGATGGCACTCAGTACCCACTCGGTGCCCCCGAAGGAAACCCCGGCATCGTGAAGGAGGGTGTACCAATCACCCTTGAACGGCGTCACCGCGATCGCCTCCGCCTGCGGATAGGCGACGTAGTTGGTGGCCAGCCCCAGGGGCTCGCCCTCGAGCAGGGCGATGTATTCCAGGCGCAGCACGAGCTCGCCGGGGGTGAGCGCCAGCTTGCGTGCGACGAAGTCCGGCGCCGGCGCCACGGTGCGGTCGAGCACGCGCGAGCGGATCTGGGGGCTGATGCCGTCCGAGCTGCTCTCGCCGTGGAGCTCGGCCATGCGCGTCACATAGCGCTCGCGTACCGCGAAGGTCCCGATGCCCTGGACGCGCTCGACCACACCCTCGTCCCGGAGCATGATCAGCGCGCCCCGGACCGTGGCCCGGCGCGCGTCGTGCTTGAGCATGAGCTCGGTCTCCCCGGGCAGCAGCCCGTCGGGAAAGGCGCCCGTGAGCACCTCGCTGCGGAGCACGTCGCGCAGGCGCCGGGCGGCGTCCTCGACCGACCCGCCTCCCCCTCTCCGGGCTCCCGCGCCGGGCCGGAAGAAGTGCTCGCGGCGCGGCCTGGGTGCGGTCTCGGTGGGGGTCATCGGCAAGGCTCGCCACCCTAGTTACGAGCGTCGCCACCTGTCGTTGGCCAGATGGCGAAGATCGCGCCGAGGCGGCTGGCCAGGGGGAAGGCGGTCGACTCCGACGGCGGCGCCGCGTCTCGAGAGCGGGAGATCAGGAAGCCTGCGGTTCTCGCCCGAGAGGTGGGGATGCTCGGGAAGGGGCGATCGCCGCGATCGCGACACGCCAGGACTGTGAGACCTTCACCTTCGGTGGCAGCGCACTCTTCTCTAGCAGTGCACGCTGGGCTCAGCCAGTGGTGAACTGCCAGCCCTTCAGCTTCCTCGGGCCCACTTCCATGAGCACACCCCGGAGGACGCCCTCGGAGTACTCGCTCCCGGGGTTGAAGCACATCGTGCGGCCGAGTTTCTGCGCTGCCCGGCTCTCGTGGATGTGTCCGTGAAGTCCGAGCAGCGGCTGAAAGCGATCGATGACGCTTTTCGTGGCCCTACTGCCCGCCGGAGCCATCAGCACGTTCGCGCCGTCGAGGATCGGCCGGAGGTCGGCATCGAGCTTTGCGGCCGAGTCGAGGCTGGTTCCGTACGGTGGACAGTGGAAGTTGAAGACAGCTCGCTCCGGTTCCTTGAGTGCGCCCGCCAGTTCGTCCATCCGGTGCTCGAGCTCGTCCTCGCTTAGTTCTCGCGGTGTCCCGAATGGGGTGATGTTGGAGAAACCGATGCTGATCATCTCGCGCCCGTCGGGCAGCTCGACGATCTTCCCTTCCGGCGCGCGCACGTACTCGTCCTGTGCAAGGACGTCGTCGACATAGGGCTCGTCGTCGTTGCCGGCGCTCATGTAAAGCGGTACCCCGTCGAGCTCGAGCCGCTCGCGGGCCAGCGCCATCCACGCCCGGACTGTCTCGGTCACCGCCTGCCGGAAGAGCCGCTCGATCGCCGACGGGTCGCCGTCGATTGCGCTCTTCTCCTCACGCGTGATTCTGATCGTGTAGCAGCCGGACTGGCGCAGCATGCGTTCGAGCTCGGCGACTTCCTGCTCGCCTTGCGCGTAGCGCAGCTGGCCGAAAACGCTGGCCGATACTCTGCCGTCCGGCTCGCCGACCACCGGCACGAGCACCTTTCCGGTGATGTCACCGCCCAGGACGAGCGCATCGGCACGGTAGGCCTTCGCCGCGTTGACAAGCTTCCGGAAGCACCGCTCGGAGCCGTGGATGTCTGTGGTGAAGAAGAGGCGCATCTCGGCCGATCGGGATCACTCGCCCATGCGCGCGTTCGCCCGGTTCATTCCGGAGGTAGCTCCTTTTGTCCCGAGACGAGGCTCATGCCGCCCCGCCTCGCGAACAGCGCCGCGCCCCCGAACCAGAGAAGCCCGATCACCAGCAGAGAGGGGAGGAGGCGCAAGGTTGCCGCCGAGTTGGCTCCGAGCGCCTTGTTGGTTAGGAGGTAGTAGATGAGCCACGCCTCGATCGCGAAGGTGGCGAGTCCGAGGACGGAGATGACGGGAATCCGGCCGATCATCCAGCGATACGGCGAGAGATTCCAGATATCGGGCCGTCGCCACGGGAGGATGAGCGCGCACAGGCCCACGATCGCGAAGGTAATCAGCCCCATGGTCTCGGCTCCCGCGATAAACGCCGTCCACTTGATCGGGACGAACAGGTAGCACGTGGCCGACACGCCCATGACTGCCGCGGTGAGAATCGAAGCGTTCACCGGCGCGCCGGTTCTCGGGCTCACATCGGCGAGTATCGAAGGCATGACTCGATCGAAGGACCACGCGAAAATGTTGCGAGTGGCGATCATGAACAGGGCAGGAAGTCCCGCGATCACGCCAGCTTCGAAGGCCACTGAGATCAGGACGATGAGGACCGACGACGAAGTGGTCATCGATGCGAACAGGTAGAAAAACGGCTGTGAGCTGAGGGGGTACGCCTTGGTCGAGGAGAGGGCGGTGATCGATCCTAGGAAGTTGAGGGTGAACACGTTCTGGGCGAGCAAGGCGAGCAGGGCCAGAACAACACCGGTCGCGAGCACGGCGCCACAGGTCGAGTAGAGCGATGATTTCTTGACCGACTTGATCTCACCCGAGCAGTAGGTCGAGACCATCGCGAAGCCGATGCCCGAATAGATCAGCGGCATCGCCGCCAGCGTTGGCGCCGTCGACGCGGGGTGCGCGGTGAAGCCCCCGGCGGAGTGACCCAGCGCAATGACCTTGCTGTAACTCGCGTACTGGTTAAAGGAATGCACGAACGACCCATGGTCGGTAAGGGCCAGGATCGCGATCAGCAGCAGCTGACCCAGCATGCACACCGCGTAGAGCCAGATCATCAGCCGCATCGTGATCTTGGTGCCAAGGGCGGAGGCGATCCCGA
The DNA here is from genome assembly GCA_035552815.1 of Solirubrobacteraceae bacterium. GTDB lineage: Bacteria > Actinomycetota > Thermoleophilia > Solirubrobacterales > Solirubrobacteraceae > Palsa-465. The sequence goes on along the minus strand of DASZKU010000026.1, from coordinate 6,156 downwards.
ACAGGCAAATGAAGAGCAGCGCGACCGCGAGTTCCCAGCCTCGCTGACTTGCGTGGACAGACAGACGCACGAGCGTGTTCGAATGGAGCACCGTGCCCAGCGTCAGCAGCGCGCTCGAGCCCGCAAAGCCGGCGATCCACGTGGACACGATCCCGCCGCCGACGAAGAGTGCCTGAATCGTAAAGTTGAAATTCGAAGCAAAACCGATCGCCGGGTGCAGGATTCGACTCTGCCATACGTAGTCACCTCCCGAGCGCGGCATCGTGGCGGCCAACACCCCGTAGACGATCACCGGGATCAACGAGAGCAGCGAGATGATGATCACGGACCAGAAGAGATTGACACCAGGGAACGCCGAGGGAGCGAGCGTAAAGGCGAGCACCGAGAGCGGGATGCTGGCGTACGTCATATTCATCCAGAACGCGCTGTTTGGCGAGATCTCCCGCACCAGGCCGCTCGCCTTGCGCGTGTAGAAGCCGCTGGCCACGGCAGTCGGGGCTCGGTCGACGAGTGCGCCAGGAGCGGACACCGAACTCGTCATGGCAGTAGCTTGCCGTTCTTCCATCAGGCTGGCCTCCGAGAAGTTGATGGGGCGATGAATCTGCGGCGCCACTGGTCCGACCCCGAAGCGTCACGGGTACATACGTGCGACTGCGCCAGTGGCCGGGTGGCGTTGGCGGAAGTGCACGGTTGCGGGCGGCACCGTAGCCAGGGGTTGGCCGGCCTCCCGGCCGGGCTGACGCGGGTAGGCGGACAGGGCGTCAAGCGCTGTGCCCCAGCATGTTCGTCACCCGCTCCAACGCCTCTGCCATGTGTCGATCGCAACCCGCCTGGGCCCGCTGACCGTCCCCGGAGCTGAGGTCTCCGAACAGCTCGACGTGCTCGTCGAGAATCCCGGCCAACGTCCGATACTGGGTCTTGATCTCCATCTGCAGGAAGACGTTCAACAGGCCCGACTGCTGCACAAAGGCGAGGTGCAGCCGCCGGTTTCCGGACAGGCGGCACAGCTCAGTGTGGAAACGGGTGTCGAGGTCGGCGAACCCGTCGCGGTCATCGATCTCGGTCGCCGCCTTCATCGCGTCGATGATCACCCCCAGCTCCGCCAGGGCCGCGCGGTCATCGCGCTCGATGAGCAGACGGGCAGCACGGCCCTCGAGCGCCGCGCGCAACTCGTAGATCTCGCGAACGTCGTTCATCGTCAACTCGGCGACAAACGAGCCTCGTCGCGGTCGGTCGATCACCAGTCCCTCAGCCCGCAGCTGAGCTAGAGCCTCGCGCACCGGACCGCGGCTGATCTGCAGCTGCCGGGCGATCTCGGCTTCGACCAGCCTCTCGCCAGGCTCGAACCGGCCGCTAACGATCCGCTCGCGCAGGAGCCCTGCGATCGAATCCGTCAGCGAAGCGCTGGGGAGCGGCAGCAGGGATACCGACAACGGGGCGTCCATAACGAATGGGGACTAAAGCTGACTGTCGACAGTAAGACAGTAGACAGCTGGCCAAATCGACGACGCGAATCTCTGTACCCGCGGCCAAGTGCTCTGCTCCGCCTTGAGCGAAAAAGTCGCTGGCGAGTGCTTTCGTCACCTGGCCCGCCACGGAGCGGACGATCCCAATGGCCACGTCGCATCGACGCCGTCGTCCGGCGCGCTACGCGGGATGAGCCTCGATCACGCCTTCGCGATCACCCTCTCGGCGTTCATGCGCGAACAGCTTGGACGGCGGCCGTCGCCCTCGTCGAGCTCGATCAGCCGACACCATACGACGCGATTCCCTCCGCTCGTCCTAATCCATGCATGACGGTGAGCGTCCCGAGCCACACCGCGGGGGCAACGCACCCTCGGCACGGCAACTTCGCCATCTTGGCGGCGATTGCTTTCGTCTGCACGATGATGCCCGAGCGGTGAGCTTCGGCGACGACACGGTCGCGACCATCGTCCCAGGGTGGGAGGTGTCGCCGACGATCGGTTCCGCCCGCGGGCTGGAGCGCTTCGACCGACGGCGCCGAGCTTGGGTCTCGCATGCGCGGGTGATGGCGCTCGACAGTCCAGGCGCTCGATAGGTCACGCGCTCTCTCCGGGGGGCGGCTTGCCGGGGGTGACAATCCCGGCTTCGTAGGCGAGCACTACGGCTTGGACACGGTCACGCAGGTCCAGCTTGGACAGAACACGAGCGACGTGTGTCTTTACCGTCGTGCCGGAGACTACGAGCTGGCCGGCGATTTCGGAGTTGGAGAGTCCGCGGGCGATGAGAGCGAAGACCTCTAGCTCGCGATCGGTGAGCTCGGCGAGCGCGGGAGGCGGGGCGGGTGCGCGGGGACGGTCGTTTAGAAACGACTCGATCAGGCGGCGGGTGACTGTCGGAGCCAACAGCGACTCACCCTCGGCGACGATACGGATGCCGGCGATGAGCTGCTCGGGAGGGACGTCTTTGAGGAGGAAGCCGCTGGCGCCTGCGTGGAGCGCGTCGAAGACATATTCGTCGAGGTCGAAGGTGGTCAGGATGAGCACGCGGGGAGAGCTGGCCGTGCCGGCGGCGACGGTCCTTCTCGTGGCCTCGAGCCCGTCCATCCGCGGCATCCGGATGTCCATCAGCACTACGTCGGGGCGGCAGCGGCGGGCGGCCTCGACCGCCTCTTTGCCGTCTTTGGCCTCGGCCACCACGCAAAGGTCCGGTTCGGCCTCGAGGATCATTCGAAAGCCGGCGCGGACGAGCGCCTGGTCGTCGGCGATCACGATCGACGTGCTCATGACGTCAGTGAGCCCTCGAGTGGTAGTTGGCAGCGGACCGCGAACTCGGCGGGCTCGGCGTCGAGCACCTCGAGCCTGCCGCCGTATAGCGCGACGCGCCCGGACACCGACCTGAAATCATCGCCCGGGGTGGGGGAGCTCTCGGTCCCCCCGGGCCTCGAGCTCCAGTCGCTTCAATTGGTAGCGGACGGTCGCGCGGGCATGCCGGCACCGAGATGCCGTCGCCCGTTCGAGCGCCGTCTCGATCACGCGGTAGCTGACGAGATCGATCCCGGGCGTCAGCTCGATCGGCTGACCATCGGTACGGATGTCGCAGACGAGTCCGCCGATCTGCATTGCCGCGATGAGCTCCGGGAGCTGGTCGAGGCCGGGTTGGCGCGTCAGCGCCCGGGGGTCGTCGTCCTTGCGCAGCAGCCCGAGCAACCGGCGCATCTCCGCAAGCGCTTCCCGCCCGGTCTGTTCTACGTTCAGGAGCGAATCGCGCGCGCGCTCGGGCTCGTGGTAGAGCAGTCGTCGCGCCCCGCCGGCCTGGACGACCATCACACTCACGTTGTGGGCGATGATGTCCTGCAGCTCGCGTCCGATCGTGAGCCGTTCCTGGGTGACCGCGGCTCGCTCCCGTTCGACCCGCTCGGTCGCGGCTTGCGCGGCGAGCGACGAGAACGCATCGGCGCGGCGATCTCGCGCGTTGACGAACCGCCCGAGCACCCACGGCGCGGTGAATAGGACGATCAGAGTCCCGAGGCCCGAGAGATTGCCGCCGGTCACGCCGGTCACGTACATCTCGATCAGCTGATCCGCGACCAGGAGCGCCGCTGCCATCCCCAAGGCGAAGACGCTTCGTCGCAATCCGAGCCATGCGCCGGCGCCGTAACTGCACAGCATCAAGACGAGCACGCCACTGCCGCTCGGCAGGTTGAACAGCTGTCCACGGAACGGATCCTCGAGCAGACACGCCGCAGCAGCCCACACCGCGGCCACGGCCGGCCAGCGGCGCCGCACCGCGACCGGCACCGCAGCAGGACTGCGAACACAGCGGTCACGATCCGGTGCGGAATCCCGGTCCCGAGCGCCGACTCGAGGACCAGGTCAACCGCCAGCGCGGCGGCGACCAGCCGGTCGACGTCCGCCGGGCGGATCCGGCCGCCCCACCAGCGGTGCGGGTCGATCCCCGCGCTCACGACTTGCTCGCCGCGATCAGCGGAATCCGAGCCTGGACGGTAAAGCCGCCGGCTGGTGCCGGTCCGGCGTGGACGGTACCGCCATGAAGCGCCGTACGCTCGCGCATCCCGGCGATCCCGTGTCCCGACGAGCCCGCAGCCGGCTCAGAGGGGCGGCCGCCGGCGTCGTTCACCTCGAGCTCGAGCGCGTTTGCGTCCCAGCGGACGGTGACCTCGGCTCGCGTCGCGCCGGCGTGCTTGAGCGTGTTCGTCAGCGCCTCTTGGACTACGCGATAGACGCACAGGCTTAGGCCCTGCGAGACCGCGACCGGCTCACCCACGACCCGGATCGAGGTCTCAAGCCCCGCGGTCTGGGTGCTCAACGCCAGCTCTCGCAGATCGTCGAGCCCGGGCTGCGGCGCCAGCGCACGCAGATCCTCGCTGTCGCCGAGCACGCCAAGCAGTCGCCGCATCTCCGCGAGTGCCTCGCGACCCGCGCGCTCCACAGACCGCAGCGAGACCTCCGCGCGCGCCGGTTCGCGGTCCATCACCGTCCGGGCACCCGCCGCCTGGATCACCATCACCGAAACGCTGTGCGCGATCACGTCGTGGATCTCGCGTGCGAGCCGCACCCGCTCGCTCAGCGTCGCCGCCCGGACATGTAGCTCGCGCTCGGCGTCGATGCGCTCAGCCAACTCGCGCGCGGCGCGCTCGCGCGCCATTGACAACCGCCGGGCCCGACCGACCAGCCAAGGCAGCCACGCAAACGCGACAAGATTGAACAGACCTGATAGCAGCCCCCCCCTGGACGAAAGCGCCGCGCCGATCGCGGTCACAAGCCCAAACCCCAGCCACGCACGACGCCCGTCCAGAAACGCCCCCGCGCCATAGAAGAGCCGCAGCACGCCGACGACCGCGAACGGCGTTCCCCCACCCTGCTCCATAACCGCCAACAGCTTCCGCACCGCCGAGGCCGCGCACACCAGCGTGAGCGCCGGCAGCGTCCCAGCGACGACGCGCCGCGACGCCCACCGCGATCGAAGAACCAAGCACCGCCCCGGCCCAGCGGGCGTGCTCGCCAACGGCAGTGAAAGCGTTCAGCTCGAACCCAATCAGGACGACCACCGCGACCATGTAGTCGACCCGGACGGGATCGAGGCCGCGGATCCGCTCGAAGAGGTGGCGAACAGGCGAGATCACACGAGCAACCTAGCGCCGGACGACCCGCCCCGATCATCAACCGGGACGATCTCACTGTCCTCCTCGAGGACGAGCCACGGAGCCAGATCGATCGCGCAAATCGTCCCGGAGGACGACGCACGATCGTTACTCCGGCCGACGACACGGCACAGGACCGCAGCAAGGCTTACCGAGTCAATCAGCCACCGGCTCGTGCGGGCCGCAACAGGAGAGTGCCAACATGCGCAAGAGAATCCTCGCAGCGACCACCGTCGTAGTGGCGGCCGCGATCGCGATCGCGACCACCGCCGCTGCCACAACGTCAAAGGCAACCGAGACCTTCTCGATGATCACCTCAAGCGTCCCAACCGGCAGCGTGATCGCCACCGGCACCTTCACCGGCGGCGGAACCTTCACCGCCAAGGGGCGCTTTCAGAAGGTGCGGTTCCCGAACGGCACGTTTGAACTCGTCCAGCAGAACAAGCCCCATAAGAATGGGCACCTAAACGCAGCGACCTGCCTCTACACCCAGACTGGTACCGGCACCTACGCGCTGGCCAACGGGACGGGCGCCTACAAGGGGATCAGCGGATCGGGCAAGGACAGCTACGTCCTGCGCCAGGTCCTGGCGCGCGTCAAAGGCGTCTGCGCGGCGCCGAACACCAACGTGGTCGCGCTCCAGTTCATCGAGACCGCGCGCGGGCCCGCGTCCCTAACCTAACTTGGCGCCAACTAATAACCTCAGAGCCCCGCTTGCCGCCCCCGCGAACACCGGTCGCGGCAAGCAGGCGAGCCGACCCTCGCCCGGACGGCCGCGTCCGCGCCCGTTCAGTTCTCGATCGTCGACCTGGTCCACCGCACATGCACCCTGCAGTGAGATCAGGCCGGGTTTGAATGATTCAGGAGCACAACCGATCGATGGAGCCAGCCGGGATCGAACCGGCGACCTCCTGCTTGCAAAGCAGATCAGATTGTCCACTCGTGTCTCGTGGTGTCTCGAAAACCCCTGCAAATCCGATTGTTCTGTTGGACACGGGGGGACACGACAGACGGCGCGAGACAATCTGATG
>DASZKU010000025.1:0-8220 GCA_035552815.1 Solirubrobacteraceae bacterium | reverse complement strand
CAGCGACATCGCTTCCGGACCGCGCGAACCGCAGACACGAACCGATGTCCCTGGAGTGCGCATACCGGGACCCAGCGACATCGCTTCACGACCGCGCGAACCGCAGACACGAACCGATGTCCCTGGAATGCGCATACCGGGACCCAGCGACATCGCTTCGGCGCGGCGCGGTCGGTCGGGAGCCGCGGTCAGTCGGCGGGCGCGGTCAGTCGGGGCCACGGTCGGTCGGGAGCCACCGTCGGTCGGGAGCCACCGTCGGTCGGGAGCAACCGTCGGTCGGGAGCAACCGTCGGTCGCGGGACCGCCGTCGGTCGGGAGCAACCGTCGGCCGGGAGCCGCCGCCGCCGGTCGGGGAGCCGCCGCCGGTCGCGGGACCGCCGCCGGTCGCGGGACCGCCGCCGGTCGGGAGCCGCCGCCGGCCGGGGGCGACGGTCGGGGCCGCGGGCCCGGCCCGCCCAGGCCCGACCCGTGCGAACCTCAGCCCCGCGGAACGGGGAGCGACAGCGACACCCGCGAGCCGCTCTCATCGGAGGCGGCGACGAGCCGGCCCCCGTGCCGCTCGGCCACCTCGGCGGCGATGGCGAGCCCGCGCCCTCGCCGGCCTCGCCCCGCGCGGCGACGCGCAGCGAGGTCGGCCACGGGGGCGGGCAGGCCCTGTCCGCCGTCGGCCACCTCGATCTCCACCCCGTCTTCGCCCGCGTGGCCGCGCACCTCGACCCGGCCGTGGCCGTGCTCGATGGCGTTGGCGATGAGGTTGCGTGTGGCCTGGGCGAGGCGGAGGCGATCGGCGTCGACGACGGCGGGCTCGCCCTGCCAGCGGAGGTCGAGCTCGACGCCACAGGCGCGCGCGACGGGGCGGAACGCCTCGAATGAGGTGCCGAGGAGGGCGGTCACGTCGACGGGGCGGGGCCGCCAGGGGCCGCGCCGGCCGGTGGGGGCGGCGCTGAGATCCTCGAGTGCCAGGCCGGCGCTCGCGAGCTCGAGGTCGATCGCCTGGAGCGCGTCGACAGGGAGCGCCGCGTCGCGTCCGAGGAGCTCGATCCCGAGCCGGGCCACGGTGAGCGGTCCGCGCAGCTCGTGGCAGGCGCGCGCGACGAGCTCCATCCGAGCGGCCAGGAGGCGCCGAAGGGAGAGCGCCCAGACCGCGGCGGCGATCGCGACGATCGCGACGATCCAGCCTAAGTGGCCCGTCACCAAGGCCATCACCCCTGCGTCCCGTCGACGGGGTCCACGGTGAGCCGGTAGCCGACACCCCAGACATTCATGACGAAGCGATCGCTGCTCTCCCCCAGCTTGCGACGCAGACGGAAGGCGTGGGAGTCGAGCGTGCGGGTGCGGCCGACGGTCGCGTAGCCCCACAGGCCGCGCAGGAGCTCGTCGCGTGTGAACACCCGGTTGGGATCGGAGGCGAGCACGCGCAGGAGGGAGAACTCCCGCTTGGTGAGATGAAGCTCGGTGCCGTCGAGCCAGGCCTGCCGGGACGTTGGGTCGATCTGGAGCGGACCGACGCGGATGAGTCCGCGGTTTTCGCGGCGCTCGGTGCGCCGGAGCAGAGCCTCGATGCGCGCGCGGAGCTCGGGATAGGAGAACGGCTTGACGAGGTAGTCGTCGCAGCCGCGGGCGAATCCGCGCAGGAGGTCGAGCTCGGCCGTCCGGCCGGAGAGGACGACGAGGGGTATGTGGCAGTCGACCCGTCCCGTCGTGCCGTCGGCGTCGCGGACGTCGCGCAGGAGCTCGAGGCCGTCGCGGTCGGGGAGGCCGAGATCGACGAGCGCGAGGTCGGGGTACTTGGTGGCGAGCAGCCGCCAGGCGTCCTTGGCGCAGTCGGCGACGAGGATCTCGTAGCCGTCGACGGTGAGGTTGTCGGCGAGGAAGGTGCGCGTGGTGCGGTGGTCTTCGACCACGAGGATGGTCGGGCGTTCGCGGTTCATGGCCAGTCAGAGGCCGCGCCCGCGAGGAGATCACCCCCCGCCCAGCGGCGCCGGCGCACCCATCCTGCAACATCGCCTGCACCCCCTGCGGGGAGGGAGGAATCCCTCATATGATCTCGACGCCGCCATGTTCCGCCGTGCCAACTACAGCTCTGGGGATGACTTCGTGCTCGAATACGGCGAGCTGCGATTCACCTTCAACGAGCGCGACTTCCGTGAGCGCTGTGAACAGGCGGCGCGCCGGCTCGGGTTCCTGTGCGGTCGGATCGAGGACCACGAGGCCGAGGACCTGATCAACCTCGTCGTCAACGGCGAGGTCACCGATCCCGCTTCGGGACTGGGCGAGCACGTCAACGATTGCTGGCCCGAGCTCGTGGGGCCGTCCGAACGCTCGCTCGTGCATTGGCTGCGACGCCTGATCTTCCGCAGCGCCTGGCTCGATCAGCGCGTCAAGGAAGGCGAGCTCGACATCTCCTACGACGAGGCCGCCAACGGCTTCGTCTACATCCAGCCCGACCGTGGCGGCGAGCCGATCGAGCTCGCCCCCGAGCCGAGCTGGAACCGCGTCGCCTACTTCCCGCACTAGCGCCGCGGCGGCCCGGCGTTCCCCGCGCCTATCCCGCCCCCAGCCGCGTCGCCGGGATCACGTCCTGGTCCTTGGGCGGCGGGTTGTCGAGGAGCAGGCGGGGAACGGTGACGAGCCGGTACCCGCGGGCGCGGAGCTCGTCGATGATCATGGGCAGGGCAGCGATGGTCTCCTGGCGGTCCCCGCCGGCATCGTGCATGAGGATGATGGCGCCCGGGCGCGCCCCTGTGAGGACGGTCTTGACGATGGCCGCCACGCCGGGTCGGAGGTAGTCGCCGCTGTCCACCGTCCACATGATCATCAGCATCCCGTACTTGTGCAGGAGCGCGAGGGTGTTCGCGTTGTATACCCCGTACGGGGGCCTGAACAGGCGCGGGAACGGGGCCCCGTACTGGCTGATGGCCGCGGCCTGGTCGAGGAGCTCGGTGCGCTGGTCGGCGGGCGAGAGCTGCGACATCGGCTGGTGGAGCTGAGTATGGTCGCCGATCGGGTAGCCGCGGGCGACGATCTCGCTCGTCGAGGCGTGGAAGTACTGGAGCATGAAGCCGACCTCGAAGAAGGTGGCGGGCGCGTGTTTGCGCTCGAGCACCGAGAGGATCCCCGGGGTGTAGGGACCGGGCCCGTCGTCGAAGGTCAAGGCGATCTCGCGCTTCTGTGACCCGGCGATGCGCACGAACGGCGTGTAGGCGAGCGTGCGGTTGATGGCCGCGTTCTCGGCGGCGAGCTGGCGTGCCTCGAAGGAGCCGGTGCCGGTCCCGGCCAGGGCGTGGATTCGCGCGAAGAAGCCGTACGGGGCCGCCGAGGCGACGACGGGCGGCGGCGGGCGGCTCCCGTGGCTCGAGCCGACGGCGATGCCGGCCACGAGCGACATCACCGCGAGCAGGGCGAAGAGGGCCAGAGCGCCGGCGCGGCGGCGGCGGCGCTGGAAGACGGCGCTCGTCACCCGCGGCACCCCCGCGGGCTCGGCGCGCCCCGGCGCCCCCGCGGGCTCGGCGCGCCCCGGCGTCCCCGCCGGCTCGGCGCGCCCCGGCGTCCCCGCGGGCTCGGCGCGCCCCGGCGTCCCCGCGGGCTCGGCGCGCCCCGCCGGAGGCTCGGCGCGTGGCGCGCCACTCCCTCCCGCCCTCGATCTTGAAGAAGTGCGTTTGTCGTGCATCCGGGCTGCCTTGCCGGCCCATGATGGCGCGCTGGACGGATAGGCGCGCTCCGGGTTCAACTACGCTGCACAACGATGTCAGCGCGCGTCTGGGTTGTCATGCCGACATATAACGAGGCCGAGAACCTGGACCGGATCGTTCGTGCCGTCGACGGCGAGCTCGAGCGCCTGGCGCCCGGTGAGCACCGCATCCTCATCGTCGATGACAACTCGCCCGACGGAACCGGCGCAATCGCGGATGCTCTCGCCGAAGAGCTCGGGTCCGCCGAGGTGCTCCATCGCGCCGGCAAGCAGGGCCTCGGCCATGCCTATCTCGCGGGTTTCGGGCGGGCGCTGGAGGGCGATGCCGAGCTGGTGATCGAGATGGATTCCGACTTCTCCCACGAGCCGCGGTACCTGCAAGATCTCGTGCACGGCGCAGCGGACGCGGACCTCGTGCTCGGGTCGCGCTATGTGGCCGGCGGCGGAGTGCGCGACTGGGGTCTGCTGCGACGGCTCATCAGCCGCGGTGGCGGCCTCTACGCGCGCGCCATCCTCGGGATCAAGATCCGTGACCTCACCGGGGGCTTCAAGTGCTTCCGCCGCGAGGTGCTCGAGGCGATCGAGCTCGACAGTGTGAGCTCGGAGGGCTACACCTTCCAGATCGAGTTGACCTACCGCGCGCTCCTGGCCGGCTTCCGCGTCCGGGAGATCCCCATCGTCTTCCAGGACCGCGCTGCCGGGACCAGCAAGATGTCGGCCAAGATCGCCTTCGAGGCGATCTGGCTCGTTCCTCGCCTGCGCCGGAGCGCGGCCGCCGCCGTCGGCCGCAACCGCGGCGCCTTAACGGAATCGCAACCTCACGATACGCGGATCTGATGCCCGCGCGGGCATCCTTCCGCCGATGAGCGTGCGCGGTCGTCCCCTCGAGGTCGTGCCCGAGACCGGCGTCTTCGATCTGCCCGCACTCGAGGTCCCGGCCGCCACCGTCCACGCGGTTCCAGGACGGGTCCGAGTCGGCGCGGGCACGGCGGCGCTGCCCGCGCAGGTCGGCCTCGTCGGCGTCATGCTCACCGGCGCCGTACTCGCGTTCTCGGCGGCACAGACCAACGCCCTCGTGCCCCAGTCGGTGCGCCCGATGCCCGGCTGGCTGGCGGGCGTGTTCGCCAACGCCGGGGTGCCCCTCGGCCACGCCGCGCTGATCGCGCTCTTCACCCTCATGTTCGTCTCCTACGTCCTCGCCGTCCGAGGCGCCGCTGAGCTCTCGGCGCGCGTGGTGCTCGTGTGCATCGCCGTACTCACCGCCCTCTTCCTGCTCGCGCCGGTGATCCTCTCCACCGACGTCTTCAGCTACCAGGCGTACGGGCGGATGGGGACCCTGTACGGGACCAATCCCTACCTGCACGGTCCGAGCACGATCCGGCTCGATCCGCTGTACCCGTTCATCGGCTCGAAATGGGTCTCGACGCCCACCGCGTACGGCCCCCTGTTCACCGCTCTGAGCTACGCGATCGCCTTCCTCGACATCTCCGCCAGCGTCGTCGCCTACAAGTCGCTCGCCGCCCTCGCCTTCCTCGCCACCATCGGGCTCGTGTGGCAGGCCGCGCGGATCCGGGGACTCGATCCCGTCCGGGCCGCGCTCCTCGTCGGACTCAATCCCCTCACCGTCGTCTGGGGCCTCGGCGGCGGCCACAACGATCTCCTCATGCTCGCGCCGCTGGCGGCGGGCATCTACCTGCTCTTTCAGGACCGCCGCGCCACCGGCGGGGTGATGGTCGCTGCCGCCGCCGCGATAAAGCTGACGGCTGGAGTGGTGCTGCCCTTCGCGCTCGTCCGCCCCGAGGTGGAGCGCCGTCGTCTCCTTCTCGGTGCCGGAATCGCCAGCGCCGTGGTGGCCGTGCTCGGGTTCGCCCTGTTCGGGACCGGCCAGCTCCACCTGCTCGGGACGCTGCGCCAGAACCAGACGATCGGGAGCGCGCAGAGCATTCCCGGCTTCATCTCCACCGAGCTCGGCCTCGGCGGCGTGGGCCGCCTCGTGGGCGTCCTCCTCGGCATCGTCTTCGCCGGAGTGACCGCGTGGCTGCTCGTACTCGTGCATCGGGGTCGGCTCGACTGGATCGCCGGCGCGGGCTGGGCCACCGTGACTCTGCTCATCACCGCGGGTTCGCTGCTGCCCTGGTATATCGCCTGGCTGACCCCGTTGGCGGCGCTGAGCGGCGACCGGCGCCTGGGACGCTGGGCGCTCACCATGACCGGCGTCATGCTCACGATCAACATGATCGGCTGGGTGCCGCACGCCTCCACTCTTCTCGGCGGCTAAGGGCTCACGACGCCACTCCTACGGCACTGTTAACTACGCGCCGTAACATGACGCCATGAACTGGCAGCCCGGCACCCACCGCCGTGAGGAGCGCTCGCTCGGGCTCCTCAGCGTCGTCGCTCCCGTATGCAACGAAGAGGCGACGATCCACGAGTTCTACGCCCGCGTGCGAAACTCGTTGGAGGGAGTCAACTTCGAGCTCGTGCTCGTCGATGACGGCTCCACCGACGGCTCTCCGGCCGCCCTGGAATTGCTCGCCTCCGAGGACCCCCGGGTTCGGGTCATCTACCTCTCGCGCAACTTCGGGCACCAGACCGCGCTCACGGCGGGCCTCGACAACGCCCGCGGCGACGCCGTGGTGATGATCGACGCCGACCTCCAGGACCCCCCCGAGCTCATCCCCCGCATGCTCGACCACTGGCTGAGCGGCACCGATGTCGTCTATGCGGTCAGGGAGCAGCGCGAGGGCGAGTCCAAGTTCAAGCTCGCCACCGCCCGGTGGTTCTACCGTCTCTTCGACACCCTCGCCCAAGTCGAGCTCCACCACAATTCCGGCGACTACCGCCTCCTCGACCGCCGCGCCCTCGATGCCCTGCTCTCGATGCGCGAGCGCAACCGTTTCCTGCGCGGCATGACCGTATGGGTGGGCTACACGCAGGCCGCCGTGCCCTACGCCCGCGACGCCCGCTACGCGGGCGAGACCAAGTACACGCTGACGAAGATGCTGCGCTTCTCACTCGACGCCATCGTGTCCTTCTCAGACCGCCCGCTCCAGCTCGCGACCCTGCTCGGCTTCCTCATCTCGACCCTGGCCTTCGTCGCCATTCCCGTGGTCATCGTGCTGCGCATCGCCGGCTCCTACCTCCCCGGGTTCGGCGCCATCACCATCGCCGTGCTCCTCCTCGGAGGCATCCAGCTCATCGCCATCGGGATCATCGGCGAATACGTCGGGCGGATCTACGACGAGGTCAAAGGACGGCCCCTCTACCTCGTGCGCGCGAAGCTGAACTCCCCGGGAGAGGAGGACGTACCGAGTCCGGCGGGGCGCGAGCCGGTCGAGAGCTGACGACCTAGACCAATGTCTAGGCCGCTCCGGAGGTTGGTGGCGTCCGGGCACCCCCCGACGGCGCCGATGCTCTGGCGTGAGCTCAAAGCACTTGCGCACAAGGTCGTTCGGGCGCGCCGTCGCCGGCCGCTTCTCCATGCTCAAGCGCGATGAGCGGGGCTCGGTCATCGTCCTCGTCGCGGTGTCCATGGTTGCCTTCCTCGGGATGCTCGCGTTGGCCCTCGACGTCGGCAGCTGGTACCAGACCCAGAGCCACACGCAGGGCACAGCCAGTGCCGCCGCGCTGGCCGCTGCCAACTACATGGCGGGTGGCGACAGCTCCTCCGACGCCACTCAGCGAGCCGTCACCTACGCGGGGTACAACGGCCTGACCATCACCACCGCGAACGTCGCCATTGACACGACGGCCGACACGGTCACCGTGACCGTCCCGACGACGGCGCCTTCGTACTTCGCCCAAGTGCTCGGCTTCGGCAGCCGCAGCGTCAGCGCCAAGGCAGTGGCATCGTGGCAGACGACGTCGACCGCGTGCACGACGCCCGGGAACACCTGTGCCGCGATCTGGGCCAGCGACACTAACTGCACAGCCGGAAACTACGCTGTCATCTTCAACGGCTCCGGCGACACTGTCACCGGTGGTGTCCACAGCAACGGCGGCATCGACCTGATCGGCGGCAGTCAGACCCTCGGGCCGACCACCTATGGAAACGGGTCGGGCTGCGCGATGACGACGGGCGGCAGCGGTGATACGTACACATCAGGCCCGACCGCGGAGGCGCCGATCACCACCTGGCCGGTGGATTACTCGACGATCCTCACGGCGTGCGGCGGTACCGGGCAAGTGGCGTGCACGGGCCCCGGTGGAACGCCGAGCTACTGCACCCAGGCCCAGGCGAGCTTCGATTTCCCTACCGATGCGATCGCCACCGGGAACGTCTACTGCGCCTACGGCACGGGCAACGTCAAGAATCCGTCGACCTGGAATGGCCTGATCTTTTTCCACTCAGGCTCCTTCGGATCATCCTCCTCCCCGCTTCAGGGCACGTGGATCGGGGGCACGATCGACGTCGGACGCAAGTCCTACCTCTCGACCCAGACCACGACGCCCACCTACCCGCTGTTCTACGCCGTCGGCAGCGGTACGTGCAGCAGCGCCTCGGTCGGGGGCGTGTGCATGACGGCGTC
>DASZKU010000024.1:0-8348 GCA_035552815.1 Solirubrobacteraceae bacterium | reverse complement strand
ATGACGTCGCCGCTCGAGGACGACTCCGGGTACCCGGCGCTCGCCAGTACCACCGTCACCGCCGTCTCCGGGGCCCACTCGAGCTCCGCCCCCGCGAGTCCTCCGGGGACGATCGCCCGCTCGAGGAGATCGACGAGGTCTGAGCGCAGGCGCGGAAGGATCGCCTGGGTCTCGGGATCGCCGAAGCGAACGTTGAATTCGAGGACCTTGGGTCCGTCCGGGGTGAGCATGAGACCGGCGTAGAGGACGCCGTGGAAGGGCAGGCCGCGGCGGCGCAGTTCGTCGAGGACGGGCTGGTGCACGGAGGCGACGATCTCCGCGGCGCGCGTCTCGCCGACCTCGGGGACGGGCGAGTACGAGCCCATGCCGCCCGTGTTCGGGCCCCGATCGCCGGCGAAGATGCGCTTGTAGTCCTGGGCCGAGGCCAGGGGCACGGCGCGCTCGCCGTCGCACAGGGCGAGGAGCGAGAGCTCCTCACCGGAGAGATACTCCTCGACGATGACGCGGTCGGTCCCGAAGCGGTGCTCGACGAGGAGCTGCTCGAGGGCCGCGCGCGCCTGACGCTCGTCGGTAGCGATGATCACGCCCTTGCCCGCCGCCAGCCCGTCGGCCTTGATAACCACCGGATAGCGCTCGATGGCGCGCATCCCCGCTTCGGGGTCGGTGACCACCTGGTGGGCCGCGGTGGGGACATCGGCCGCCGCCATGATCTCCTTGGCGAACTCCTTAGAGCCCTCGAGCCGGGCGACGGCCGCGCCCGGCCCGAAGCACCTGATCCGGACGTCGGCGAGCGCGTCGGCGACCCCGGCCACCAGCGCCACCTCGGGACCCACGACCACGAGGTCGACCTCCTCGGCGATGGCGGCGGCCACCAGCCCGTGGACGTCGTCGGCGGCGATGTCGAGCACGCGGGCCTCGGCGGCGATGCCGGCATTGCCGGGCGCGCACAGGAGCTCGGGCCGCCCGGGCGAGCGCGCGAGGGCGTGCACGAGCGCATGCTCGCGCCCGCCGGCGCCGACAACGAGGATCCGGGAGGCTTGGGCGGGGCTCACCGCGGAGCGGCCGTCACAGGGCCCCGATGAACTCGTCCACCGGGATCGCGATCAGCGTCTCGTAGCGGGCGGTGCCGCGCGAGCCGAGCTCGAGCGACACCCGGGACATGGTCTTGTCATCCGGGGCCTCGACGACGTTGATGAAGTCGAAGCGCCCCAGGGTGGCCCACTGAGCGGTGACCTTGGCCCCGAGCTGCTCGACCTCGCGGTTGACCTCGCGGATCCGCGACGGATTGGTCTTGACCGTCTGGACGCCCTCAGGCGTGAGCGTCGAGAGCATGATGTATGTCGGCACGGCCACCCTCCTTGTTTGCGAGCTGCAGTAGAGCGCGTTTTATCCGATCCAGCGTACGGGGACGACGTGGGCCCGCCGCGAGCCGCTCCGATCGGCGATGATCCGGGTTAACGCTCGAGCGGGAAATCATCGTGCACGCCAGCAAGATCCTCATCCCCACTGCGATCCTCCTCGCCCCGGCGGCTGCCACGTCCGCCGCCGCGATCGCGGCGCCGGACCTGCACACCAACCAAAGCTGCTACCTCGTACGCCAGCGAGTGGCGATCACCGGCACCGGCTTTGCGCCCTCCCGCATGTACCAGGTGGCCGTCGACGGCATCAACTTGGGCGTCGGGACCACCGACGCGGGCGGCGCCTTCACGGCGTCCGTTATCCCCGGGGGACTGGGCGCGAACGTGGTCGAGGAGGTCCACGGGCTCTCGGCCACCGACGGCACCAGCCTGACCCACACGACCGTTACGGTCACCCGCACCACCGGCGCCCGCATCCTCGCGGGCACGGGCACGGCGACGACGTTCCGCGCGCCGTTCCAGGTCTGGGGCTTCGCGCTCGTCCACGACAAGCCGACCGCCACCCTCGCCCCGACGCGCCTGCCCGTCTACGTCCACTACCTCAGCCCGCGCAAGCGCCTGAAGCGGACGCTTGCCCTGGGCAGCACCAGCGGTCAGTGCGGGTACCTGAGAACGCTCAGCCGGCGGGTGTTCCCCTTCCTCCCCTCGCGGGGATCGTGGACGCTCCAGCTCGACACGCAGCGCGTCTACGCGGCGCATCCGGTCGGGCCGGTGGCGAGGATCCCGGTCAGGGTCAGTTGACCGGGCGCCCCAGCATCCGCCGCCTGGTCGCGGGCGTCGCCGCGCTCACGGGCGCCGGCGCGGGAGCGGCCGCGCTGGCCATTCCCGAGAGCGCCCCGGCCGCCGCCGCCCCCCTCATCCAGCTCAACCGGGCCTGCTACCAGACCGCTCAGAAGGCGGACCTGCGCGGCAAGGGCTTCGATCCCACCTCGCACTGGACGGCGCGCCTCGACGGCGCGGCCTTCGGTACCGGCACCACCGACTCGGCCGGGCACATCACGGCCACCTTCG
The DNA here is from genome assembly GCA_035552815.1 of Solirubrobacteraceae bacterium. Classification (GTDB taxonomy): domain Bacteria; phylum Actinomycetota; class Thermoleophilia; order Solirubrobacterales; family Solirubrobacteraceae; genus Palsa-465. The sequence goes on along the minus strand of DASZKU010000024.1, from coordinate 5,919 downwards.
GCGTCCCCAGCCACCTGCGCAAGCGGTCGACGGGCGAGGACTCCTACAAGCTCGTCGTGCGCGAGGGCAAGCACTCCGCCACCGCCGGGTTCCTCGTCACCCACCTGAACGCGACCTTCGCCCCCCAGAGCGGCAACCTCGCCACCCTCAAGGTCCGCTTTCACCTCCTCGGCTGGTTCTCCGGCGGCTCGCTCTACCTCCACTACGTGAGCCCGAGCGGGGCCTCGCGCCAGGACCGCAAGCTCGGAGCGCCCGGCGGCTCCTGCGGTCACCTGACGACCGCGCCCCTGAAGCTCTTCCAGGCGTTCACGCCCAAGCAGGGCAAGTGGGTGCTCCAGTTCGACAAGAGCGCGACCTACAAGGCGACCACGGTTCCCCGGGTGGCGATTCCCTACAAGATCAGCTGAGCGAGATCAGCTGAGCGACGCTGATCGTCAGCTCAGCGCCAGCGTCTCGGTGTCCGCGGGCGCATCCGCCGGGGTCGCCCTCGTGAGCACGAGGTCCCCGTCGGCGGCGTCCACCCTGACCGTGTCTCCGGCCTGGAAGGTGCCCTCGAGGATGGCGATGGCCAGGCGATCGACCAGGCGCTTCTGGATGATCCGCTTCAGGGGCCGGGCGCCGTAGGTGGGGTCGTAGCCGAGGTTGCCGAGCAGGAGACGCGCGTCGTCGGTGAGCTCGACCGCGATGTCGCGCTCGCGGACGCGGGCGACGAGGATCTCGACCTGGAGGTCGACGATCTCGGCGATCTGCTCGCGGGTGAGGGAATCGAACTCGACGATGTCGTCGAGCCGGTTGATGAACTCCGGCTTGAAGTTGGCCTCGACTCCGGCCCGGCCGCCCGGGATGTTCGACGTCATGATGAGGACGCTGTTCTTGAAAGAGACGGTGCGGCCCTGGCCGTCGGTGAGGCGACCGTCGTCCATCACCTGCAGGAGCGTGTTGAACACGTCGGGGTGAGCCTTCTCGATCTCGTCGAGGAGGACGACGGCGTAGGGCCGGCGGCGAACCGCTTCGGTGAGCTGACCGCCCTCGTCGTAGCCGACGTAGCCGGGCGGGGCGCCGACGAGGCGCGACACCGAGTGCTTCTCCATGTACTCGGACATGTCGATCCGGACCATGGCGTCCTGGGAGTCGAACATGAACTCGGCCAGGGCGCGCGCCAGCTCGGTCTTGCCGACGCCGGTGGGGCCGAGGAAGAGGAAGGTGCCGATCGGCCGGTTGGGGTCTTGGAGCCCGGCGCGCGAGCGGCGCAGGGCGCTCGACCCCGCCTCGACCGCCTCGTCCTGGCCGGCCACGCGCTGGTGCAGGCGGTCCTCCATGTGGACGAGCTTGGCGATCTCGCCTTCGAGCAGCCGCGAGACGGGGATACCCGTCCACTTGCCGACGATCTCGGCGATGTCCTCGGCGTCGACGTGGTCCTTGAGGAAGCGCGGAGCGGCGCTGTCGTGCTCGGCCGCTTCGGCGGCGGCGAGCTCCTTCTCGAGGTCGGGAATGGTTCCGTACTGAAGCTCGGCCGCGCGGCCGAGGTCGGCCTCGCGCTGGGCGCGCTCGAGTTCGATCTTGGCCTGGTCGAGCTGCTTGGCGAGCTCGGCGGCGGCGCCGATCGTCTCCTTCTCGCGCTGCCACTCGGCGTTCATGGCGGCGGCGCGCTCGCGCTCCTCGGCGAGGCCGCGCTCGAGCTGCTCGCGCCGAACGACGGTGGCGGGGTCCTTGTCGTCGCCGAGCGACTGGAGCTCGATCTCGAGCTGCATGATGTGGCGGTCGACCTCGTCGATCTCGGTGGGCTTGGAGTCGATCTCGGTCTTGATCCGGGCCGCCGCTTCGTCGACGAGGTCGATGGCCTTGTCGGGGAGGAAGCGGTCGGCGATGTAGCGATGGCTCAGGGTGGCGGCGGCGACGAGGGCGGAATCCTGGATCCGCACCTCGTGGTGGACCTGGTAGCGCTCCTTGAGCCCGCGGAGGATGGCGATGGTGTCCTCGACCGAGGGCTCGCCGACGAACACGGGCTGGAAGCGGCGCTCGAGCGCGGCGTCCTTCTCGATGTGCTTGCGGTACTCGTCGAGCGTGGTGGCGCCGATGGCGCGCAGCTCGCCGCGGGCGAGCATGGGCTTGAGGAGATTGGCGGCGTCGACGGCGCCCTCGGCGGCGCCGGCGCCCACGATGGTGTGGAGCTCGTCGATGAAGAGGACGACCGTGCCCTTGGCCTCGGCGATCTCCTTGAGGACGGCCTTGAGGCGATCCTCGAACTCTCCCCGGTACTTCGAACCGGCGATCAGGGCGCCGATGTCGAGCGCGACGACGCGCCGGTCCTGGAGCCCGCTGGGGACGTCGCCGTCGACGACGCGCTGGGCGAGGCCTTCGGCGATCGCGGTCTTGCCGACGCCGGGCTCGCCGATGAGGACGGGGTTGTTCTTGGTCCGCCGGGAGAGCACCTGGATCACGCGCCGGATCTCGTCGTCGCGTCCGATCACCGGGTCGAGCTTGCCCTGGGCGGCGGCCTCGGTGAGGTCGCGCCCGAAGCGCTCGAGGGCCTGGAACTTCTCCTCGGGGTTCTGGTCGGTCACGCGGTGCGGCCCGCGGACCTCGGCGATCGCCTTCAGGAGCTCGTCGCGGCTGGCGCCGCCCGAGCGCAGGGCATCGCCGGCGCGCCCGGGATGCGCGGCCAGGGAGAGGAGCAGATGCTCGGTCGATACGTACTCGTCGTCGAGCGAGCGGGCCTCGCTCTCGGCGGTGCGGAGAACCTGAACGAGCTCGCCGGAGCCGCCGGCCATCTCCGCCGTGCCCGGGCGCGTCTCTCCGGTCAGCGTCGGCAAGGCATCGAGGGCCGCCCCGGTGGCCGAGCGCACGGCACCGGGCTCGACCCCGAGCTTGCGGAGCACGGGAACGACGACGCCCGAATCGGCCTCGAGGAGGACGGCGAGAAGATGCTCGGGAGTAGTCTGAGGATTACGGCGCGCATCGGCCAATCGCTGGGCGGCCTGGAGCGCCTCCTGGCTCTTGATCGTAAATCGGTCGGGTTGCATATCGGTATCTCGTTCAGTCGAAATCTAAGTCTGTCTGACTGAGATTATTGCACGCTCAAGTGGGTTTTACAACTTGCGCGCGCGGCCCGGGCGCGGCCGGGGCCCGGCCCGGTTAGGCCCGGCGCGGCCCGGCCCGGCTAGGCCCAGCGCGGCCCGGCCCGGCGCAGCCCGGCCCGGCTAGGCCCGGACGGTGAGCTTCTTGCCCTTGGTGTTGGTCTCGATGTCGCCGAGCTCATCGATGAGCGCGCCGAACACGGTGGCGACGATCTTCTTGTGGCTGCTCAGCGCCGAACGGAGGCTGCGGAGCTCTTTGGCCGAGAACTTGACGGCGATCGTCGAGCGGCCCTGCTTGCGCCGGTGGACGAGCTTGGAGGAGACGGTGAAGGGGTTCGAGCGGCCGATCTTGACCGAGGCGAAGGCGCCGATCGCGCACCCTGCCGAGCAGGAGACGGTGGCGAGGATCTCGTGGTGGGCGACCGGCTGCTGTCCTCTGGGGAGCGCGAGCGAGAAGGAGATCTGCTTGGGCACGAGGGCGAGCGCCTGCTGGGCGAGGCCGGCGATGGCCACGCTGCCCCAGCCCGACGCTTCGTCGAATCCCGCCTTCGCCGTGCAGCAGCCCAGCACGGCGCCGCCGCTGCCGGGGATGAAGGGACCGATGTCGTTGCTGCCCGAGGTGACGTCGTAGAACACGCTGCCCGCGGCGGCGGAGTGCCCGAGCTTGTAGAGCAGCGGGTTGAGGAGGCCGAGGTTCTCGCGGTGGTCGGCCTTGAGCATCTGGTCGATGATGGCCACACCGCCGGCGAGCAGCGGAGTGCCGGCGCTCGTCCCCCCCACCGTCTGCCACGCCGGGGTGGGATTGGTGGCGCTCGTACAGTCCGGCGAGGCGGTGCAGTAGATCGCATAGCCGGGGAGGAGGTCGGCGAGCATGGAGACGTCGGGGACGGCGCGCTTGTGCACGCGCGAGGGGATGACTCCGTTCTGGTAGCTCGGGCGCCGGAAGATGTCGCTGTAGCCGCCTCCGCCACCGGCCGCGACCAGCGTCCCGTCGTTCCACACCGGCTGCGCGGCGATGCCGTTTCCCGGCGTGAGGCTGAGGTTGGTGCCACCCACGCCGGTGACCCACCAGGATGAGGCGGGGTAGTTCACCGCCAGCGTGTCAGCCGGCGACCCCGAGCTCGTCTGGCAGTCGGCGGAGCCGTTGTCACCGCTCGAGGCGAGGATGCTCACCCCCGAGGCTGCCGCCAGCTCGAGGAGGCGCTCGGAGGCCTCGATCCCGCTCAGGTGGGCTCCGCCGTAGGCGTCGGGCTCGCACAGGCCCAGCGAGGCTGAGATCACCTGGGGCTTGCGCCCCTTGTTCTCGAGCGGGGCCGCGAAGGCGGACAAGGTCTGCTGGGCGCCGGAGTTCGTCTCGTACACGTCGATGGCCCGCAGGCCGGGGGCGGCGGCATCGAGGATCTCGAGATCGAGCGTGGCCTCCTCGCCGGCGGGCAGGGGGTTGGGCACCCCGGCGCCGAAGGCGGTTATCGGGGGGACGGGAAGCGAGAAGCACTGCGCAAAGGCGGTGATGTCCGACATGTTGAAGCCGTCGATCTCGATCAGGGCGACGCGCTCTCCCTGGCCCAGGTAGCCGGCCGTGCGGAGGGGCGAGAAGTCGTAGGCGGCGAGGTACTGATTGGGCGTGAAGCCCGGGTACTGCCCGCCGGCGGCCATGCCCTCCGGGCATCCGGCCGGCGTGCCGCTGCGCGGGAGCGTCGACCCGGCGTTATCGGCCGCGGTCGCGGTCGCGGCGGCACTCCGCGCGGTTGCGCTTCGAGCCGTGGCGCTGCCCGCTGCGGCGCTGCCCGCGGCGGCGCTCCCCGCGGCGGCGCTGCGGGCCGCCGCCGAGGCGGCTGAGGTGACCGACGGCGAGGCCAGCGGCGCCGTGTCGAGACCGACCACGCCGTCCACGAGGCCATGCAGGGGGGCGGGCAGGTGCGTCGTCGCGGTGGGGGCGACGAAGCGGGTGCTGTGGGCGGCCCGGAACTGGGCGATGGGCGCCGCGAACGCGCGCTCGGCGAGGCCGACGCTCATCGTCGCCTCGGCGAGCAGCCCGGTGGCGTCGACGCGGACATGGGTCGCGCCGCTCGCGCGCAGGTAATCGGTCACCCGGGTGCGGACGCTGGGCGTGGCGCCGAAGCGCTTGGCGAGTGCGGCCACGGAGAGGTACTGGCCGTAGAGCGCCGAGCCGGGAGTCGAGACCGCGGTGGCGAAGCTCTTCAGTCCGGCCCCATCGACGGTCAGGGGAAAGATGAGCTTGAGCTCCTGCCCGGCCGGCGCGGTGCCGAGCCGCGTCGCATGGGCGATGAGGGGATCGGCCGCCACGGCGGCGGAGGCCGGCGCAGTGGACGCGAAGGCGACGGCCGCCGCAAGCGCCGCCGTCACGGGCACGACCCGAGCGACGACCAACGTGACGGCCTTCCCGACGAATTTGGACCCCACCACGTGCTGCACGTTGCACCAGCTTAGGGCAAGCATCGTTGTGCGGGCGTCAAGCGCGAAGCCTCGCGACAGGCAGCCAGGGACCGCGGGAAGAGGGGCGCTCGAGGGGTTTCTGTGACCTGCTCCGCCCATGGGACGAGAAGGTTTCACCTACTCAGGGTTGGGTTGAGAGCGCGTGGTTGTCCGCTGGCTGACTTAGGCGGCCCGGCGGGCGGCCGGATTCAGCGCGACTGCTTGTGCTCGACGTTGAGGCGGACGCGCTCGAGGTCCTTGCGCACGACGAGGGCACCGCCGCGGGCGTAGGGGACGATCTCGGCGCGGAGCTCGCGGCGCAGCGCCTCGAGCCTCTCCACCTCGGCGGTGAGCTCGGCCGCGCGCGACTCGAGGGCGCGCACCTTGCGCGCCATCGACTGGAGCT
>DASZKU010000023.1:0-5292 GCA_035552815.1 Solirubrobacteraceae bacterium | reverse complement strand
CACTAGCCGCTAGAGTCCCGCCCCGGCCGGAGTACCCGCCGCCGCACGCCCGGCGGCATTGGAACCCAAGAGAACGAGGGGATTACATGAGGCTCCGAGCTGTTCTTCCCGCCGTCGTCTGCTCCGTGCTCATCGCCTGCGCGGCGCTCTCCGCGAGCGCCGGAGCGCAGCTCAAAGCCGGGATCTCCGATGAGAACGGCTCGATCTTCACCAACCCGTACTTCCAGCTCCTCGGGGTCAAGCAGGCCCGTTACATCACCAACTACGACGCGGCGCTGAAGAACCCCACCCAGACCGACTCGTGGATGGCGGCAGCGCGGGCGGCCGGCGAGCAAATCCTGGTCGCCTTCAACCCCGGGTACGGCACCCACTGCCCCTCCAGCCCGTGCACGCTGCCCTCGGCCAGCCAGTACACGAAGGCGTTCCTGGCCTTCCACAAGCGCTACCCGTTCGTGAAGATCTTCCAGCCCTGGAACGAGGTCAACTCGACGACCCAGCCCACGTGGACGAACCCGGCGGCCGTTGTCAAGTACTACGCGATCGTCAAGAAGAACTGCAAGGGCTGCACCGTCCTCGGCGCCGACATCGAGGACCTCGTGACCCCCCACAAGGCCGACTACCCCGTGTACATCAAGGCGCTGCTCGCCGCCTTCAAGAAGGCCAAGGTCGCCACCCCTAAGGTGTGGGGCATCCACAACTACGAGGACGTCAACTACTTCCACTCGTCCAACACCGTCGCGATGATGAAGCTCCTCCCCGGGCAGATCTGGCTCACCGAGACGGGCGGCATCGCCTTCTTCGAGACGAGCGCCCTCAAGGTGCTCCTGCCCTACAACCTCACGCGTCAGGACCAGGCGACGAACTGGATGATGAAGCTGGCGCTGCGCTACCCCAAGCGCATCACCCGGCTCTACATCTACAACTTCCTCGACGGCACCATCCCCCCGGGACCGAGCAACCGCTTCGACTCCTCCCTGATGGCCCCGGACAAGACGCCGCGGACGGCGTACTGGGCGCTCATCGCGCACTGGAAGAAGTACTTCGCCTAGAAGGCGTACGCCGCCGTCGGCGGCCCCGTGAACGTCTGCCCGTGCCCGTCGGTCCACTGGACCTCCCAGTGGCGCCCGGCCACGTAGCGCGCGGCGGCGCTCCACGTCCCCGAGGCGCCGTAGCGGGCACGGAGGAGGACGCGGTACCTGCTCGAGCCCTTGTCGGCGTAGAGGACGGTGACGGCGCCGCCCGCGTGCGCGGCCCGGGCCGGGCGCACGAGGCCCCACAGCGACGTCCTTCGCCCCTGGCGGCGCGCCACCAAGGGGAGGCGGAAGCTCTCGTAGGAGGGCTTGGGCTTGTGCCCGGCGTACAGGTAGAGCCCGGTCTGGAACTGGTAGGCGTCGATCGCGGGCCCGGGGATGGGCGGGCTGTCGGTGATGAGGTACTGGGAGAAGGAGGCGATGCGCGGATTGGCGTAGGAGACGTACTCGGCGATCGAGCGGTAGTCGGACTGCTGGGCCAGGGGGACGCCGGAGATCGTGTTGGGAAAGCTCTCGACCCCGAACTCGGTCAGGTAGACGGGGAGCTTGCGCGCCACCATGCCCGCGGCGGCGGCGCGGTCGAGCGCGGTGACGAGCCGGCCGACGCCGCCGAAGGGGACGTCATCGGCCCCGAAGTCCTTGAGCGTGGTGGGAAAGGTGGCGCGGATGTAGGGGTGGGTGGCCCAGCCGCTGGCGGGTAGGCGCACGCAGCGGGAGGCTCGGCGGTAGTGGGAGTTCAGGCACAGGACGCCGCGCAGGAAGCGCAGGGGCGCCACCGTGATCGGGTTCCCGACCGGGGCGGTCTCGCCCGCGAGGATGGGGGCGTGGACGCCCGCGGCCCGGAGCCCGTCGTAGCCGGCGAAGAACAGGCTGCGGTAGAGGGCGGGGGAGACGGCGCGGCCCCCGCGCGCGAACTGGGGGGCGAGGAACTTGACGAGGTTGGGCTCGTTCCAGATCGAGAAGGCGGTCGCGTCGGCGCCGAAGCGCCGGCCCACCGCGGTCATGAACGACCTGTAGAGCGACGCGCTCGGGTACGTGAGGTGGTCCTTGGCCCCCTTCGTCGCCCACCGCGGCACCGGGCCGGTGGCGTCGATGAGGAGCTTCATGCCCCGGGCGTGGACCTCGTCGGCGAGGGCGCCGTAGGAGCGCCAGTCGTAGCTTCCCGGGGCGGTCTGGGAGAAGCTCGGCACCCGCGTGGCGTTCGGGCTCGGGGCGACGTCCTGCCAGTACATGGTCATCCGGATCGCCTGTACGCCGAGCGCCTGGAGCTCGTTCAGTGTCTGCTCGCGCACCGCCTCGCTCCCGAGCAGGTAGGTCGGATCTTCGACGCTGGTGAACTGCCGCGAGGAGGCCGGCGCTCGCGCCGCCCCGGGGCCGGCGAGGAGTGCGGCCGCGCACACCAATGCCGGTATCAGGCGGCGGGCGCGCACGCTCAGCGCTCGAGGGTGAGCGTGAAGGTGTTGACGGTCAGGCGCGGCCCCGGGACGGGTGGCCGCGGGGTCCCGAACGGGCTCGCCGCGTCGTCGACGATCAGGCACGGTCGCGCGCACGTGGCCGCGCGTCCGGGGCCGAGGTTGAAGGGTCGATCGAGCTGGGGGTGGAGCGATCTCAGGTAGTAGACGACGTCGGGATTGTCGGTGAGCACGGTTTTCGGGTGCATGGCGAGAGCGGCGAGGCGCACGGGCCGGAGGTCGGGCTCCCACTGATGGTGATAGCGGAGCCCGAAATCGACCGCGCCGGCCGCGAAGAGCGCGAGGCTCGCGGCGAGGATCGGCCCTCGCCGCCCGTAGCTGACGACAGCGGCGGCCACGAGCGCGACCGCCAAGGGGATCATGATAGTCAGGTAGCGCTCGGTGAAGAGCTGCACGCCGACCACGGTCGCGATCGCGTGGCCGATGAGCGTGAGCGCCGCCGTCCCCGCGAGCAGGAGGATCGTGTAGCGCCAGCGCCGGCCCCGGGCCCTGGCGGTTCGGCGCAGTGCCACCGCGGCCGCCAGGCCGATGGCGAGGATGATCGCGAACTCGATCCACTGGCCGAGCACGCTGCTCGTGCCGCCATTGGCCCCGAAGGCGAGCGAGACGGTGAGCTCGCGCAGGGTGCCCGGCGTCGGCGCCGAGAACGGCGTGGCGTACTTGGTCTTGCCCACCGCGTCCTGCCCGCGGACGATCTCGGGGATCCACGGGATGATCGCCACCACCGGGAGGAGGCCGAGCACGGCCATCCGCCGCCGCGTCGGCGCCCCGAGCCACAGAGCGGTCGCGGTGAGCGCGACGAGGAAGATCGCCGAGTCGTATTCGGTGTACATGGCGAGCCCGCCGGCGAGGAGGTACACGGCCCACCAGCGCCGCGACTCGCGCCGGCTGAGGACGAGCACCGCCCACAGCGCCACGAGCAGGGCGAGGTCGGCGAGCATGAAGCCGCGGGAGACGTTCGAGTAGCTCACCGCGAAGGGCGCCACCGCGAGTCCGAGGGCGGCGAGGAGCGCGCCCTCGGTGCCCAGCCACCGGCGCAGCCCGCAGTAGAGGACGCCGCAGGCGAGCGTCCCCGCCACCGCCGCGGGGACGAGCATCCACGCGCTGTGACCGGTCGGCATCACGGCGAGGACCAGGTAGGAGAGCGGCGGGGTGTTCTCGTAGGCGGCGAGCCGCGCCAGGAAGACGTGGACGTTGGGGGAGGTGGCGACCAGGTAGGAGTAGCCGTCGTCGGTCCCCCAGTGCTGGCCGATGGCCGCGAAGCGCACCGCGACGGCGAGGACGACGATCCCGGCGAGGAGGAAGCGAGCGTCGATGACCGATAACACGGGCATCAGGCGCTTCCTGCGCCGTGCGTGGGCCGGCGGCTCGCTGCCCTGCATCTCTAGCGCAACTCTAGCCACGGCGGAGCCTCCCGGCCCCTCCGGTCAGCTCGGGAAGCTGGCGTCCCGGCTGATGAAGTAGCCGGTGGGACCGACCCAGATCGCTCGCCACGTTCCCGGCACGCCGTAGGCGTTCTCGGGGACCTTGACGTCGACGAATCCCCCGGCGTTCAGGGGCTCGGCGGGCGTGATGTTGGTCCACGCCGTCGATCCCTTGGGCTGGAACTGGAAGACGACGAAATCCGTGGGGGTGACGAGCGAGGCGCGGAAGCGCACCCAGGACCAGAGCTCGAGCTGCGGGCTCGACGCCGGTCCCGTGGAGCGGATCCAGATCGGCATCGCGTAGGCGTTGTAGGCCGGCTTGTGGGTGCCGGCGGCGAAGCCGCTGCGGGGACCGAACTCGAGGCCGGACTGATAGGTGTCCCAGTACCCCTTGGCGGTCTTGGCGTAGGCCGTATTGGGGCCGGTGTCCTGGAAGAGGAACTGGGTCACGGCGGCCACCCGCGACTGCTTGTAGGACATCCAATCGGTCTCGTTGTTGTAGGCCGCCTGGTTGTCGAGGGTGACGCCGCGGTAGGGGTCGGGGGGGTTGGTCTCGTAGCCCATCTCGGTGACCCAGATCGGGAGCTTGGTCTTCACCCGGCCGGTGTGCTTGGCGATCCCGTCGAGGAGCTTGGGGAGGGCGGCGATGTTGGCGATGACGATCGAGTCCGGGTTCTTGTCCTTCCATGTCGGGGGCTCGGCCTTGGTGTATGGGTGGTGGGCCCAGCCGCTCGCCACGATCGGCCCGTTGCGCTTGAAGATGCTGCAGCCGCGGACGCTCGCCTGCACGCCGGTGAGGGGCTTGAGCTTGCCGTTGACGCAGAAGAACTCGCGGATGAACTGGGCCGGGCGCATGGGCGTGCGGCCGTTCTGGGGCGGGCTCCCGAGTGGCGCCGTCTCGCCCGCGAGCACGGTGTCGTTCTTGTGCCCGGTGTGGTTCAGCGCGCGGCGGGCGGCGTACCAGAGCTCGCGGTAGAGGATCGGAGAGTAGGGGAGGACGGCGCCGATCTGGCTGTTGTAGACGCCCTGGGGCGAGAGCCAGCCGACCTGGTTGGGCTCGTTCCAGATCGACCACGTGCTCACCCTGGGCAGGCTGTGGTAGGTCCCGGAGAAGCGCGTGCCCACCGCCTGGACGAACTTCCCGAACTGGGCGACGTTGGGCATGAAGCTCGCCTTCTCCTTGCGGTCGCTCGTCTTGCCCATCGCCCACGGCGGCCCGGGGCCGGTGACGTCGAAGTAGACGTTGATCCCGATCGCCTTGGCGTCGACGGCGAGCTGGTCGTAGTTGAGCCACGCGTTCTTGGGATAGTCGGCGGAGTTGGTGGGGTTGAAGCGGTGGTGGGTCGCCGGGTTCTTGGTCCCGTG
>DASZKU010000022.1:0-30639 GCA_035552815.1 Solirubrobacteraceae bacterium | reverse complement strand
GTATGGATGGAGGGTAGGCATCATCCGCCGCGCTGTCAACAGCGCCCCGCGCGATAGAGAGAGAGATGGCCGCACCGACCCGCACCCCTCGCAGCAAGTGGATCGAGGAAGGCCTGCGCGCGCTCGCCGCCGGCGGCCCCGACGCGGTGCGCATCGAGCCCCTGGCCCAGGCGCTCGGCGTCACCCGGGGAGGCTTCTACTGGCACTTTGAGGACCGGGGCGCGCTGCTCGGGGAGATCCTCGACGCCTGGGAGCGGATGAGCATCGACGACGTCATCGAGCGCGTGGAGTCCGAGCGCGCGGGCGCGGACCCGAGAGCGGGCCTGCGCAGGCTGTTCGGTCTCGCGGGCTCCGCCGGCGAGGTCCTGACCATCGACCTCGCCGTGCGTGACTGGGCGCGGCGCGATGAGGCCGTCGCCGCGCGCCTGCGCCGCGTCGACAACCGGCGCATGGACTACCTACGCGCGCTCTTCGGCGCCTTCTGCCCGGACGAGGAGGAGGTCGAGGCTCGCTCGATGCTCGCCTTCTCGCTATGGATCGGCAACCGCTTCATCGCCAGCGATCACGGCTCGCGGACGCGGGCCGAGGTCCTCAGGCTGGTCCTGAGCAGGCTCGAGGCGTGAGGAGATGTGAAAAACCTGGTTGCGAGTTGCGCTGACGCCTGCGCGGGGATAACGATGCATCCGTGCGGCGCGCCCTCCTCTCGCTCGGCTTCGCCCTCGTGCTCGCCGCGTGCGGTGGCGGTGGTCCTGCGCACACGCGTGCCGCGAGGCACCAGGCCGGAGGCCCGGCGCCCCCGAGCGTGCCGGTGTCCGCCGGTCTCCTGAGCGGGAGCCGGCTCCTCCTCGACGCCCAGGAGCCCCTGTCCACGGGCTACGCGGCGGGCGGTTCGCTGTACCTGGCCCACACCGTTCCCGCCGCCGAGCACACCGCGGAGATCTACGCGATGACGCGCCTGGATCCCACCTCGGGGCGGACCGTCGCGGTCCGGCGCTTCTTCAGCACCCTCGACGACACCCTGCTCGCCGGACGCTCGCTGTGGGTGACGACGAGCCTCGGGAACGCCACCACGCTGTGGCGCCTCGATCCGCACTCACTGGCCGTGCGCTCGAAGGTGCCGGTACCGAGCTCGTGGTCCACCGAGGGCCTCACCGGATCCCTGGCCGCGGCGGGGGGACACCTGTGGGTCGGGGCGGGCAAGCTCGACCGCGTGTCGCTCGCGACCGGGCGGGTGGATCGCGTCATCGACCCCTCTCCGCGGAGCCCCGTGCAGCTGGCGGCGGACCCCAGGGGCCCGAACCCTGCTCCCGAGCCTGGGCTACCAGCACCCGACGTACATCGCTCGTATCGACCCGCGCCGGTCTGGCCATGGTTGTCGTAGAACTCGTGGTTACCGGGGGCGGGACGCTGGAGGACCTTGAAGGCGCCCCAGTACTTGTCGAAGGAGTTCTCGAAGTCCGAGTAGTAGCCGTTCTGATACTGCTCGTCTCCGAGCACGGCGACGAGGACGGGCGACATCGCCTCGACCTGCTGAGCCGTCGCGTTCTGCGCGGAGTTGCGCACCGTCGAGCCGATGCCCTGATCGCACACGTCGGTCGCCTTCTCGTGCTCGAGCGGAGAGCCGGGCTGGCAGGAGATATCACCCACCGCTGCGAGGATCGGGGCGCGGCCGGGGTCGTTGGTACGGCCAAGCGTTGTCGTTGCTGCCGAACAGGCCGCCGGGATCGGCGAGCACCGTCCCGGCTCCCGCGGCCAGCACCACGATCGCCGCCACCGTGACCGCCGCCACGCGCCTGGACATCCGTAGGCCGTGTCGGGGTTTGCGCATCCGTCCTCCTCGGGTTCATAGCTCTGGGCCGGGGGCAGGCTATGAGATCGGTGGCGGGCAGACGTGAACCGGTGGTGAACATCTCCGGTCGGCGGTGTCGCCGGTGCCAACAGGTATTGACTTGCGAGGTCGCCTGCGCGTATGCTTGCCGCTAATAGTCAAATACCGGGGTTAAGGGGTAAGTAGGTGTCCGGGGTTACAGCGCGCCGCTGAGCGTGCGCGGGGTTACACCCTGTGTTGCGATGGTGGTATGCCATCGCGCGGCGCTCCGTGGGCAGATCACGACGCTGGTAACGGTGTCGGCGTCAGCCCGACCTCGGGCCGTGGCCTCAACAGCCGATGAAAGAGGAGGAGGCAGCGATGTCCACCATCAGCGATCCGCCCGAGCAGGCGGCTCTGAGCACGAACGGCGCCGCGCAGAGCGCCGCGGTCGAGGCCCGGGAGATCACCGTCCCGGCCGAGCTCGCCACCGCGGTGTCGCTGCCCAGCGATTTCCGCTTCGACGAGGTTCGCGCGGTGGCCGCCGCGGCGCCATCGCCGTCGCCGGCGCTGGGACCGCTCGCCGCCTTCCGCGGCGACTGGCACGGCAACGGCTTCAACACCATCTTCCGTCCCGACAATCCGGAGACCCCGACCAAGCTCCCCGTGCCCGTGTCCGGGAGCGACAACATCCTCGAGCTCAACCTCACGCACGAGACGCTGTCGTTCTCGCCGAGCCTCGGCTCGGTGCCCAACCGCGGCTCGGTGCAGGCTGACGCCTTCCTCAACGGCGTCCCCTACCTGCAATCGATCAGCGACGTCACCACGGGCCGGCCGATCGGCATCCACCTCGAGCCCGGCCTGTGGGTGATCGTCCCGCCGAGCAAGGACCCCGCGGAAGGCTCGACGCTCGTGCGCATGGGCTCGATCCCGCACGGCACGACGATCAACGCCCAAGGGAAGTTCCGCAAGTTCAGCGGACCGCCGGTGATCGGGCACGTCGACATCACCCCGTTCTCGGAGGGCGCGCCGTCGAACCGGATCCGCTTCGCCAGTCAGACGGCCAGCAACCATGGCACTCCGCGGATCCCCCAGGACCTGACGTCGTTCATCAGCGACGGGACGATCGTCCAGGCCATGCTCGACGATCCCAACGAGCTCCTGCGCCATCACATCACCGGTCTACACATCACCGAGACCGAGACGATCACCATCTCGACGGGCCCGTCGCTCCCGCTCTTCGGCGGCGGAACCGACAACATCGCCTTCCTGTGGGGCGACGCGGGCGCGGTGCACAGCCCGCACCCGACGGGTCAGAACTCCCAGGCGGTGAAGATGACGGCGATCTTCTGGATCGAGACCGTCCAGCACACCCTCACCGTTCCGCCGCACCGGCTCGGGCAGGCGCCGCTGCTCCTCAAGCCCAAGCCGACGGTGCCCGGCCAGCCCGTCCCGACGTTCAACGTCCGCCCGCCGATTCCGATCACCGCGCCGAGAGAGATCAAGGTCTTCTCGACGCAGATTCAGTACACCCAGACGGTGCAGCTCAACTTCGCCACCCTGACGTGGCCGCACGTCTCGGTGGCCACGCTGGTACCGGCCTCGCCGCTCCCAGTACCGCCGAGCGTCTGGCAGTAAGAGAGAGCCGGCAGCCGGACGGCCCCGCGAGCTCGCGGGGCCGTCCGGGCCGCCACGCAAGCTTCAGCCGTTGGCCTGCTTCTGCATCCCGTAGGCAACGTTGATCAGGGCGATCACGTAGCCGCCGAAGGTGATGGCTAGGGCTTTGACCCCGTCGGGTGTCTGGTCGAGATTGAGGGCGAAGGCGGCCAGAACCGATGAGGCGACAATCGCGTAGGCCCAGATCCCGAAGGTGAGCGGCCAGCTCTTGCCATTGGCATCGCTCGGCTCGAGTGACAGCGCCTGCCTGATGAGCATCCCCGCAACCGTGTATGGCTTGCCCCCCCGGGCGCGCTTGACATGCTTGGCCAGCTCCTTGTTGAGGGCGGCCGGGCTATGGGCAACGCCGATCTTGAGCGCGAACGCCGAGCCGAGCACACCCGAGAGCGCCGCCGCGGCGGCGATCAGAGCAGGCGGGATCGTCGGCTTGGTCTTCGCCGAGGAGATGATCACGATGAAGTCGATGTAGAGCCCGGCGAAGGCCAGCACCGCCCCGTACATCATCAGGCCCCGCATCGCCGACATGCCCGCGATCCCGTCGTTGACGTTCGGCGGCGGCTCGTTGCCCTGCCCGGGCGGCGGATTGTCACCCCCGCCGTCGTCGGGCTGGTGCCCGTTCTGCCCCAACGCTTCCGCCGCAGTCATGGCATCCGCCACGGTGCCCTCCATCTCCTCTTAGCTCTGCCCCACCCGAGTTTCCCTTCAGGTGCGGCTGCCCCTTTTGAGCGACTACAGGCGCCAAGTATCCATCGCCGGCACGGGCAAAGTCAAGAGGTCCTCGCGCGGGGAATCCTCACCCTAGACCTGCGACCAATGCCCGGGCGAGTGAGCACTAGACGATGATCTTGCCGCCGGCGATGTCCAGGGTCACGCCGGTGATCCACGACGAGGCGTCGGAGGCGAAGAACAGGGCCGAGGCGGCGACGTCATCGGGGCGGCCGATGCGCCCGAGGGGGAACTCGCGCCCGAGCTCCTGGCGCTGCTCCTGCGTCGTCCACTGGCGCATGCGCTCGTTCTCGACCGCCGAGGGCGCCAGGCAATTGACTCGGATCCCGGCCGGGCCGAGCTCCTTGGCCAGGTGGCGCGTGAAGGCGATGACTCCCGCCTTGGCGGCGGCGTAGGCGGCGTTGGAGTGGGCGGGCTGGCGCGCGGCGGCCGATGACATGGTGATGATCGATCCGCGACCGCGGTCGATCATCCCGGGGAGAAAGGCGCGGGTGGTGAGGAACGTCGAGGTGAGATCGGACTCGATCACCTCGCGCCAGTGGGCGGCGGTCTCCACCGGCGTGGGCACCGGCATCCCGTTACCGCCGGCGAAGACGGCGAGGATGTCAAGCGCTCCGAGCTCGGCGCCCACCGTTGCCGCGCACCGCTCGAGCTCCACCTCCACCGTGCAGTCAGCGCGCACCGCGAGGGCCCGGCCGCCGTCGTCGGTGATGGCGGCCGCGACGCCCGCGAGCGCATCCTCGTCGCGGCCGACGACGGCCACGGCGACCCCCGCGGCCGCGAGGGCACGGGCGCTCGCCGCGCCGATGCCGCGCGAGCCGCCGGTGACGGCGGCGGTCTTACCTTCGAGGCCGGAGTAGTGACCCAGGGACATGGCTTGCCTTTCCTTTCGCCGGTGGGCCACGAACCATAGATATCTAAGGCTTTGAAGTCAAACGCTTCGTGATCAATGTATGTGTTAGGCTCGCTCGCGACCATGCCGCCCGTCCGGGTCCCCATCGGCCTCCAGCTCACGCGCACAGCGCGGGCGGTGAGCCGGGCCTTCGACGTCGCCCTCGGGGAGGCGGGCGGGTCCCTGCCTGTGTGGCTCGTGCTCCTGAACACCAAAGTCGGGGCGCTCGCCAACCAGCGTGAGCTCGCCGAGGCGGTGGGGGTCCGCGAGGCGACGCTCACCCACCACCTCAACGCCATGGAGGCGGACGGCCTGCTCACCCGCCGGCGCGCCGCCGGCAATCGCCGCATCCACATCATCGAGCTCACCGACGCGGGGGAGGCGGCCTTCCTGCGCCTGCGCGAGGCCGCCATCGCCTTCGACCGCCGGCTGCGCCGCGGCATCGGCGGCGAGGACCTCGCGGCCCTCGAGGGGCTGCTCGCCCGGCTCGCCGCCAACGTGGATGTGCCGGCCCCGAGCGCCGATCCCGTCGTCCGCCGCCCGCGTTCGGAGTGACGAATGGCCGGCGCTCTACGACCCCGCCGAGCATCGCCCGCTCGCGCCCGAGCTCCCGTCGCGCTTCTCCTCCGGAGCTGCCTCGCCGCCAACGCGACCTTCCCGTTCCTCGGCGGAGGCCTGCAGAGCGAGCGAGTACAGTGGGCCGATGGCCGACGAAGAGCGCCCCGACCCGATCATGGACCGCGCTCGGCGCCACCGCGAGGAGCGGCGCGCGGTCGAGGAGGCGGGGGGAGGCCAGTCCGAGGGCTTCGAGCTCGCCGAGCAGGATCTCATCGAGCACGCCTCGCACGGCGACGACCACACCCCGAGCCGGATCATGCAGGACGCCGGACCCGGCGAGGACTCGCTCGACTCGCTCGACTCGACCGACTCGGTCTACGGCGAAGGGGACAGCGAGCACCACAACGACTGACGGTCTGTCGACCGCCGGTCAAGTATCCTGTGCAGTCGAGCGTGTCCGCGCCCGCCTACACCCGCCTGCAGGTCGATAAGCGCCGTCGCCAGGTCGTCGAGACCGGCGCCCGGATCTTCACCGAGCACGCCTTCGAGGAGATCTCGATGCGCCAGATCGCCGAGGCGGCGGGGATCTCCAAGGCGCTGCTCTACCACTACTTCCCGAGCAAGATCGAGCTCTTCAAGGCGGCCGTCGCCGAGCAGGCGGCCGAGCTTCAGCGCATGATCGAGCCGACGGGGGAGGGGTCGCCCTTCGAGCAGCTGACGCGGAGCCTCGATGCCTACCTGGGATGGATCGAGAACAACTCGCGGGCGTGGACGAAGATGATGCAGAGCGCGGCCACCATGCCCGAGGCCGGGGAGTTCGTGGAGACCTTCCGTAATCAGACGCTCGAGCAGCTCGTCCTGCGCCTCACCGGCCGCCGCAAGCCGCGCCCGATCCTCCGCAACGCCCTTCAGGGCTGGCTCGGCTACGTCGACGCGGCGATCCTCGACTGGATCGAAGCGCGCGATCTCGAACGAGACCAGGTCCGCGACCTGATCATCGCCGCCTTCGGCGCTGCGCTCATGACCGCGCAGCACGCCGACCCGAAGCTCAAGCTCAAGCTCGCCTGACGCGAACTGCTGTCTCCTGGTCCCGCCTGCCGGGACCAAGCGACAGCAGTTCGCCGCGGGCTGCCTCCAAGGCACTGTTGACCGAGGGTTGACAAGCTGGTACCGTGTTATCAACCTACGGTCAGCAAGGAGTCTGGAATGAGCGTCATCGACGATCAGCGGATAGAGGACCTCGAGCGGTGGGCGCGATCGCTCTCCACCCGCATCGAGCACCTGGAGCACGCCACGCCACCGCCGCGCCCCGCCGCCCCCGGCCCGGCCGCCCCCGGCCCGGCCGCCGGCCCGGCCGCCCCCGGCCCCGGCGCCCCCCGCCCATGGACCGTCGAGCCCACCACCCTCCCCACCGTCCGCCTATCCACTCCCCCGCCGTCCCCCGACCCCGAGACCCCCGCGCGCGACTCGCACCAGCGCTTCGAGGATCTCCTCGGTGGGCGGATGCTCGCCTGGCTCGGCGGCGTCGCCGTGGTCACCGGCATCGTCCTCTTCTTCGCCTACGCGATCTCCCACGGCTGGGTCGACGAGGCCGCCCGGGCGGCGTTCGGCGGCGCCGGGTCGCTGGCCCTGCTCGGCCTCGGAGTCTGGCTTCACGACCGTCGCGGGCGCACCGACGCGGCGCGCACCGTGGTGGCCGCCGCCGTCGCCGGTCTCTTCATCACCGTGGTGGTGGCGAGCCGCGTGTACGGGCTCATCCCCGTCGCCCTCGGCTTCGCCCTCGCGCTCGTGGTCGGGGCGACGGCGGCGACCCTGGCGGTGCGCTGGAACGCCCAGGTCATCGCCGCCCTGGGGATCACCGGCGCCCTGCTCTCCCCGGTTCTCGTCGGCGCCCCCGGCGATGGGGCTACCCTCGCCGTCGTCTTCGCCACCGCGCTCTCGGCCGTGGCCGTGCTCCTGTGGCGGCGTTGGGATTGGCTCGGCTTCGCCGTCCTCCTCGTGTGCGCGCCGCAATGGCTCGGCTGGCTCACCGGCGGCCCGAGCCTGACCGCCGCGCTCGCCGTCCTCGTCGCCTTCGGGGCCCTCGGCCACCTCGCCGCCATCGGCTTCGAGCTCCGCCTGCCCGAGCGCACGCTGCGTCCCTCCTCGAGCCTGCTCCTCGCCCTCAACGCCGCCGTGCTCGCCCTCGCCGGCTACGGAGCCCTCGCCGCCGCCGGCCGCCCTGTCGCCGCGGGCCTGTGGCTCGGGGCCCTGGCCGCCGGTCACCTGGCGCTCGCGCTCCTCGCCCGCCGCGTGCCGCGCGTCGGCGCCGACATCGCCCTCCTGCTCCTGACCCTCGGGGTCCTCCTCGGCGACGTCGCCTTCGCGCTCCTCGCCCGCGGCCCGGTCCTCGCCGCCGGGCTCGCGGCCACCGGCGTGCTCTTCGCGCGCCTCGTCGCCCGCACCGGCAAGCGGCCCCACGATCACGCCGTCACCGAGGTCGGGCTCGGCGGTCATGTCGCCGGCGCGCTCCTCGTCGCCATCGGCCAGGCCACTCCGCTCGGGCTCTTCGGGCACGGCGACGACCACGTGGCCGCGACCATCGCCCTCGCCGCCGTGGCGGCGGCGGCCTTCACCTCGGCGCGGCTCACGAAGAGCTCGAACCCGGTGTGGCGCATCGTCCTCGACGGGGTCGGGCTCGCCGTCACCGC
Source organism: Solirubrobacteraceae bacterium (assembly GCA_035552815.1). GTDB lineage: Bacteria > Actinomycetota > Thermoleophilia > Solirubrobacterales > Solirubrobacteraceae > Palsa-465. Next base: position 22,289 of record DASZKU010000022.1, on the reverse strand, counting down.
CTACCTGACGGCGATCAGCCTCAGCGGCGCCGAGCTCGTCCTCGCGTGGGCCGGGGAAGCCGCCGCCCTGGCGGGCATCGCCCGCCGCCGGGGCGACCACGTCGCCGGGGTGGCGTCGATGATCTTCCTGGCCGGCGCCGACGTCCACGCCTTCGCGATCGAGGCACCGCTGCAGGCGCTCGTCCTCGGGGTGAGCGACGTCGCGGCGGCGGCCACGGCGCTCGGGGGGCTCGTCGTCGCCTGCCTGATCATCGCCCGCGCCAAGCTCACCGTCGCCGGCCGGCCCACGGCGGGGCCGCTCGCCGCCGGCGCCGCGCTCGCCCTCCTCTACCTCGCCTCGGTGGTCATCGTCAGTGCCTTCCAGCCGAGCGTGGTTCAGTCCGGCGACGCCATCCTCGCCCTCGGCGTGCGCCAGCAGGGCCAGATGCTCCTGAGCTGTCTGTGGGCGCTAACCGGGGTTGGCGCCCTCATCCTCGGCCTGCGCCGCGACCACCGCATCCTCAGGCTCGGCGCCCTCGGGATCCTCCTCATCACCGCCGGCAAGGTCTTCCTCTACGACCTCGCCACTCTCGACGCGGGCTACCGGATCTTCTCCTTCATCGTCCTCGGCCTGCTCCTCCTCCTCGGCGCCTTCGCCTACCAGCGCCTGCGCCCGCCGCCCGCGCCCGATCTGCGCACCGTCCCCCGCGCCCTACGGTGAGGACTCGGACTTGGCGCGGGCGCGGCTGAGCTCATCGGCGACGGCGAGCACGGGGCGGAGCTGGCGGTGGGCGATGAGGGCCGGGGTGGCGGCGAGGAGGAAGTTGAAGATGCGGTAGGCGACGACGGCGGCCAGCGCGGGGGCGAGCGGCTCGCGCACCCAGTACAGCGAGTAGGTCATGAGCGCCTCGGTGATCCCGGCGCCGCCGAGCGGGAGCGAGCGGCGGGTGGCGGCGTAGCCGGTGGCATAGGCGATGATCACCTTGCCGAAGCTCGGGTCGAGGCCGAAGGTGCGCAGGCCGCCGTAGAAGGCGGCGATGTCGGCGGCCCAGTACATCGCCGTGCCCACCCACGCGCCCATGTGGCCGCGGGGGTCGCGGATCAGCATGTGGAGGACGCCCACTCCCTCGAGCATCCGGGCGATCCAGTCGCGCCGCTTGCCCCCGATACGCGCCAGGCGCTCGGTCCGCTCCGGGGTGCTCGCCCACAGCGCGACGGCGAAGCCCACGGGCACTCCGATCGCCCACGGCCACAGGAGCGAGGGGAGGATGTTCGCGCGCTCGGCGAGGAAGACGATCGCCACCACGCACGTGGTGGGGGCGAGCACCGCCCACTCGAGGATGCCCAGGGCGACCACGCGCACGCGGGCGCTGCGCTCGTCCTCCTGGAGCCCGTGCAGTACCTGCCGGTCGATGCCGAAGCCGCCGCCGATGGCGAAGGGGCCGAAGCCCGCGACCACCACGCGCGCGAGCATGGGGAGGGCGAGGGGGGCGTGGCCGTGGACCTGGGCCAGCGACCGGTAGGCGATCACATAGGCCGGATAGGCGAGGAGCTCGGCGCCCGCGATGAGACCGATCCACCTGAGATCGACGTGGTTGAAGGCGCGTCCGATGGCGTCGGCGCTCGTCGCGTGGGCGATCGCCAGGACCGCGACGGCGGCGAGCGCGGTCGCCACCGCCGAGACCACGATCGGGTTGCGAAGCGGTCTTCGCACCTCAGCGACGATACTCGGGCGGGCGTAACCCGAAGGTCAGCTATCGGCGGGCCAGCGGCCGGCTGCCGAGCCGGAACGAGCGCGCCTCGTGCTCGAGCCGGAAGGAGCGGACCGCGGGCGCGTTGCGCTCGTTCCCGAACGAGATCCCGGGTACGGTGGCCCGGGCCCTGACCCGCGCCATGATCGCGTCGGCGAGCAGCCGGTCGTCGACCACGTACATGGAATCTGCGATCAGCTGCCGCAACACCCGGGTGCGCCTCATGGGTTCTAGAACGGATCCTTCTCGCCGCTCCTTTAGCCCCCCTCGTCAAACGTATGAGCGCCCGCCCGCCCCGGCATCTATACCTGCCCTCGATTCTCTTCTGAGCGCTGCTAGCCGGTGAGCGCCGCTTCCCAACTCTCCTGGCGGCCGAGCGCGGTCATGTCGAGGTAATAGTGAGTGCCGCCCACCTGCTCGGTGCCGCGCGCGTAGGTCGAGTAGGTGTGAAAGACCCGGTCGCCGTCGCGCAGGAAGCAGCTCGTGCCGTGGAGCTCGAAGGGCTGCTCGAAGTCGAGCGGGGTGCCGGTCGACTCCCACTCCTCTTTGGTGCGGTAGTTGTATTCGAGCGGCGCCACTTGCTCGTCGAGGGTGACGTGGAAGTCGTAGTTGAAGTCGCTGCCGTAGGAGGAGTACCACGGGAAGGTCCAGCCCTTGCGCGCCTTGAAGGGCTCGATCTTGGCCAGTGGCGCCCGCGAGACGACGGCCATGGTGGTGTCGCGGGCGTGGAGATGGGCGAGGTTGCCGTACTGGTCGACGCGGCCCGCGCAGCTCGTGCAGCCCTCGTCCCAGCCCGGGTCGAACATGTAGTGGTCGACGATGAGCTGCCGGCGGCCCTCGAAGAGGTCGAGCAGGGTGGCGGCCCCAACCGGTCCCTCGAACCGGTAGTCCTTCTCGACCGCGACCATGGGGAGCCGGCGCCGGGCGGCGCTGACGGTGTCACGCGCGCGCGTGAGCGCCTTCTCCTGGGCGAGCAGCTCCTTGCGGGCCGCCGCCCATTCGTCTCGTGATGCCACGCGGGGAAGGGTCATCGAGATCTCCTCTGGGCAGGTTCGTGTTCCGGTCCATCACGGTAGACCGCGCGGGGGGACGAACCTCATCGGTGGCCGCCTGGTTACTCGAACCCCTCGGGCGGGCCGATGGCGGCGGCTTCGGGCCCGAAGTCCTCGACGTAGCGTTCATGCACTTCGCTCCATCGGTCGATCGCCTCGCGGGCGATCTCGGCACCGTCGAGGTCGCCCTCCAGAGCATCCAGGCACGTGTGCCACCCGGCCCCGTCGCGCGCCGCCTTGCCGAGCTCCTCGAGGGTGTCCAGGAGCGTGAGCTCGGTGCCGCCGGGGATGGGGCGCAGCTCGAGGCGGATGGTGTCGGGGCCCCAGCGCAGCTCCATCAGGGAGGGCGGGTCGCAGGCGATCATCTCGCCGTCGAAGGGCGGCGCCTGACCGCCCGGGAAGGTGAAGCGCAGCGGCGCCCCGGCCGCTCGCTCGCCCTCGATCGTCGTCGGGAACCAGTGGGCGAGGTGCTCGGGTTCGCTGATCGCCCGCCACACCGTGTCCACCGGGTGGCGAAGGGTGCGGGTGAAGCGCAGCTGCCAGCGTCCGTCGTCGAGCTCCTCGAGGGTGCCGTACATCGTCCCTCCTAACGGGCGGGCGTCGTCTCGCCCATCGTGTCCAGGTGCCGTTCGAGGTCATCGAGGCGCGTGTCCCACATGTTCCGGTAGGGCGCGAGCCACTCGTCGAGGGCGCGCAGCGGCCCGGCCCGGACGCTGTAGAGGCGCCGTTGCGCGTCGATGCGGACCTCGACGAGCCCGGCCTCGCGGAGGATCCGCAGGTGCTTGGAGACCGCGGGCTGGCTGAGCTCGAGCCGCTCTACGAGGTCGCTCACCGAGCACTCCGACGGCCCCAGGAGCTCGAGGATCCGGCGGCGGTGGGGCTCGGCGAGGACTTCGAAGACCGACATGAACCGCTAGGCGTCGGCGAGCGCGGGCTCGCAGCCGTGCTCGGGGACGTCCTCGACGACGGGCTCCGGCGCCTTGGCCTGGAGCAGGAGGGCGCCCAGGGTGGCGGCGAGGAGGGCGAACAGCGCGCCGATGAGGAACGCGGTGTGGTAGCCCGAGTCCAGGGCGGCGAGGTGGCGGTGGCCCGAGGCGATGAGATGGCTGGTCCGCGACGCCGCCACGCTGGCGAGGATGGCCAGGCCGAGGGCGCCGCCCATCATGAACGAGGTGTTGACGATGCCCGAGGCGAGGCCCGACTCGCTGGGCTCGACATCGCCCATGGCGGCCAGGAGGACGGGATTGAAGGCCATCCCCGCGCCGAAGCCGAGGAGGATCATGCTCGGGAGCACGTCGGTGGTGAACTGCCCGCCCACGGGGGCGCGGGCGAACAGCCCCAGGCCGGCGGCGGCGAGGACGAGGCCGACGGCGAGCGGGAGCTTGAGCCCGAAGCGCATCACCAGCTTCGCGGAGATGCCGAGCGAGAACGCGCCCATGATCAGGTTGGCGGGGAGGAAGGCGAGGCCGACCTGGAGCGGGCTGTAGCCGAGGACGAGCTGCAGGTAGAGCGCCGCGAGGAAGAACCAGGCGAACATCGCGCCCGCCCACAGGACCCCGACGACGTTGGCCGTCGCCAGGTTGCGCAGCCGGAAGAGCCCCAGGGGCACGAGCGGCGTGCGGGCCCGTGACTCGACGAGCAGGAAGACGGCGATGAGGACGACGGTGCCCGCCAGGAGCCCGAGCGTCTGCGCCGAGGTCCAGCCCGCCTGGTTGCCGTTGACGATCGCGTAGACGGCGAGCATGAGCGCGGCGGTCACCGTGCACGCACCCGCGACGTCGAGGCGAACGCCGGCGGCGGCCCGGGCTCCCTCGGGGACGACCCTGAGGGCGAGGAGGGCGACGCCGATGCCGATGGGGACGTTGACGAGGAAGATCCAGTGCCAGTTGAGGACATCGGTGAGGATCCCTCCGAGGAGGACGCCGAGAGTGCCGCCGCCGGCGGCCACGAATCCGAACACCCCCATCGCCTTGGCCCGGTCGGCGGGCTCGACGAACAGGGACATGATCAGCGAGAGGGCCACCGCCGAGACGACGGCGCCGCCGAATCCCTGGATGACCCGGGCGGCGACGAGCATGCCCTGGCTCCCCGCCGAGCCGCACAGCAGCGAAGCGACGGTGAACAGGGCGATCCCGGCGAGCAAGAGCCGGCGCGGGCCGAGCAGGTCGCCGAGGCGCCCGCCGAGGAGGAGGAAGCCGCCGAAGGTGAGCAGGTACCCGTTGACGACCCAGGCCAGCGAAGTCTGCGAGAACCCCAGGTCCTTCTTGATCGAGGGCAGCGCGACGTTGACGATCGTGCTGTCGAGGACGATCATCAGCGATCCCAGGCACAGGACCACCAGGGCCATCCAGCGGGCACGACTATCGGAGCTTGTCGGCGTCATCGGTTCCTCCGTTCGATTTGCGCGGTCCTCGCAGGAGTAGACAGCGGGGATCGGCTGATCTCATCGGTGGCCGATGAGTATAGCCATGACGGCATATAGCCGTCCAGCGATATTGAGCCGCCGCCGCCTCACTGCCTCGCGGCCTCGCGGCCTCACTGCCTCGCGTGGAGCAGCGCCCGGAGCTCGTCGATGGTGTCGGCCTCCTCGGCGGCCTTGTCGGGCCGGTAGCGCTTGACGCGGGCGAACCTGAGCGCCAGTCCGCCCGGGTAGCGGGTGGAGGACTGGACCCCGTCGAGCGCGATCTCGACGACGAGCTCGGGTCGCACGAGCACGGCGATCCCGTGCCGGCCCGTCTCGCGTCCGAGGAGCTCTGTGGTCTGCCACCGCAGAAGCTCGTCGGTCAAGCCCTTGAAGCACTTTCCGACCATCACGAATCCCGCCGATCCAGGGTCACGGGCGCCGAGGTGGATATTCGACAGCCACCCTCGGCGTCGTCCATGACCCCATTCCGCGGCGAGCACGACGAGGTCGTAGGTGCGCACCGGCTTGACCTTGCGCCATGCCTTGCCGCGGCGGCCGGCCGCGTAGGACGACGCCGCATCTTTCACCACCACGCCCTCATGGCCGGCGCGCAGCGAGTCATCGAGGACGCGGCCCGCCGCTTCGGGGTCCGCGGTGAGGATCCCGGGGACCTTGAGCCCTGGTGCGATCGCCCCGAGCCGCGCGGCACGCTCGCGCAGCGGCGTATCGAGGAGATCGTCGCCGTCGAGGTGCAGGAGGTCGAAGAGGAAGGTCACGACCCCCTCCGGGGGCGCGTCGGCGTCGATCTGCGAAACGGTGTGCTGGAAGCCAGCCGGACCGTCGTCGCGCATCCACAGCGCCTCGCCGTCGAAGACCGCTTGCCTCACCGGCAGACGACGCACCACGTCGACGATCCCGGGCAGCGCGGCGGTGATGTCGTTGAGGTTGCGGGTGTAGATGCGTACCTCGTCATCGCGGCGATGGATCTGGACGCGGATCCCGTCGAGCTTCCATTCCACCGACGCGAGCTCGAAGCCGGCCACGGCCTCGGTCACGCTCGCGCCCGTCGAGGCGAGCATCGGGAGGATGGGCCGGAAGATCTCGAGGCCAATCGCCCGCAGGCCTTCCTCGCCCGTCGTCATCGCGATCGCCGCCGTCTCTCCGAGATCGCCGGAGAGCATGAGCGCCCGTCGCGCCAGCACCCCGGAGACGCCGGCGCCCCTGGCGACCGCATCCGCCATCACCCCGCCGAGCGCGCCCTGTCTGAGCTCGCCCGTGAGGAGCCGCCTGATGAAGCCCGCCTCGGGCTCGGTGGCGCGGCCGAGGAGTCCGCCGAGGAGCTCCCTGCGAGCCGTCGCCGATCCGCTCCCGACGGACGCTTCGATGCCGGAGATCGCGCGATCGACATCGTCCACGGTGAGGGACGGATCGCCGGCCGGGTGAACCTCGATCCCGTAGATCGTCGAGTAGCCGACACCGACGCGCCCCTGGCGCGGGACCCCGGAGAGGAAGCCGACGGCGCTCGCCACCTCGTCGGCGTCGAGGCCCCTCAGGAGCTCGGCGAGGACGGCGACCTTGCGCGAGCGCGAACTCGTCGCCGCGACGTCCGTCGAGGCGGCCACGACTTCTGCGAACAGGGTCATCCGCGGCGGGTCGCCACTACGGCTGGTACGGGGGGGCGACGCCCCAGCCCCAGCGCGGGACGGGCGCGTGGCGCGCCACCTCGGCCCCGGGGCGCGAGTTATGGACGGCGAGCCGGGTGCCCCATTCCGCGTAGCCGATGATCGCCGCCCGGAACTCCGGGTCGTCGGGGAGGCCGGCATCGTCGGCGGCGCGGCTCAGCAGGGTGACGAAGCGCAGTCGCTGCTCGGGGGTGATGCCGAGGCCGAGGTGGCGGCCGAGCATGTGCTCGTAGCCGCCGAGCCGCTCGGTGTACTCGGCGGGGCCGCCCATGACCTCACACCACCAGCTCGTGGCGTGGTCGCGGTGCTCCTCGCCGACGCTCCCCCCGAACACGGGGCTCAGGAGCTCGTCGCCCTCGACGAGGTCGTAGAAGACGTCGAGCCAGCGCGCGAACGCCTCGCGGCCACCGCCCCACTCGTAGATCGTCGGCGTGCCCTGCTCGGTCACCGATCCTCACGATAGCCGCCGGCGCGGCGGGGAAGACGCTCGCGAGCGCGAGAAGAAATAGCCCCCGCATCGCGCGGGTCTGCCAGACTCGCGGCATGCCCGCGCGCCTGGTGACCATTCCCATCAGCCATTTCTGCGAGAAGGCGCGCTGGGGGCTCGACCGCGCGGGCGTCGACTACGTCGAGGAGCCGCACCTGCAGATGATCCACATGGTCGCCGCCAAGCGCGCCGGCGGCGGGCGGAAGGTGCCCGTGTTCGTCACCGATGACGGGCAGGTGATCGCCGACTCCACCGACATCCTGCGCTGGGCCGACGCTCGCACCGAGCCCGAGCGGCGCCTGTACCCCGAAGGCGAGCTCGGCGCCGAGGCCGCCGAGCTCGAGGACTGGCTCGACGAGGGCTTCGGACCCGACGGCAGGCTGTGGATGTACGAACAGACGCTCCCCGTGGTCCAGGAGCTCGGGCAGTGGGCGGTGGCGGGGGTGCCCACCTGGGAGCGGCGCTTCTTCCGCGTCGGCGGTTCGGCGGTGGGCGTCGTGCTCCGGAAGGTGCTGGGCGTCGAGGCCACCGCGGCCAAGGTGGCGCTCGTGCGCGTCGACGGCGTCTTCGACGACATCGCCGCGCGCCTTTCCGACGGACGGCGCTTCCTCCTCGGCGACCGGTTCACGGCCGCCGATCTCACCTTCGCGGCGCTCGCCGCGCCCATGCTCCTCCCCGAGCGCTACGGCTCGCCGCTCCCGCCTCCCGAGGCGATGCCCGACCCCGCGGCGCGCGAGGTCAGGCGCCTGCGCGCCCACCCGGCCGGGGTGTTCGCCGACCGGCTCTACACCGAAGAGCGGGCCCGGCTAGCCACCGTGCCCGCCTGAGCAGTCCGCCTCTTCGCGCAGGGCCGCGGCGCGGCAATCGGCGAGGTGACCCTCGCTCGCCTCATGGAGGAGCAGGTGCAGCGATTCGCGCTGGGAGTCGTCGAGGCTGACGAGGATCTCGTCCTCGGCGACGGCGACCGCGGTCTCCGCCTCGGCCAGGCGCGCTGACCCGACGTCGGTGAGGTGCACGGTGTGGCGCCGGCGATCCTCGCTCGAGCGCCGCCGCTCGATGAGCCCGGCGCTCTCGAGCTCGTTGAGGAGGCCGACGAGGTTGGTGCGGTCGATCTGCAGCACTCCCGAGAGGGACTGCTGGGTGCTCCCGGGGTGGTCGCGGAGCACGGTCAGGGCGACGAGGTGACGCGGTCGCAGGCCGAGCGGTGCCAGCGCTTCTTCCACCCGCAGGCGCATGCGGCGGGCGAGGTGGACGAGCAACGCGGCACAGGGGACCCCGGTGCTCGAGAGGGTTGCCGGGAGGGCCATGCGCGAAGTGTAACGATGTGGCTGGTGTGATACAAATTGTTTGCGAGGCACCAACTAGTTACTGATCGTTACGCTGTAGGAACCCGACCAGGAAAGCGAGTCCCCGATGGCCGAAGCCCGGCATCGCCCCGAACCGAACCGATGGGCCGTGCTCGCGCTGCTCGGCGTGGCCCAGCTCATGGTCGTGCTCGACGCGACGATCGTCAACATCGCCCTGCCCTCGGCCCAGAAGGCGCTGCACTTCTCCAATGACAACCGGCAGTGGATCATCACCGCCTACGCGCTCGCCTTCGGGAGCCTCCTCCTCCTGGGGGGCAAGCTCGGTGACCTCTTCGGCCGCAAATGGACGTTCGTCGCCGGTCTCATCGGCTTCTCGATCGCCTCGGCGCTCGGCGGCCTGGCTCAGTCCTTTGGCATGCTCGTGGCCGCGCGGGCGCTCCAGGGCGTGTTCGGCGCCCTGCTCGCCCCCTCGGCGCTCTCGCTCCTCACCGTGACCTTCGCCGGCGCGCCCGACCGGCCCAAGGCGTTCGGGATCTTCGGCGCCATCGCCGGCGGCGGCGCCTCGGTCGGGCTCATCCTCGGCGGCGTGCTCACCCAGGCGCTGTCATGGCGCTGGTGCCTGTACGTCAACCTCGCCATCGCCGTGCCCACCACCCTCTTCGCCCTGCGCCTGCTCGTCAACCAGGGCAATCCCGAGCGCCCGCGCATCGACGTGCCCGGCGTGCTCGTGGGCTCGCTCGGGCTCTTCGCGCTCGTGTACGGGTTCTCCAACGCCGAGACGCACTCGTGGTCGGCCCCGGTGACGGTCATCGCGCTGGCGGCCAGCGTCGTCCTCCTCGCCGCCTTCGTCACCATCGAGCGCCGCGTCAAGGACCCCCTGCTTCCCCCCCACGTGGTGTGGGATCGCGCCCGCGGCGGCGCCTACGCGGCCATCGCCCTCGCCGGCTCCGGGGTGTTCGGCGTCTTCCTCTTCCTCACCTACTACCTGCAGCAGAACCTCGGCTTCTCGCCCATCGGCACCGGCGTCGCCTTCCTTCCCATGACGGCGATGATCGTCGTCACCGCCACCACCGTGCAGACCCGGGTTCTGCACCGCACGGGCGCCAAGCCCCTGGTGGCCGCGGGTATGACGGTGGGGATCGTCGCCATGATCCTCTTCACCCGGCTCACTCCCGGCGGCTCCTACGCCGGCGAGGTCCTCCCGGGCCTGATCCTCATCGGCTTCGGCATGGGCTGCATCTTCGCGCCCGCCTTCAGCACCGCCACCCTGGGCGTCGAGCGCAACGAGGCGGGGATCGCCTCGGCCATGGTCAACATCTCCCAGCAGGTCGGCGGCTCGGTGGGCACGGCGCTTCTGAGCACGCTCTTCGCGAGCGCCGCGGCGAGCTACGCGGCGAGCCACATCCACGCCTCGGCGGGAGCCGCCCTGATCCACGGTTACACGACCGCGTTCTGGTGGGCGGCGGGCATCTTCGCGCTGGGACTCATCGTCGCCGTGGTCATCCTCCCGGGAAATATCCGCACCGTCGCGCCGGTGGGCGAGGCGTCGTTGGTCACCGAATAGCGACCGCGAATAGCGCCGCGCAACGTCGCTTGCGCCCTGGGGGCAGGGTGTTCTCCATACTCGGGCGCCATGAGGTTGATGCGCTGGCTGGGCGCGATATGCCTGCTCGTGCTCACGCTCGCGCTCCACGTGCCCGGGGCACGCGCCGCGGGGCCTGCGCTCACGCTCTACACCGACGAGCTCTCGGGGCCGACGTTCATGGGGCTGGGGACGCAGTTCGATCCCTACGACACCCTCAACACCAGTCAGCTCAACTGGCAGCTCATCACCGAGCGCCTGGACTTCATGCGCCCGGGACTGCTGCGCGTGATCGAGCCGGCGTCTGACTACTTCGCCGGCTACGACTCCTCCGGTAACCCCACCTATCACTGGACCTCGTGGAAGGTGCAGGAGCTCCTGGCCATCCTCAACTATGCCCAGAGCCGCGGGATCACCGTCATCCTCGGCGACTGGGGGAACCCGCTGATCCAGAACGACGCGCGCATCCCCGCCGACTTCATCGGCGCCCTGCACACCACCTACGGGTACACGGTCATCCGCTACTACAACGTGATGAACGAGCCCAACGGCTCCGCCACCTGCGCGTTCTCGTGCTGGACGGGGATCATGAAGACGGTCTCGGCCGAGTTCACCAAGCTCGGCTACCAGAGCTGGCTCCGCCTCGTGGGCCCCGACAACGCCAACTCGTGGGACGACACTCAGGTCGCCCAGGCCGCCGACGCGAGCTCGGGCCTCGACAGCGACAATCCGCTCAGCGGAGACTCCTGGGTCACCGGCACCCTACAGTCGATCCCCGGCCTCATCGGAGCCTACGACTCACACCGCTACGCGACGATCTGGGGGGTCGAGAACGGGGTCTACGGCGACCAGGTCAGGGCCCGGCGCGAGGAGATCTCGAACCTCGACTCGCCCGCCAAGCCCTACATCGCCGGCGAGGTCGGGCTCACCGCTCGCCAGGTGACGCCGTTCACGGCGCGCAACGCCCTCATGACCCCGGCGCTGCGATCGCTGCTCGATCCGAGCGCCACCGGCGCCAGCACCTTCGTCGACAGCCAGCCCAACATCACGAGCTTCAACTACGGCGTGTGGATGGGGGACATGATGATCCAGGCCATCGCCGCCGGCCTCTCGGGGGCGAGCGCCTGGGATCTCGACGACGCCATGCACACCGGCGGCGGCTACGGCAACCTCAACCTCAAGCAGTGGGGCTTCTGGAACTCGCTGGGCGGACAGAACGGCTATCCCGCCTCCGACCTCCAGACGCGTCCCTGGTACTACGCGTGGTCGGTGCTCTCCCGCGCCTTTCCCGCCGGGTCCCAGCCCCTGGTGGTGCCGAGCACGGGCGTGCCCGGGGTGAGGGTGGCGGCGGCGCGCGTCCCCAACGGCGCCGGCGATGACCTCTCGCTCGCCATCGTCAACGACTCGGGGACGCCGAGTGCGATGACGCTTACCCTGCCCGCGCTCACCACGCCGCTGACCCTCGCTCAGTACGACTACCTCCCCGCCGGGCAGCCCGTCGACGCCAACCGCCTGCCCGTTCCCGCTCAGACCCTGGTCGCCCAGCCCTCGGCGGGAATCACCGTCCAGCTTCCCGCCGACGGTCTCGTCGTCCTCACCTCGCACGGCTTCGGGACCCCGGCCGGGCTCGACCAGGGCACGACGACGCTCGCCGACAACATCAACAACCTCCGGCTCACCTACGCCCACTCCCGCGCCCTCAAGCTCGATCACTCGAGCCCCGCCGACTTCAATTACGCCGGCTCCCGCGCCACCCCCGCGGGCAAGCACAACGTCTTCCTCGACTACCGCGCCAGCCAGATCGCCAGCTTCGAGCTCAAGGCCTACTACCCCAAGACCCTGCGCATCCTCGCCTACGGGTCTCCCAACGGCACCACGTGGACGCCGATCCCGCTCGCCGCGACCGCGCCGGCGCCGTCGGTGGGCGGACACGAGCTCCTCGCCGAGCTCCTCCCCGGCCGGGCCCTCCCGGCGGCCACCAACCGGCTGAAGATCGTTCTGGGCCCGAGCACCGAGCTCGCGCAGGTGAGAATCATGGCGACCCGCTCGGGGCCGGCGTGCCTGGCGCCCGCGCTGGCCACCGGGCCCGGCGCCATCGGCGCTATCGCGCTCGGCGCCTCGCACGGTGAGATCCTCGGCCGCCTCGGCGTCCCCAGCGTGCGCGGTCGCCGCGCCTGGGGCTACTGCGTGATCGGCGGGGGCCAGGTCGGCGTCGTCCTCACCCGCCGCGACGCCGTGTCGCTGGTCCTCTCGACCGCGGCCGGCTTCCGGCTGCGGGGGATCGGCCCGGGGAGCTCGCTCGCCACCGTCGAGCGCCGCTATGGCCGCGCTGCCCTGCACGCCGACGGGCGCGGGCTGGTGGTGACGAGCGGAGGCGGGGTGTTCGCCGTCCGCGCCAAGCAGGTGCAGGCCGTCGGCCTCGCCACCGCCGCCCTGATCGCCCACCCCGGTGCGCTGCGCGACGCGGCCAAGCTGGCGCTGGCGCCGTGACTCCCTGGCCCAACATGTAACCGGCGTGCAACCATGGGCGCGCGATCCTGGCGCCAGACGTGCGAGGGGATCGAGAGGAGAGCGACATTGCGTGTGCTCGTCATCGAGGACGACAGAGAGCTCGCCGAGGCGATCGGGGTGGGCCTGCGCCGCGCTCACATGGCCGTCGACGTCGCCCTCGACGGTCGCTCCGGGCTCCAGCGTGCGCTCGTCAACGACTACGACGTCGTCCTCCTCGACCGTGACCTGCCCGGGCTCCACGGCGATCAGGTATGTGCCGAGATCGTGGCGGCGGGCGCGCGCAGCCGCGTCCTCATGCTCACCGCCGCCGCCACCATCGACGATCGCGTCGACGGTCTCGGTCGCGGCGCCGACGACTACCTGGCCAAGCCCTTCGCCTTCGCCGAGCTCCTGGCGCGCGTCCACGCCCTGGCCCGCCGCTCCCACCCCGCCCTCCCGCCCGTCATCGTCCACGGCGACCTGCGCCTCGACACCGCCGAGCGCCGCGTGTGGCGGCGGAGCGAGCTCCTGTTCCTCGGCCCCAAGGAATTCGGCATCCTCGAGCTCCTGCTCGCCGCCCAGGGCCGGGTCGTCTCGGCCGAGGAGCTCCTCGCCCGTGTGTGGGACGAGGCCGCCGACCCGTTCACCACCACGGTCAAGGTGACGATGAGCCGCCTGCGCCGCAAGCTCGGCGATCCGCCCGTGATCGAGACGATTCCCCAGGCGGGCTACCGGATCTGACCATGCGCGCGCCCCGCCGCACCGTGCGGCTCAAGCTCACCCTGCTCTACGGAACGCTGTTCCTCATCTCGGGCGGCATCCTCCTCACCATCACCAACCTGGTGGTGCGCAACGCGACGTCCTCGGCCAACGTCAGCTTCATCGGCCGAAATGTCCCGCCGCCATCGGCGACCCGAGAGCTGCCCTCGCCGCGGACAAAGTTCCTGGTCGTGCCCGCCGGTGTCCGCGGCAACCCCGCCGCCATCGCCGCCATCAAGGCCTCGCAGCAGCGCCTCACGAGCGCCCAGGGCCAGGTCAAGCAGGTCGCCACAAAGCTCGGTCGCGTCATCACCTTTGCCCGCCGCCAACCCTCGGACGAGCTTCACAACCTCCTCATCACCTCTCTGCTCGCGCTCGGGGTCATGGCCGTCATCTCCATCGTCCTCGGCTGGCTCGTGGCCGGTCGCGTGCTCCGGCCGCTGCGGACGATCACCGCGGCGGCGCGCGACATCTCCGCCACCAGCCTCGATCAGCGGCTCGCGCTCGACGGGCCCAACGACGAGCTCCACGAGCTCGGGAGCACCTTCGACGGGCTCCTCGGCCGGCTCGAGGCCTCCTTCGAAGCCCAGCGTCAGTTCGTCGCCAACGCCTCGCACGAGCTCCGCACCCCCCTGGCCCGCCAGCGCACCGTCGCCGAGGTCGCCCTCGGCGACCCCGACGCCACCGTCGAGTCGCTGCGCGCGAGCCACGAGCGGGTCCTCGCCGCCGGCGAGCAGCAGGAGCGGCTGATCGAGGCCCTCCTCACCCTGGCGCGCAGCGAGCGCGGGATCGAGCGCCGCGAGCCCTTCGACCTCGCGCCCATGGCCGAGGCGGTGCTGGCGACGCGCGAGCACGAGCTCGAGGAGCGCGGCCTCGAGCTCGAGACGGCGCTCGAATCGGCACCGGTCCGCGGCGAGCCGCGCCTCGTCGAACGCCTGGTGGCGAACCTCGTCGACAACGCGGTCAGGCACAACGTCCCCGGGGGATCGGTGCACGTATCCACGCGCACGTCCGGATCAGACGCGACGATCTCCGTGGTCAACACCGGCCCCGTCGTCCCCCCCGACGACGTCGAGCGCCTGCTCCAGCCCTTCGAGCGCCTCGACGGCTCCCGGGTCGCCGACCGCGACGGCGTCGGCCTCGGTCTCTCCATCGCCGACGCCATCGCCCGCGCCCACGCGGGCGCGCTCCTCGTCCGCGCCCAGCCCGCCGGCGGGTTCGCGGTGCAGGCGAGCTTCCCGGGTTAGGGCTTGTCCGGGGCGAGGACCGGCGCGCGCGTCGCCGCTCTCAGCCCTCTCCGCTCTCGGTGCTCACGGGACGCGCCGGGCCTGAGCAGGCGCGAGCTGTTGAGGACGACGAAGGTCGAGGAGAGCGCCATCGCCGCGCCGGCGATCAGGGGGTTGAGGAGGCCGAGGGTGGCGAGGGGGATGGCCGCGAGGTTGTAGATGAAGGCCCAGGCGAGGTTGCCGCGGATCGTGTTCAGGGTCCGCCGCGCCAGGGCGATCGCCGTCGCCGCCACCCGCAGGTCATCGCGGACGATGATGAGGTCGGCGGCGTTGATCGCGATGTCGGTGCCCGAGCCCACCGCGAGCCCGAGATCGGCGCTCGCCAGCGCCGGCGCGTCGTTGACCCCGTCGCCCACCATCGCCACGCACCTGCCCGCTTCCTGGAGGCGGCGGATGACCGCGACCTTTTCGGTGGGGAGCGCTCCGGCCACGATCTCCCGCACCCCGACCGCCTCGGCCACCGCGTGCGCCGTCGCCACGTTGTCTCCGGTGAGCAGGACGCAGCGCAGCCCGAGGGCCTGGAGCTCGCGCACCGCGGGCGCGGCCGAGGCCCGGATCGCGTCGGCCACGGCCAGGGCCGCGATCACCTGCTCGTCGCGGCGCACGACGACCACGGTGCGCCCGAGGGCTTCCCATGCCGCGCACCGCGCGGCCAGCTTGTTCGCCGGCGCTCCCGGGCGGCCGGGGTCGACGTCGGCGCGGCCGATGAAGATCTCGTGGCCCTGGATCTGTCCTCGCGCGCCGATCCCGGGCAGGGCCGTGAAGGCGTCCACTTCGGGCAGGTCGTGCCCCACGCGCTCGACCGCGGCGGCGGCCACGGCGCGCGCGACGGGGTGCTCGGAGGCCCGCTCCACCGCCCCCGCCCAGCGCAGGACCTCGTCCTCGTCGTGCCCGTCGGCGACCTCGATGTCGATGAGCGTCATCTCGCCTTCGGTGAGCGTGCCCGTCTTGTCGAGGAGCACGGTGTCGATGTGGCGGGAGGCCTCGAGAGCGCGGTAGCCCTTGAAGAAGATCCCTCGGTTGGCGCCCGTCAGGGAGGCGACGAAGAGCGCCGCCGGGGTGGCGAGGCCGAGGGCGCATGGGCAGGCGATGATGAGCACGGAGATGGCGGCGCTGAACGCCGCGCTCGTCGCGCCGGCGGTGAGGAGCCGGACGCCGAGGGTGAGCAGGGCGATGACGAGCACCGCGGGCACGAACACCGCGGAGATCCGATCGGCGAGCCGCTGGACGGCGGCCTTCTCGCTCTGAGCGTGCTCGACGAGCCGCCGCATGTGCCCGAGCTGGGTCTCGCGGCCCACCCTGGTCGCCTGCACGACGATGCGGCCGGTGAGGGCGACGGTGCCCCCGAGGACGGCGTCCCCGGGTCCCGTCTCGACGGGGCGCGACTCGCCGGTCATCACGCTCTCGTCGACCGAGGATCGCCCGAGCACGACCTCGCCGTCGCTCGCCACCGTCTCGCCGGGGCGGACCACGAAGCGATCGCCGACCGCGAGCTCGGCGACCGGCCGCCTGTGCTCGCGGCCGTCGGCGTCGATCACCGCCACCTCGCGGGCGCCCACCGCGGCCAGCCCGTGCAGAGCGTTGCCGCTGCGCTGACGTGACCAGAGCTCGAAGTAGCGACCGGCGAGGAGGAACATGATCACCCCGCCGGGCACGTCGAGGTAGACGCCGCCGCTGGCGCCGTGGGCGAGGCCGGTGTCGAGGGCGAACATCGAGTAGAGCGACCACCCGGTGGCCGCGAGGATGCCCAGCGACACCAGGGTGTCCATCGTCGTCGTGCGGTGGCGCGCGTTGCGCAGCGCCGACTGGTAGAAGGGCCAGCCCGCCCAGGCCACCACCGGCGCGGCCAGCGCCACCATCAGCCACTGCCAGCCCGCGAAGCGCTGCGCGGGGTGGTTCGAGAACTCGATCGAGTAGTCGCACAGGGGCATGAAGAGCGCCGCGGCGACGAGGAGACGGTTGCGCAGTGAGCGCATGCGCCCGGCGAGCTCGCCGGACTCGGCCGACTCGGCGGCTTCACGGTGGGGATCCTCGCCCACGAGCTCGGCCGTGTAGCCGGCCGAGGTGATCTCGTCGATGAGCCGCTTGACCGGCACGTTCGGAGGGATCGTCGCGGTCGCCCGCTCGGTGGCGTAGTTGACCCGCGCCACCACGTCCCCGCGGCGGTTCAGCGAGCGCTCCACGCGCGCCGCGCAGGCGCCACAGTTCATCCCGCCTACGGCGAGCGTCACCTCGACCGCCTCGGCGGCGCAGGTGGCGTGCTCCGTTCGCATGTCTCACGGCCTACGCACGGCGGCCGGGACCGGATCACGACGGCGCCCGATATCCTCTGCTCCAGGGCTCGTGTGCGAGTCTCGGAGCGTCCGCCGAGGTGATCCGGCCGGGATCTCGTGGCGTACAACCCAAGCGCACTCGGTCCGAGGAGTAGGTTTCTGGCATGGGCGGGATGAACATGAACATGAGCATGGGCAGCGGCCACGGCTCGGTCGGCGCCGGAGGTATGTCCATGGGCGGGTCCCACGGGGCCACCAACATCCTTCCCACCTGGCTCGCGGTGATCTGGACCCTCGCCTTCCTCGCCGTCTTCCTCATCCACCTGCGCCACCTCTTCGAGACCGGCGGCCAGCGCCGCCTCTGGCATTCCGGCCACGTGCTCATGGCCATCGGGATGGCGTTCATGTCCGCCCCCGCCTCGATCGACCACCTCAACATCCCCAGCAGCTTCTGGCAGATCGTCTTCGGCGCCGCCACCGTCGCCGTCACCGCCTGGATCGTCACCGAGGTCCTCGAACGCAAGACCCTCAACGCCCTCTGGGTGGTCATGGCCACCGACCTCGCGGCGATGATCTACATGTGGTCGCCCAACGGCTTCAAGGCCCCGGTCACCTGGCTCCTGGTCGCCTACTTCATCGTCCAGTCCCTCCTCTGGGGCACCGACCGGATGCGCAGCATCGACCGCTTCACCCTGCGCGCGGGCTTCACGGTGATGGCCGACGGCTCCGTCGGCGCCGCCGCCGCCGCGCCCCTCATCTGCTACCGCGACCTCCGGGTGTCGATGTCGGCCATGACCCTGGGGATGGTCTACATGCTGGTGGCGATGCAGCTACTGATGTAGGGGGGCGAGTTATCGGCGGTCGCTTGTCCGCTGAGCCAACGATGGGCCTACGCTGAGCGCATGTCTGTGCTGGGTACAAAGCTGCACCTGCCCTTGCCGCGTCGTCGCCTGGTGCAGCGCACCCGCATCACCGATCAACTGCGGGCGGACGGAGGCGAAGTACCTCGGCTCGTCCTCGTCGCGGCACCGGCTGGGTTCGGCAAGACCACGCTTCTGGCGCAGTGGCTGGCGGCCGGGACGCCGCAGCGGAGAGTGGCGTGGTTGGCTCTCGACCCGGGCGACGCCGACCTCCGACTGTTTCTGACCCACCTCCTGGCCGCGATTCAGACCGCCGAGCCCGAGGCTGGTGTCGACGCTCTCGCCCTGCTGGAGGCCGGTGGTGCCACTCCAGCCGATGCCGTGCTGGTCAGCCTGATCAACGATCTCGACATCCTCGCCGGTCCGATGGTGGTGGCGCTCGACGACTACCACGTCATCGACGAGGCGGCCGTCCATGAGGCGATGACTTTTCTCCTGGACAATCTGCCTTCGCAGGTCACGCTCGCGGTGGCCACTCGGGCCGACCCGCCGCTCCCGCTGTCCCGCCTGCGTGCGCGCGGCGAGCTCGTGGAGGTGCGGGCCGCGGACCTCAGGTTCACCGCCGATGAAGCGGAGGCGTTCCTCAACGAGGTGATGGGGCTGGAGCTCGAGCCCGCGCTCGTTGCTGCGCTCGAGGCGCGCACCGAGGGGTGGGCGGCCGGGCTTCAGCTGGCCGCGCTGTCGGCCCGGACGCATGCCGGCGCCGCCGATGGGTCGGGAGACGTCGCTGGGTTCGTCGAGGCCTTCTCTGGAAGCCACCGGTTCGTTCTCGACTACCTCGTTGAGGAGGTTCTGGGACAGCAGCCGGACCCGGTGCGGGCATTCCTGCTCGACACCTCCGTGCTCGATCAGCTCACCGCCGGCCTGTGCGACGACCTGACTGGTCGCTCCGACGGTCAGTCGATGCTTGAGACCCTCGAGCGCGAGAACCTGTTCGTCGTCCCCCTCGACGACGAGCGCCGGTGGTACCGCTATCACCACCTCTTCGCCGACGCACTACGTGCCCGTCTCGTTGCCCGGCATGCCAATCGGGTCGGTGAGCTACACGCCGCAGCCAGCCGGTGGCTCTCCGAGCACGGGCTGCTCGTCGATGCCGTACGGCATGCGATCGCGAGCGGCGACCACGAGCACACCGCCGACCTCATGGAGCTCACCTTGGCCGACCTGCGCCGGCGGCGCCAGGATCGCGTGTTCTTCGACTGGCTACCCGCGCTGCCCGACGACGTCGTGCGTCGCCGACCGCTGCTCGCCACCTACGTGGGAGCGAGCCGGCTCTCCGAGGGTGACTTCGACGGGGTGGAGGCGTGGCTCGATGCCGCCGAAGCTGGTCTCGACAAGCCGCCGCCATTGACGATCCCCACGGCGGGCCCGCTGGCCGACGCGGCCGGGGAGCGAGAGGGCGAGATCCGCTCCCTCCCGGCGATGATCGCGGTCTACCGCGCCTCGGTCGCCCAGGCCCGGGGAGACGTCGACGGTACGGTCGCGCACGCTCGCCGGGCGCTCGCGCTGGCCGGGCCGGACGACCACTTCCCGCGTGGTGCCGCCGCGGGGTTCGTCGGTCTCGCGGCGTGGGCCGCCGGCGATCTCGCCATCGCGGTGGAGACGTTCACCGAGGCGGTCGCGAGCCTGCACGCGGCCGGCATGGTCGCAGACGAGCTGGGCGCGACCGTCGTGCTGGCGAGCATGTGGCTGGCGCGCGGACGTCCGCTGCAGGCGCGCCGGCTCTACGAACGCGCAGTGGCCGCGGCGGACAGCCACCCCGGCCCCGTACTCTCCTGCACCGGCGACCTGCATGTCGGCCTCGCGGACGTCCGCCGCGAGCAGGGCGACCTCGACGGGGCCGCGGAGCACCTCGAGCTCGCACGCGAGCTCGGCGACCGGGCTTCGCTGCTGGAGAACCGGCACCGCTGGTACACGGCGATGGCCGCGCTGCTGCGGGCGAGAGGCGACCTCGATGGCGCGATCGCGATGCTTGACCAGGCCGAGCCGCTGTTCCTGCCCGGCTACTTTCCGGACGTGCGGCCGATCGCCGCGACCCGGGCGCGGGTATGGATCGTGCAGGATCGCCTCGAGGACGCGCGGGCATGGGCGCGCGAGCGCGGGATCGCACCGGCGGATGCGCCGAGCTACCTGGCTCAGTACGACCAGCTCACCCTCGCCCGGCTGCTCGTCGCCGAAGGTGACGCGCTCGAGGCGCTCGACCTGCTTGGCCGTGTCCGGGAAGCCGCGCAGGCGGCGGGCCGCGACGGCAGCCTCGCCGAGGTGGGATTGGTGCGAGCGCTCGCGCACCGCGCGAGCGGCGACGGGGACTCGGCCGCGGCCGACCTTGCCTGCGCCCTCACCTCGGGGGTGCCGGCCGGCTACTGCCGGCTCTTTCTCGACGAGGGACAGCCGATGGCGGAGTCGCTCGTGCAGGTCGCGCGCACCGGGGCGCACGACGTACGCACGCACGCCGAGCACCTGCTGTCCGCTGCACAGCGAGCGTCGGCACCCGCACCCGCACCCACACCCGCCTCCGCTGGACGCGCGTTCGATCAGGGACTCAGCGAGCGTGAGCGCCAAGTGCTGCGCCTGCTGGCGACCGAGCTCAGCGGGCCGGAGATCGCGCGAGAGCTCTTCGTCTCGGTGAACACGCTGCGCACGCACACCAAGCACATCTTCTCCAAGCTCGACGTGAACACCCGCCGCGCCGCGGTACGTCGAGCCGCGGACCTCGGTCTCTGAGCGTCAGCGCAGCGCAGGTCACCGGCCGAAATCACATCACTTGGTGATGTGCGATCACCACATCGGTTCCTAACGTGCCCTTCGTCGCCGGACACACGAGCCCGGCCCCGAACGAAGGAGTCCGACGTGCACATCACCACCAGCCGTCTCACCGCGACCGCGGGCCTCTGCGCCGCGGCCGCCGGCGCCATCTTCATCGGCGTCCAGATCAACCATCCGCCGGCCGACGTCGCCCACCTCGTCACCTCCGAGGTCACGGTCCGCGAGACCGCGAAGGTCCTGATGTGTGTCCTGGCGCTGGTCGGCTTCACCGGCATGTTCCTCCGCCACCGCCCCCGCCTCGGCCGCGTCGGACTCGCCGGCTACTCGCTGCTGACCGTCGGCTACCTGGCGCTATTCACCGCCGAGTGCATCATCGGCTATGTCCTCCCGACCGAGGCGCACTCGAACCCCGTTTACGTCCAGCACGTCCTCAACGGCGCGATGGCTCACGGGGCGAGCGGCGGCATCGGCCCCATGCACGCACTGTTCCTCGCGTGCGGCATCGGTTACTCGCTCGGTGGCCTGCTGTTCGGTATCGCGCTGTTCCGCGCCCGCGTACTGGCTCCCTGGGCCTCGGTGCTGCTCGCCTACGGCACGACCTCCGCTCTCGCGCTGTCCGTGCTGCCGGAGTCCTTCAGCCGCCCATTCGCGGTGCCGACCGGCGTCGCCTTGATCGGCCTTGGCTTCTCGCTGTGGCGCGAGGAGCGCCGGCAGGCCGAGAGCTTCGACGCGCCGGCCACGGCGTGGGTCGCGACGTCGGTGACCCGATGAGCACCCGGCACCCGGCCTGGCACCGTGGTGCCGGCCGGGTGCTGGCCGTCGGCCGGCCCTGCTGGTGGCGATCACGTCCCGCACTCCCCACACGTCCTCAGCACGCTGGAGCGCTCTCATGAACACCGCACCCACGACCTACGCGATCCGTGTCAACGGCCACCTCGACGACCACTGGTCGGCCTGGCTCGGCGAGCTCGACATGACCCGGGAGTACGATGGCACGACCACCATCACGGTCTCGATCGCCGACCAGGCGCAGCTCCACGGTCTACTCGTCCGCCTGCGCGACATCGGTGCTGTCATCACCGAGCTCCGCACCACCGATGCGTCGGCCCCAATCTGCCGCTCGGTGCTTGAGCGCCCGCTGCGCACGGGGGCGGCCGGGGGCAGGTGTTAGGGCTCCCTTAGAGCTGGCCGCGGAGGGCGCCGCCCGGGTACTTCTTGGTGTGCACGTTGACATAGTAGTTGCTGGGCTTCTTGGCGATCGCCGCCAACAGGGACTTCTTTACCTTCACGCACCCGCTCTTGGCCACCGGCGAGGTCGCTGACAGGGGAATGACGACGGGGCCTTCGACCCCCTTGACGCCCTTGTGGACGTGGGATGCGTACGGCGTGCCGATGCCCGACCACTTGAGGCTGTAGCAGAGCATGCTCGTCTTGGTCACGAGCTGGTACTTGAAGGTGCCCTTACCCGTTGGGCTGCCCTTGGGCGTCTCCTGCGCGCCCGTCATGGACACGGTGTGCGTCGCCGGCGTGGAGCTCGTGGCGGCGGTCGCC
>DASZKU010000021.1:0-7190 GCA_035552815.1 Solirubrobacteraceae bacterium | reverse complement strand
GCGCCCTCGGCGGCGCTTGACACCAGCCGCGCGTACTTGTCCAGCGCCACCCCCGGATAGGGCCGTGACGGAGGCTCGTAGGCGGCCGCCCGCGCGGCCAGCTCCTGGTCGGAAAGAGTCACATCGAGCCGGCGCGAGCCCACGTCGAGGGTGATCTCGTCGCCGTCGCGCACGGCGGCGATCGGTCCTCCGCTCACCGCCTCGGGAGCGACATGGCCGGCCATCAGGCCGTGGGTGGCACCCGAGAAGCGACCGTCGGTGATCAGCGCGACTTCCTCGCCGATGCCCTGACCGACCAGCGCGGCGGTGACGCCGAGCATCTCGCGCATGCCGGGGCCGCCGACGGGTCCCTCGTTGCGGATCACGACGATGTCTCCGGCGACGATCTCGTTGGCGGTTACGGCCCTCATCGCGTCCTCTTCGGACTCGAAGACCCGAGCCGGGCCCTTCTGCAGGCGCCGCTCGTGTCCGGCGAGCTTCACGACGCAGCCCTCGGGCGCCAGGTTCCCGCGCAGGATCGCCAGCCCGCCGGTGGGCTGGATCGGATCGTCGAGGGGCCGGATGACGCGCTGGCCAGGGGTCTCCTGCGCCGCGTCGGCTTGCTCGCCGATCGTCTTACCGGTAACGGTGATCGCGTCGCCGTGGAGCAGGCCAGCCTCCTTTAGGCGGCTGAGCATGACGGGCACTCCGCCGGCGCCGTGCAGGTCGACGGCCACGTACTGCCCGCCGGGCTTGAGGTCGCCGAGGAGCGGGGTGCGCTCGCTGATCACGTCGAAGTCGTCGATCGCAAGCTCGACTCCCATCTCCCGGGCCACGGCGAGGAGGTGGAGCACGCCGTTGGTCGATCCGCCACTGCAGGCGATGGCGGCGATCGCGTTCTCGAGGCTGTCGCGAGTGATGATGTCGCTGGGCAGCAGCCCGCGCTCGAGCACGTCCATGACGAGCCGGCCGACCTCGAAGGCGACCTGCAGCTTGTGACCGTCCACGGCGGGAACCATCGCGGCGCCATTGGGCGAGATCCCCAGGACCTCGAAGGCCATGGCCATCGTGTTCGCGGTGAACTGGCCACCGCAGGCGCCGGCTCCGGGCGAGGCGACGTCCTCGATGGCCGTGAGCTCGGCGTCGGTGATCTTGCCCGCCGCGCGCGCGCCGACGGCCTCGAAGACCTCCTGGATCGTCACCTGCTTACCGTTGTAGACGCCGGGGGCGATCGACCCGCCGTAGAGCATCAGGCTCGGCACGTTCAGGCGGCAGAGCGCCATCACCGTTCCGGGCAGCGTCTTGTCACATCCCGAGATAGCGACGACGGCGTCGAACATGTGGGCGTCGCACACGAGCTCGATCGAGTCGGCGATCACCTCGCGGCTCACGAGCGAGGCCCGCATGCCCGGCGTCCCCATGGTGATGCCGTCGGAGATGGCGATCGTCCCCATCTCCATCGGCGTCCCGCCCGCGGCGCGGATGCCCTCCTTGACCTTGGCGGCGAGGGCGCGGAGGTGGAAGTTGCACGGCATGGTCTCGATCCACGTATTGGCCACGGCGACAAGCGGGCGCGAGAGCGCCTCGTCGTCGTAGCCGATGCCCTTCAGGTAAGCGCGGGCCGGCGCTCGCCCGACGCCGTTGGTCAGGGCACGGCTGCGGTGCTTGGTATCGAAACTCATAGGCCGGGCACTGTAGCGGCCCGTCGCCGGCCCGAGCCCGTCACGAAGAGACGTCGACGGTCGACGTCCGCCCGCGCCCGGAGCTCCTCACGAAGTGGACTTGGACTTGGGCGAGGTTGGTTCGCCGCCGCCGCCGCCGGCGCGCAGGCGAGCACGCTCCCACTGCGAGAGCCGCCACAGGTCGCGCTTGACCTGAGCCGGGTCGACCTGGCGACCGGGGAGGTGCATGTTGGCGGTGGCGATGAGCCGGCGCTCGTCGCCGGTCAGCGCCATCCACTTGGCGAGCACGTCGTCGGAGTCCGGGAGCCGCGCGCTCCCGTAGGGCCGGGTCTCGTCGGGGAAGGTGACGCAGTATTCGTTCAAGAGCCGGTGGGTCTGGGCGAGGAAGGCGACGACCGGCTTGTGGGGGTAGATGAGGTAGCCGTAGGCGGCGCCGCGGGTGCCGTCGGTGCGCTCGGGTCCGTCCTTTTGCGACCCCCAGACGCGGATGAAGCCGAGGTCGCGGTACATCGACCACTCCTCCTGGTTGACGCACGACTGCAGCAGCGACCGGGCTCGCTGCTCGGCGCGGCGTTCGCGGCCCGGGTCGTAGGGCGGCGCCGGCGGGCGGTGGCGCCGCGCGCGGTGGCGCTCCCACTGCTCGGCGAGACGCGGTACCAGGAGATCTGAGAGCAGCGCCAGCACGACGAGCGCGGTGACGATGAGGGCGAGAAGCATCGACTGGCGGCGCTACCTGGCGCCGCCCGCGGCCCGCGGGAAGAAGATCACCCGGTCGGCGTCGGAGGGGATGTCTTCGAATCTCCGCACGAGCTCGGCCTGGCGCCGGCCCTCGGGCTCGACCACCGGCACGGCGGCCCACATCCCGTCATCCAACTGCTCGCGGAACGCCTCCATCAAGCGCAGTTCGTCGGCGCGGAGCTCGACATCGCCCTCGGCGATCAGGACTTCTCCATACCCCGGCTTCATCCGCAGGAACCGCACGCAAGAATTATGCCAGAGGGACCGCCCGGTCGATGTTGGTGAGCGAGGCCATCACCGCTGCCGGCGCCGAAGCCCGAGGGCGTCGACGGGCCCGGGACCCTCGCCGATCCCCGCCAGGCCGTCCCTGACCGCGAGCGACGCGATCTCCTTGGCCTTGCGCGCGGCCTCGAGGGGGGTCAGACCCCGGGCGAGGTGGGCGGCGAGCGCCGAGGAATGAGTGCAGCCGGAGCCGTGCGCGGCGGTGCTCGGGTAGCGCTCGCCCGCTATCTCGACGATCGACGCGCCGTCGTAGAACACGTCGACGGCGTGCTCGCGGTGGCCGCCCGTGACCACGACCACGGTGGGGCCGAGCGCGTGGACGGCACGGGCGAGAGTGGCGGCGTCGGCGTCTCCGAGCCCGGTGAGCGCTCGCGCCTCGGGCAGGTTCGGGGTGGCCACGGTCGCGAGCGGAAGGATCCGCTCGACGAGGGCCGAACGGGCGGAGCGGTCCAGGAGATCGGCGCCGGATTCGGCGACCATCACCGGGTCGACGACCACCGGCGTCCCCGCCTCGAGCTCGCCGAGGGCCAGCTCCACCGCCTCGATCGTCGTGGCCGTGCCGAGCATGCCCACCTTCACCGCGTCGACACCGATGTCGGCGAGGACGGCGCGGACCTGGGCGATGATCATCTCGGGCGAGACGCTCTCGACCGCGGTGACGCCGACCGTGTTCTGAGCCGTGAGCGCAGTGATCGCCGTCATCCCGTGGACGGCGCAGGCCGCGAACGCCTTGAGATCGGCCTGGATGCCGGCGCCGCCTCCGGAGTCCGAGCCGGCGATCGCGAGCACGCGTGGGATGGCGGCGGGCTCGGTCACGGCGCCGAGGTTACGCGCCCGACATCACGACCACATAGCGCCCTCCCGCCTCGCGACGGATGCGACCGCCGAGCTCGAGCTCCGCCAGCCCGGTCAGCGTCGTCTCGAGCGAACGCCCCGTGCCGGCCAGCGCACCCAGCGTGTCGCACCCCGCGCCGACGGCCTCGAGGAGCTCGCGCAGCTCTGGTCGCACTGGCTCTCCCAGCGCGTGCGCGGGCAGCGTCCGCGTGCCGGCACCGAACATGGCATCGAGGACGTCCCCGCCGTCCCTGACGATCCGTGCCCCGCGCGCGAGCAGATCGTTCGTCCCCGCCGACAGGGCCGAGGTCACGCGGCCGGGAACGGCGCCCAGCACCCGGCCCAGGTCCTCGACCACGGCGGCGGTGATCAGCGATCCCGAGCGCTGCCCGGCTTCCACCACCACCGTCATCGCGCTCAGCCCGGCGATGATCCGGTTCCGGGCGGGAAAGCCCCAGCGCCGGCTCTCGGTTCCCGGCGGGAGCTCGGAGATGGCGACGCCCGAGTCGACGATGCGGCGATAGAGCGCGCGCTTGCTCGCCGGGTAGGGACGCTCGGCGCCGACGGGGAGCACGGCCACCGTCGCTCCCGCCGCCTCGAGCGCGCCCGTATGCGCAGCGGAGTCGATTCCCAGCGCCATCCCGCTGACCACGGTCAGGCCGGCGGCTCCGAGGCTGCGCCCCAGCGACCGCGCGACCTCGAGCCCGTACGCCGTGCCCCTGCGCGCACCCACGATCGAGACGGCGTCGGCGGCGAGGAGCGCGCGGCAGCGCTCGCGCCCGCCGGCCACGTGCAGGACGGCGGGGGCGCCGGGCGTGCCGGCGAGCCGGCGCGGGTAGCCGGGATCGCACCGGCACATCGTCTCGACGCCGGCGGCCACGCATCGGGCAGCCGCGGCGCCAGGATCGAAGCGCTCGTACTCGCGCTCGACCGCCGAGCGCATCCCGCCCGCGATCGCCGCGATCAGCCTCGGGTCGGGGAGGTCGAAGATGAGCGGGAGCTCACGCCCGCGCCGGCGGGCGATCTCGAGCTGGGCCCCGAGTCGAGCGACGAGCCAGGAACGCCTGAGGCACTCCGCGCACGCCGGGCCTACCCCGCCGGCGCCCCCTGTGCCCCTGTCCAGCCCCGCGGTCATGCCGCGAGCGCATGCTCGGCGCGGTCGCGCTGGCGGAGACTGACGGCCATGAGGACGTCGGCGGCGCTGACGCGATCGCGGCCCTCGAGGTCGGCGACCGTCCTTGCCACCCGCACGACGCGGTGGCGGCCGCGGGCGCTCAGCGCCCCCTGCTCGTAGGCCGCCCCGAGTGCGAGCTCGGCGGCGCCGTCGAGACGAGCGTGGCGGCGCGCGACGCGCGCGTCCATCTCCCCGTTGCACGCGGCGCCGGTGCCGGCGAGCCGGCTCTCCTGCCGGCCCCGGGCGGCGAGGACACGCTCGCGGGTGCGCTCTGAACTGGTGACCGCAGGCGCGCGCAGCTCGCCCCCGGCCGGGCGCTCGACGGTCACGAGGAGATCGATCCGGTCGAGCAGGGGGCCGCTCAGCCGGCGGCGGTAGCGCCGAAGCTCCGCCTCGCCGCAGGCGCAGCGGTCCCCGACCCCGGCAAAGCCGCACGGACACGGGTTCGACGCCGCCACGAGCATGAAGCGCGTGGGGAATTCGAGCACGCGCTGCCCGCGGACGATCGTCACGAGGCCGTCCTCCAAGGGCTGGCGAAGCGCCTCCAGGCTCCGGCGCGAGAACTCAGAGAGCTCGTCGAGGAAGAGGACGCCGTGGTGGGCGAGGCTCGCCTCTCCGGGCCGCGGCGGCGACCCTCCCCCGACAAGCCCCGAGGCCGAGATCGTGTGGTGCGGGGCGCGGAAGGGCCGAGCCGAGACCAGGCCGCCCGCGTGGACCCCGGCGACGCTGTGGATCCGTGTGACCTCGATCGCCTGGGTGCGCGTGAGCTCGGGAAGGATCGATGGGAGCCGGCGGGCGAGCATCGTCTTACCCGTGCCCGGCGCTCCCTCGAGCAGCAGGTTGTGCCCGCCGGCGGCGGCGATCTGAAGGGCAAGGATCGCCGTCTCCTGGCCCCGCACGTCGCTGAGGTCGGGCTCGTCCCCGCTCCTCCCGGCCGGCTCGGGCTCGGTGAGGGCCGCGCGCGGCGGCTCGCGCCCGGAGAGCACCGCCGCGGCCTCGCGCAGGTTCCTCGCCGGTACGATGCCCAGGCCCTCGACGAGCGCCGCCTCGCGCGCTCGCTCGGGCGGGACGATGAGCCGCTCGAGACCGGCGCGGCGGGCGCCCTCGGCGACGGCGAGGGCGCCCGGCGAGTCGCGGAGCTCCCCGCCCAGGGACAGCTCCCCGTAGACCGCGTAGCGGGCGAGCTCGGCGACGGGCACCTGTGCGCTGGCGGCGAGGACGGCGAGCGCGAGCGCGGCGTCGAAGCCCGGCCCGACCTTGCGCAGGAAGGCGGGCGCGAGGTTGGCGGTGATCCGCGCCTGCGGGAACTTGAAATCCGAATTGAGCACCGCCGAGCGGACGCGATCGCGCGACTCGCGCACGGCCGCGTCCCCCAGGCCGACGATGGTGAACGCCGGCAGGCCCGGGCGGATGTCGACCTCGACCCATACCGGGCGGGGATCGATGCCGTCGATCGCAAATGTCGCCACCTGAGCGAGCACCCCGGGCACGCTACGCCTGGTCGCGTGACATGTGATACGCGCTTTGTCACTTTTCAGCGCAATCGCGCGATCTGAATTGCGCAGAGTTGGTGCATTCGTCACCCACGTGTCAGAGGACTCGGCGTAGCGTCATCGGCGATGAGCACCGACCTCCGCCACCGCCTCGGCAAGCACGGCGAGCGACTCGCCGCCGAGCACCTCGTGCGGCTCGGCTACGAGATCGTCGAGCGCAACTACCGGACCCGCTGGGGAGAGCTCGACATCGTCGCCTTCGACGGCACCACGCTCGCCTTCTGCGAGGTCAAGACGCGCCGGTCATCTCCGATGGGGGGCCCCCTCGAAGGCCTGCGCGCCTCCCAGCGCCAGCGCCTACGCAAGATGGCCGCGGCGTGGATGATCGCGCGCAAGGATCGGCCCCACTCCGACCTCATCCGCTTCGACGCCATCGGGGTGACGATCGACGCGACGGGCAAGCTCGTGAGCCTCGAGCACCTCGAGGGGGCGTTCTGATGGCGCGCGCCCGCGGCCCCGGCGCCGTGACGCGCCTACAACGCCAGCTGCTGATACGCCGCCGACTGAAACGACAGCCGGTGCAGCGGCGACACCCCCAGGCGACTGATCGCCTCGCGGTGCTCCGGCGTCGCGTAGCCGACGTGCTGGGCGAACTCCCAGCCTGGGTGAGCGGTGTCGGCGCGGTGCATGTAACGGTCGCGCGTCTCCTTGGCGAGCACCGATGCGGCGGCGATGGCGGCGCTCTTGGCGTCGCCGCCGATCACGGCGCGGTGGTCGTAGGGCAGGCCCTTGACCGGGAAGCCGTCGCTCAGGCACACGCAGCCGGGACGCGCGACGAGGAGGAGCGCGTCGCGGAGGGCGGCGAGGTTGGTGACGTGGAGGCCGCGCGCGTCGATGCCCGGAGCGCAGCGCGTGACGATCGCCACTCGCGCGGCGACGCGCAGGATGACCGGGTAGAGCGCGGCGCGGGCCGCCGCGGTGTGCTGCTTTGAGTCGTTGAGCGCTCCG
>DASZKU010000020.1:0-11911 GCA_035552815.1 Solirubrobacteraceae bacterium | reverse complement strand
ATACGGTGGTCAAAAGGCATCAGGTCACACTCACCCGCCCCTCCCTAGACTTCGAAAGATATGTCTGAGCAGCAAGAGATCGAAGGCGACGAGCTCGAACCCGACGACGATGCGCCGCCCGCGATCGATCCCGTGGTCGCGGCGCGGCGCGCTGCGGCGCTCGCCCAGATCCGGAAGTTCGGCGATCCCGTCCTGCGCACCAAGGCCCGGCGCGTCGAGAACTTCGACGACGCGCTGCGCCACGAGGTGGAGCGCATGGGCGTGCTCATGATCGATGCCGTCGGCGTCGGGCTCGCGGCCACCCAGGTCGGCGTCCTCAATCGCGTGCTCGTCTACCGCGTGCAGCAGGAGTCGCCGGTGATCGCCCTCGTCAACCCCGAGATCGAGTGGGAGGGCGGCGAGGAGGAGATCATGGAGGAGGGCTGCCTCAGCCTCCCCGCCGTGCTCGTCGACGTCGAGCGCCCGCTGCACGTGCGCGTGCGCGCCCAGGACGAGCGCGGGGGGGAGATCGTCGTCGAGGCCACCGGGCTCGAGGCGCGGGTGATCCAGCACGAGATCGACCACCTCGACGGGGTCCTGATCCTCGATCGAACCTCGCGCGACCAACGCAAGGAGGCGGTGCGAGCGCTGCGCGAAGCCCAGGAAGCCGCGTAGCCCGGAGTGACGGCATCGCCCGGACCCTCCGCGCGGCCGGTGTTCCTCGGCACGTCGGATTTCGCCGCCGCGGTCCTCGAGCGCCTCGCGGACTCACCCCACCGCCCCGTGCTCGTGGTCACGCGCCCCGACCGCCCGCGGGGACGCGGCCGTCGCCTGGCGCCGCCCCCGGTGGCCGACAGCGCCCGGGCCCTGGGGATCGACCTCTACCAGCCCGAGTCGGTCAACGACGACGAGGCCCGGGAGCGAATCGCCCAGGCCCGCCCCGGCGTCATCTGCGTGTGCGCGTTCGGCGCCCTGATCAAGGAGCCGCTGCTCTCCGACTACGAGCTCCTCAACGTCCATCCCTCGCTGCTCCCGCGGTGGCGCGGCGCCGCCCCCATCGAGCGCGCGATCATGGCCGGCGACGCGGAGACCGGCGTCTCGATCATGCGCGTGACGGCGGGCCTCGACAGCGGCCCCGTGTGCCTGCGGGCGCGCGAGCCGATCGAGCCCACCGACACCTACGGATCGCTGTCGGCGAGGCTCGAGACCGTGGGCGGTGAGCTCCTGGTGCGCGCCCTCGACGAGCGCCCGCCCTTCTCCGAGCAGGACGACGCGGGCGCGACCTACGCCGCCAAGCTCGAGCCCGCCGACCGGCTTCTCGACCCCGCGCGCCCGGCCGCCGAGCTCGACCGCGTCGTGCGCGCCCTGACCCCGCATGTCGGCGCCTACCTCGAGCTTCCCGAGGGCGGGCGCCTCGGCGTCCGCGAGGTGGCGATCCTTCCCGACGGCCCGCCCGCGGGCACGCTCGTCCTCGACGGCGCGCGGCCGGTGCTGGGCTGTGCCGAGGGGGCGCTCGAGCTCGTGGTCGTGCAGCCGCCCGGGCGGCGCGCGATGGCGGGAGACGACTATCTGCGCGGGCTCCGGTGAGCGCGCTGTCCTGCGCCGGCGAGGTGTCGCCGGCGCGCGCCTGTGCCTTCACGGTGATCAGGCGCGTGTTCGAGCGCGGCGCCTACGCCGACCGTGCCCTGACCGCCGAGGCCGCCGGCCTCGAGCCCCGCGATCGCGCCCTCGCGACCCGGCTCGCCTACGGGACGATCCAGCGCCGCGCCACCCTCGACCACGTGGCGGGGGCGCTCGTCGGCCGCAGCCTCGACGCCCTCGACCCGCCCGTGCTCGCCGCCCTGCGCCTGGGGCTGTTCCAGATCCTCCTCCTCGCCGGGGTGGCCGACCACGCCGCCGTCAACGAGAGCGTCGAGCTCGCGAAGGCCTCCCGCGGCGGCGGCTTTCGGCTCGTCAACGCCGTCCTGCGCCGCGCCACCCGCGAGGGGCCGGCGCTCCTCGCCGGGCTCGACGACGAGACGCCCGAGCGCGCCGCCATCCTCCACTCCGTCCCCGAGTGGCTGGCGCGCCTGTGGTGGAGCGAGCTCGGGCCCGAGACCGCCCGCCCCCTCCTGGCGCGCCTCAACGAGCCGCCCGAGTCGGCGCTGCGCGTCAACGGCCTCGTGGCCACCCCCGAGCACGTGCTCTCACAGCTCGCCGTCCCCGCCCACCAGGTGGCCGGCACGCCCGAGGCGATCGTCATCGACGGCCCCTTCGACGCCTACCGCTCCGCGCTGTGGCAGGAGGGGGCGTTCATGCCCCAGTCGCGGGCGTCGATGATGGTGGCGCGCGTGCTCGCTCCGGCGCCGGGGAGCCGCGTCCTCGACCTGTGCGCCGCGCCCGGGGCCAAGACCACCCACCTCGCCGCCCTCATGGAGGGCGAGGGAGAGGTGATGGCGGTCGAGCGCCACGCCGGCCGGGCCCAGGCGCTGCGCCGGACGTGCATGCGCATGCATGCGGGCTCGGTCCGGGTCGAGGAGGCGGACGCCGCCGTGCCCCGGGAGGACGGCGCCTTCGACTGCGTGCTCGTCGATCCGCCGTGCAGCGGCCTCGGGACCCTGCAGTCGCGCCCGGACATCCGCTGGCGGAGCTCGCCGGAGAGCATCGCCGCGCTGGCGCGGGTCCAGACCGAGATCCTCGCCGCCGGCGCGCAGGCCACGGCGCCGGGCGGGGTGCTCGTGTATTCGGTGTGCACGATCACCCGGGCCGAGGGAGAGGAGGTGCTCGGCGCCCTGCTCGCCGAGCACCCCGATTTCGCCCTCGAGCACCAGCACCAGGTCATGCCGCATATCGATGGCACCGACGGCTTCTTCATCGCCCGCCTGCGCAGGTTCTAGGCGGACGCAGCCGTCCCGCGCACTACCCTACGGCTGAACCTGTGAAAGACGAGCCCGTCAATCTCGGCCCGGAGTGCCCAGGATGCGGCGAGCCGTGGCTCAGACCCACCGCCGTGCCCGGTCGTTACCGCTGCCTGTACTGCCTGCAGCGCTGGGAGCTCGTCTCTGTGTGCCCCAACTGCGGCGAACACTCTACGATCGTGCGGATGTCGAGCACGGCCATCGTGGCGTGCAATCACTGTCATGGCAGCATGCTGAAGGCGGTATAGATGACCTCGACGAGCACTGACCGAAGCACCGTCACCGAGCTCCTGCACGAGCGCCGCTTCGCGCCCTCGATCCTCTCGGCCGACTTCGCCCGCCTGGGCTCGCAGGTCGCCGAGGTCATGGACGCGGGAGCCCGGGTGATTCACGTCGACGTCATGGACGGGCACTTCGTGCCGCCGATCACCATCGGGCCGCTGATCGCGAGCGCCATCGCCGACCAGGTCCACGGCGCCGGCGGCATCCTCGACGTGCACCTGATGATCGAGCGCCCCGAGCACCAGGTGGCCGAGTTCGCCCGCGCCGGGGCTGACTCGATCACCATCCACCCCGAGGCGACGCCCCACCTCAACTACGCGCTGAATGCCATCCGCGAGGCCGGCTGCACGGCGGGGGCGTCGATCAACCCCGGAACCCCGCCGATCGCCGTCTCCCAGGTCACCGACGAGCTCGACCTCGTGCTGTGCATGAGCGTCAACCCCGGCTGGGGCGGTCAGCCCTTCATCCCCTCCTCGCTGCCCAAGCTCGAGGAGCTCCGCCGCATGCTTCCCGACCACGTCGCCCTCGAGGTCGACGGCGGCGTGAGCCTGAAGACCGCCGCGCATTGCGTCGAGGCGGGCGCCAACCTCCTGGTCGCCGGCTCGGCGATCTTCGGCTCGGGCGACCCGGCGGGGATGTACTCCAAGCTCGTCGCCGAGGTTGGGGCTCGCTAGCTCGCCCTTCGGGGCTACGTAAAGCTCAGCAGCGGTCGTACCCGCCTGTCTTCTCCAAACGTGCTCAGGTGGGCGCCGCGCCCGAGCCTCGATACGCCGCATAGAGCAGCGCGCACAGGACCCCCGCGGCGCCCGCGTATCCCACTTCGACCCGGGTGACCTGCGAATGGATGGTGGGGGTGGCCATGAAGATGACGAAGAGGGCGGCGGCGATGAGCCAGCCCGCGGCGGCGAGGTGGGCACGGCCGCGGGCGAGGAGAGCCTGATTGAGCGTGCCGGCGGTCAGGTGCAGGCCCATGCCGATCCCCACCAGGGCGAGGCCGAAGCGGGCGTAGGGAAAGCCCTTGTCGCCGAGGAACAGGGTCATCACCGAGGGTCCGATGGCGAGCAGGCCGATGGCGACGGCGCCCGCGAAGGCGGAGATGGCAAGGATGGTGACGCGGATGGCGTGGTGGAACTCCTCGCCGCTCTCGCGTGCCTCGAGCCCGGCCAGGTGGGGGAGGATCGAGGTCTGGATCGCCTGGAAGAGCTGGAGGGGGGCGCGGACGATGAGCAGGACGTTGAAGACGAACCCGGTGAGACCGTTGGTGAGCCCGCCGCTCCCGGCGTTCAGGGCGACGATGAGCACGCCCGCGTTCATCAGCGTCTGCTCGGAGAGCATGATCGCCACCACCGCGACCGCGAAGCCGCTGCCGTGCTTGAGCGAGAGGTCCCCGGCCTCCTCCTCGAGCTGGGCGTGGGCGGGACCCTCGCGCGCGGCGTCGGCCACCGGGATCCAGGCTGAGGCGGGGTGGCGTACGCGCGTGAAGGCGAAGGGGACGACGAACAGCGACACGAAGGGCGCCGCCGCCATCCCCAGCCCCACCGCGCCCTGCCCCGACCCGATCCCCACCGCGACGGCGAGGGCGAAGAGGAAGCGCGAGGTCGACTCGAGGAAGACGAGGCCGCCGTAGAGGGCGAAGCGCTTATGTCCGGCCAGCCATCCGCGGGCGAAGTAGCTGGCGGCGTAGCCGAGCACGCCGACGACGAGGATCCAGTAGAGCTCGCTCGAGCCGGCGAAGATGCCGTGCTCGATCTCGTGGCGCAGGGCCAGCGCCACCGCGAGGTAGAGGAGCGCGAAGGAGAACTGGATCAGGGCGGGGACGCGGAGGATGTGCCCCTGAACGCCACGGGCCTGGCGGTCGGCGATCGTGCGCGAGAGGAGCTGCTCGATCGGCCGGTAGATGACCGAGAGGATCACGAACATGATCGCCCAGCACAGGGAGACGCGGGCGTAGGCGGCGGGGCTGAGGACGTGGCTGGCGGTGGCCAGGTAGGCGAAGGTGAAGATCCCGGTCGAGGCGATGCCGATCGAGAGGACGCGGGCCCCCGAGGCGAAGTCGGCGCTGGTGGATTCCGGGGCGGTGCCGTTGTGCGACGCGGGCGCGCTGCTCGCCGCGGCCGAGCGCCGCCACGGGGGCGCTGCCCGCTGCGCCATCAGCCGACCCGCACGAGGAGCATCGTCCACGGGAACGGCGAGCGCGCCTCGATCACCTCGCCGTAGTCCCCGAGGAGCGTGGTGACGCTCTGCCGCGACCAGTGGTTGAGATGCCCCGGGGTGTTGCCGAGCTCGCGCAGGTACGCCCCCCGGGCCATGTTGAGCCCGCGCCACAGCGGCTCGCGGGGGACCGAGACGAGCAGGTGGCGGGCGCTCACCCGCGCCATCTCGGCCAGCGTCTGGCGCGGATCGGGGACGTGCTCGAGTACCTCGATGGCCGCCGCGAGATCGAACTCGCCCGCCGCGAAGGGCAGGCGCTCGGCGGCGGCGATGCCCAGGTACTCGAGGTTCGGGCGCTGCCGGGTGGCCCACTCGGCGCGCAGCTTGGGATCCTCGAGGTCGATGCCGACGACCCTCCGCTCGCCGAGCTGCTCCGCCCAGCGGTGGGTGAGAATCCCCTCCCCGCACCCGACGTCGAGCACCGACGCGGGTGAGGCCCGCGCGAAGAGGGCGGCCAGAGCGCCCTCGAACCCGCCCATGAGCCGGCGGACGACGGGGTTGGTGGATCCGTATTTGTCGTAGGTGTTGCCGGTCGGCACGCCCTCGGCGACGGCGCCGCTCGGGGTCATACCGTGGCGCGCGTTCGCGCCGCCTCGCGATCCTCGTCGGTGGCGGGCGCCGCCGGCACGCGCGGCCCGCCGCCGGGCCCGGGCTCGTAGTGCGAGGGGGCGATGCCGAGCTCGAGCTCGATCCGCCGGACCCGCTCGAAAGTGCGCTGGGAGAGCAGGCGCTGGGCGGCGAGGAGGTCGCCGATGACGCCGAGAGCGGCGAGGAGCATGGCGGCGATGACGAGGACGGCGCCGAGGATGATCGACTGCACGTGGCCGTTGCCGTGGCCCTCGGCGAAGAGGATGAGGAAGCGGATCCACACCGCCAGGGCGGCGATGCCGATCACCAGCGCCCCGCCCCAGAACACGTGCAGGGGCTCGTACTGGGAGTAGATCCGGAAGATCGAGAGGATGTTCCGGCGCACGTAGGCGCGGATCGACGGGAACAGCCGCGAGGGCCGCGTCGTCGGGTTGGTGCGCACCGGTACGTGGTCGATGGCCACGAGGAGCTTGCCCGCCTGAATGATCGTCTCCAGCGTGTAGGTGAACTTGGAGACGACCTGGATCTGCAGCGCGGCCTCGCGGTTGTAGGCGCGGAACCCCGAGGTGGTGTCGGGGATGTCCGTCGAGGAGGCCTGGCGGACGACCCACGAGCCGAGGCGCTGGAGGCCCTTCTTGAGCGGAGAGAAGTACTCGATCTTGCCGACCTGCCGGTCGCCTACGACCATGTCGGCGTGACCGCTGAGGATGGGGGCGACGAGCTTGGGGATGTCGTCGGCGTTGTACTGGTTGTCGGCGTCGGTGTTGACGATGACGTCGGCGCCGAGCTTGAGGCCGGCGTCGATACCCGCCTGGAAGGCGGCGGCGAGGCCCTTGTTGTTGGTCAGGCGGACGATGTGGTCGACGCCGTGGGCGCGTGCCACCTCGATCGTGCGGTCGCTCGATCCATCGTCGATGATAAGGACCTCGACGTCGTCGAACCCTTCGACGCTCCGGGGCAGGCTCGTCAGTGTCACGGGGAGCTGAGCTTCCTCGTTGTAGCTGGGAATCTGGATGATGAGCTTCATGGATGGAGCACCCGGCATCGGCATGGTAAGCCGCGGGACGGCCGGAGAAGCGACGACGGGAGCCGTTGGCTGGGCGCGACGGTAGCCAGTGCGGCGCTTGCGGACGTGTCGTAAACTCGCCGCCAAGTATCCCAGACTGGCCGTCAGACGCCCTGTCGAGGGACGAGACCTCAGTTAGCAGGGCCGGCAGGGATGCGTCGATGGGCGTACACGCGGTCCACGGCGGGTTTCGGGTGACGGCGGAGCCTGCCTATACGGTATGGCTCCTCGCCTCCGGGAGCCCGCCCCGCCAACCCGCGCCCACCACACCAAGCCCTGACCGTTCAACCTCCCCGAGTCTCGCTCCGAACGGTGCTCGAAGTCGCGACCATGACCAGGTCACAGCACCCGCCGCGCGGCGCATCACCCCCCGCGGGCCGGGCCTCGCTGCCCCGGCCCCGCCTGCACGTCGACCCGATCCCGCTCGCCGTGGCGGCCCTGCTCATCGCCACCCTCGTGCTCCGCCTGTGGGGGATCAAGCAGGGGCTCCCCTACATCTACAACGTCGACGAGGAGTCCCACTTCGTCCCCAAGGCGATCACCTTCTTCGGCCACAGCCTCAACCCCAACTACTTCCTCAACCCGCCCGCCTACAGCTACGCCCTCAACATCGTCTTCGAGCTCTGGTTCGGGAGCCGCGACGCCGTCTCCCACACCTTCGCGACCAATCCCACCGAGGTCTACGTCGTCGCCCGCGTCGTCGCCTCGGTGCTCGGCACCGTCGCCGTCTGGCTCACCTACCTGACCGGCAAGCGGCTCTTCGGGCGGGGCGCGGGCCTGGTCGCCGCCGCCATCTTCGGCTTCGCCTTCCTCCCCATCTTCTACAGCCATCTCGCCCTCAACGACGTCCCCACCCTGGCCCCCGTGGCCCTGTCCCTGTACGGGGTCGCCGGCGTCCTGCGCTACGGCCGGCTCGCCGACTACGTGGTCGCCGGCATCGGCATCGGGCTGGCGGCGGCGACCAAGTACACGGGCGGAATAACCCTCCTGTGCCTGTTCGCGGCCGCGGCGTCGGGCGCCGCCGGCGGCGAGCACCGCCATGTCCCCCGCCGCCTCCTGGCCGGGCTCGGGGCGGCGCTCGTGGCCTTCGTGATCGCCAACCCCTACGCCCTGCTCGACTTCTCCTCGTTCATCAACGGGGTCAAGCAGCAGGCCTCGGAGACCGACGCGGCCAAGCTCGGGAGCTCTCCCGTGGGCGGGATCGACTACTACCTGTGGACCTTCACCTGGGGCATCGGGTGGGCGCCGGCGGTCGCCTCGGTGGTCGGGGCCGTCCTCCTCGTGGTGCGGCGAAAGCTCGCCCTAGCCCTCGTCCTCATCCCCGCACCGATCGTCTTCATCATCTTCATGGGCGAGCAGGGGCGCTACTTCGGGCGCTGGCTCATGCCCATCCTCCCGATCGTCGCCATCCTCGCCGGCTACGCCGCCGTCGAGCTCATCCGCTTCATCTCCCGGGCACGGGCGGTGCGCCCCTTCGCCGCCGCGCTCGTGGCCGTCCTCCTGCTCGCCCAGAGCGTGACCGCGGTCGTCCACAACGACGAGGTGCTCTCGCGCCCGGACACCATCAACACCGCCCGCGCGTGGATGGTCAACCACATCCCCGCCGCCGCCAAGATCGTCGTCGAGCCGATGATCCCCGCCAACTGGGTCTACGACCCGGGCCGCTCGCTCATCGCCACCCCCTCGGGCGAGCGCTGGCGACTGTTCAACACCGCCATCACCAACATCGACACGAACTACCACGCCCTCGCCCCCGGCGTCTACCGGCTCGTGGCCCCCGATCAGTACGAGAGCACCCTGCGTCCCCATCTCCTGCACCTCTACGAGGCCAACGGCTTCTGCTGGGTCGTCGTCAGCTCGCTCCAGGCCGGGCGCGCCTACGTCAATCCGACCGTGCCCGAGGCGATCGCCTACTACCGCGCACTCGACAAGTACGGCAAGCTCATGTTCCACATCAGCCCCTACAGCCCGGGCGCCAGCGCCGTGCCCTTCAACTTCGACTGGTCGATCGACTACTACCCGCGTCAATACCGGCTCCCCGGCCCCGAGATCAGCGTGTACAAGCTCCACGGCGGCAAGTGCACGGCCTGACGAACGCCCCCATCGGCGCGGGTCGGCTGCGTATCCTCAGGTACACGGGATGGCGCTGAAAACCGATACCGACCACCGTTTCCTCGCGCGGGCCATCGAGCTCGCGGAGAACGGCCGCGGGCGGGTGAGTCCGAACCCGCTCGTGGGCGCGGTGCTCGGACGCGAGCACGAGGTGCTGGGCGAGGGTTTCCACACCGCCTTCGGGGCGCCCCACGCCGAGATCGAGGCGATCGGCGCCGCCGGCGACGGCGAGCTCGAAGGGGCGACGCTCTACGTCTCGCTCGAGCCCTGCTGCCATCACGGCAAGACCCCGCCATGCACCAACGCCATCCGCGCCGCCGGCATCGGGCGGGTCGTGGTGGGCTGCGAGGACCCCAGCGAGCACGCGTCCGGTCGCGGCCTCGGGATCCTCCGCGACGAGGGGGTCGAGGTGGTGATGGCCGAAGGCGAGCTCGCCACCCGCGCCCGCCTCATCATCCAGCCCTTCCGCAAGCACGCCCGCACCGGGCGCCCCTGGGTGCTCTTCAAGTCGGCGATGACCCTCGACGGCAAGGTCGCCACCCGCGCCGGGGACTCGAAGTGGATCTCTGGGGAGGAGAGCCGCCATCTCGCTCATCACTGGCGCGCCGAATGCGACGCGGTGGCGGTGGGGATCGGCACCGCGCTGGCCGACGACCCCCTCCTCACCGCTCGCGTCGAGGGGGTGCATCGCCAGCCCCGGCGGGTGGTGTTCGACTCCTTGGCCCGGTTGCCGTTGACCGCGCGCCTCCTCGCCGGCGCGCCCGAGACACCGCTCACCGTCGTCGTCTCCCGTGCCGCCCGCCGCTCGGCCACCGACGCGCTCGAGACCCACGGGGTCGACGTCGTCGTCGCCACCGGCGAGAACGAGCCCGCGCGCGTGTGCTCGGCCCTCGACCAGCTCGGCGCCTCGGGCGTCACCTCGATCCTCCTCGAAGGCGGTCCTCATCTCGCCGGGGCGTTCCTCGACGCCGGGGAGATCGACGAGATCAGGCTCTTCCTGGCGCCGCTCGTGCTCGGAGGGAGGACGGCGCGCGATCCCCTCGAGGGCCAGGGCGTCGAGGCGATCGCCCAGGCCGTCCACGCGCTGACGCTGGACGTCGAGCGCGTCGGCGAGGATGTGCTCGTCTCCGCCCGCGTGAAGGAGTGGTAGCGCGATGTTCACGGGCATCGTCGTAGGTACGGGTCGGGTCGAGACCGTCGAGCGCTCGGGCGAGGGGGTGCGGTTGTCCGTGGCCACGCCGCTCGCCGCCGAGCTCGCGATCGGCGACTCGATCGCCGTCAACGGGGTGTGCCTGACCGCTGCCCGGGTGGACGGCGGCTCCTTCGTCGCCGAGGTCATGAACGAGACGCTCGCCAAGACCTCGCTGAGCGAGGCGGGGGACGGAGCCGAGGTCAACCTCGAGCTTCCGCTGCGGGCCTCGGACCGGCTCGGCGGCCATGTCGTCCAGGGTCATGTCGACGGCGTCGGCACGGTGGCGGCGATCACCGAGGACGGGTTCGCCCGGCGCGTGCGCATCGACGCTCCCGCCGAGGTCTTGCGCTACGTGGTCGAGAAGGGGTCGGTGGCCGTCGATGGCGTGTCGCTCACCGTCGTCTCCGTCGACGGGCGCTCGCTGGAGGTATCGCTCATCCCCGAGACCCTCGAGCGCACGAGCCTCGGTCGTGCCAGGCCGGGAGCGCGCGTTAACCTGGAGGTCGACATGATCGCCAAGTACGTTGAGAAAGCCGTGATGAGAATGGAGGCAGCGCGATGACTTCCACCCGCACGCCGTTCGCGACCATCGAAGAGGCGATCGAGGATCTCAGGCACGGCAAGATGGTCATCGTCTGCGACGACGCGGATCGCGAGAACGAGGGCGATCTCACCATCGCGGCCCAGTTCGCCACCCCCGAGGCGGTCAACTTCATGCGCAAGGAGGGCGGCGGCCTGATCTGCCTCGCCCTCACCCCCGAGCGCTGCGACGAGCTCGGGCTCGACCTCATGGCGGCCAAGAACGAGTCGGCCTTCGAGACCGCGTTCACCGTCTCGATCGAGGCTCGTTCCGGGGTCACCACCGGGATCTCCGCTTCCGACCGCGCCCACACCATCCAGGTGGCCATCGATCCCGCGAGCAGCCCCCGCGAGCTCGTCCAGCCCGGCCACGTGCTCCCGCTCAAGGCCAAGGCCGGCGGGGTGCTCGAGCGCGTCGGCCAGACCGAGGCGGCGGTCGACCTCGCGCGCCTGGCGGGGCTGAACCCCGCCGGGGTGATCTGCGAGATCATGAACGACGACGGGACGATGGCGCGCGTCCCCGACCTCGTGCCCTACTGCGAGCGCCACGGCCTGAAGATGATCACCGTCGCCGACCTGGTGGCCTACCGGCGGCGGACCGAGAAGCTCGTCGAGCGGGTGGTGTCGACGACCCTGCCCACCGAGTTCGGGGACTTCATCGCCGTCGGCTACCGCTCCCTGGTCGACGACAAGCATCACGTCGCCCTCGTCAAGGGCGATCTCGAAGGCAAGGAGGACGTCCTCGTGCGCGTCCACTCCGAGTGCCTGACCGGAGATGTCTTCCACTCCCTGCGCTGCGACTGCGGCGAGCAGCTCGAATCGGCCCTGGCCTTGATCGAGCGCGAGGGGACGGGAGTGCTGCTCTACCTGAGCCAGGAGGGGCGGGGGATCGGCCTGCTCAACAAGCTTCGCGCCTACAAGCTCCAGGAGGAGGGCCTCGACACCGTCGATGCCAACCTCCGGCTCGGGCTGCCCGCCGACCTGCGCGACTACGGAATCGGCGCC
>DASZKU010000019.1:0-10275 GCA_035552815.1 Solirubrobacteraceae bacterium | reverse complement strand
GGATCGCCATCCGGCGGCTCGTGCTCGCCGCGAACCAGTCGCTCACCTCCCCGACCGTCGCGCTCGCCGGCAGCGTCGTAAAGCGCCTATGGATGACGTCGCCGACGGTCAGTCCCGCCGCTTCGTCGACCCTCGTCTTCGGCATAGCCAGCACCGTAGCAGCGGCGGGCGGGCTTCATGCCCGTGGAGGCGGAAGCTTCGTCTCCACGTATTCCTTGGCGAGGCGCTTGGGGGCGCGCGCGAGCCAGGCCTCGACGATCAGCTCTTCGAGCTCGTCCACGGCGATCTCGTCCAGGCGCACGAGCACCGCCGCGTAGCCGTCGAAGTGCGGGGTGGTGAAGAAGACCCCCGGATCGTCGGCGATGAGCGCCTCCTTGGCGAGGAGGTGCTCGACCCGCGCGCCCAGGATCGGCCCCGTCGGCGCCTTGGGGCCGAGCGCCTCGAGGTCTGAGCGGCGGAGGGGCCGCTCCCAGACGAAGCCCTTGTCGCGGACCCGCCAGGAGGCGGTTCCGTGCACCACGCGCTCGTCGGTCTCCGGCAGGGCAAGGGCGATCCGCCGTACGTCATCCCAGCTGGCCACTCCCGATCACCTTACGCCACCCGGCAATCCCCTCGCCGAACAGGATCCCGGACGCGCGGGGCGAATTAGCCCCCGGGCGGGAGGAGACGGCCGCCGACGAGCTGCAATGTCCAGGTACGAGCAAAGGGTCACGACCGACTGATGCATGTGGGTAGTCGCCGAGTCCGCACCGCGGGCGTGATGTCGGTCGCGCTCGTGGCCGTCACCCGCGTCGCCCATCCCGGCCGCCGGGTGACCTGCGTCCGCGTCCCCCAGACGCCCGTGGTGGACGCGCCGGGCGAGGCGGTCGCGGACGAGCTCCCAGCGGTCGCGGCCGAGCCCGTGCCGGCGTTCTGGTTCGAGGATCCCGCCCTGGGCCAGCCCACGCAGGTGATGCGAGCGGTGGGGGGCGAGCCCGAGGCGCGGGCGGTGGAGACCCCGGCAGTCGCCGCGCCCGTCGCCGCGCCCGAGCCCATCGCCGCGCCCGTCGCCGCGCCCGAGCCCATCGCCCCGCCCGAGCCCATCGCAGCGCCCGAGCCCATCGCCGCGCCCGTCCTCACGGCCGCGGCACCGCCCGTGGCACCCGCCATCCGCCCCGAGCCGGTCGCCCCGCCCCCGCGCACCGCCACCCCCGGCCCCGGTCCCGACCCCGCCGACAACTGGGGTTGGGCGGAACCCTGGGCCTTCGAGATTCCCGACGCCGAGCCACCCCGCCGGCCGCGAGGCGCTGCCCCGCGCCACGCCCCGCGCCGGGCTGGCGCCCGCGGACCCGCGCCACGACGGCGGCGGCGGCGCGGGCGCAGCCATCCCCTGGTCGCGCTCTGCGTGATCATCGTCGCGGTGGCGGTGAGCGTGTGGGCCGTGCTTCCGCGTTCGACGAGGGCGAGCGCCAGCCCCATCGAGACGGCAGCCGTGTCCTCCTCGCCGCGCCCGTCCGCCTACGCCGTGCGCACGATCCCCGTCGCCTACCTGCACGACTACTGGCGCGCGGCCGCCGAGTACGGCCTCGACTGGACGAAGCTGGCGGCGGTGGGGCAGATCGAGTCAGACCAGGGCCGCAGCCGGACCCCCGGGGTCGCACAGGGCACGAACCCGGCCGGGGCGGCCGGGCCCGCGCAGTTCCTCGGGAGTACGTGGGCGCGCTTCGGCGTGGACGCGGACGGCCGCGGCAGCAGCAACCCCTACGACCCCGCCGATGCCATCACCGCCATGGCCGCCTATCTGAAGGCGTCGGGAGCACCGCAGGACTGGCGTACCGCCCTCTACAGCTATAACCACTCGACCGACTACGTCAACGCGATCATCGCCCTGAGC
The DNA here is from genome assembly GCA_035552815.1 of Solirubrobacteraceae bacterium. GTDB lineage: Bacteria > Actinomycetota > Thermoleophilia > Solirubrobacterales > Solirubrobacteraceae > Palsa-465. The sequence goes on along the minus strand of DASZKU010000019.1, from coordinate 8,402 downwards.
CGTCGCTACCTCGGGTAGCCCCCCGGCCCGCCCCCGACCCTCAGTTCAGCCGCGCCTGCATCGCTCGCGCTTCGGCCTCGAGGAGCGTGCGGTGTGACTCGTCGGCGGGAAGTGCCAGGCGCATGTTGGCGGCGCGGATCGCGGCGCCGATGTCGCCGCGGCGCTGGTAGGCGGAGACAAGGTTGTGGAGCATGCGCATGGCGATCTCGTGGGGACTCCAGGGCTGGACGTGGGCCTCGGCTCCGCGGATCTCGGTGACTCCGCCCCCGGCGAAGGGATCGAGGAGCACGGGTGGGCTCACGCCGAAGTGGCCGACGACGAAGTGGCCGGGGAGGCCGACGCCGGCGAGGGGGATACCCGCTCGCCGGGCGACCTCGACGTAGACGACGGAGAGGAGAATCGGCAGGCCCCGGCGCCGCGTGAGCACGAGGTCGAGCATCGAGTTCTCGGGACTGTCGTAGTCCCCTCGATCGCCCTCGAACCCGTGGACGCCGCCGAGCAGGCGCGCGCAGGCGAGCGCCTGCTGCTCCGGGTCGGCGGTGGTCAGGGCGGCCTCGGCCGAGAGCTCCTCGCCGAGGTCGTCGAGGCTGGCGAGCGCCTCGCCGGCGTCGACCTCGCGAAACTCGGCGGCTAGGGCAAGCGCGAGCACGTCGAGGTGCGCGTCGGGCCTGGCGGCCAGCTCGGCGAAGGGGGAGAGCTCCGACATGGGGACGGTGGCGCGGTGCCTGTCACGAACCCGCCGCGCCGCTGTACATCTTCTGGGCGCGCGCGACGATCTCCTCGTGGGTGACGTTCTCGATCCGCTGGCTGAGCATCCACTGGTGACCGAAGGGATCGCGGAGGCGGCCGCCACGTTCGCCATAGAACTGGTCGGCGAGCGGGTAGATGACCTCGGCCCCCGCCTCGACGGCGCGATCCCAGGCGCCGGTGACGTCGTTCCAGTAGGTCGAGATGATGGTGGTGACCACTCCGCCGACCGACTCCGGCGCGCGGGCCGGGCCGGAGTCGGCCCCCTCGTCGGTGATCGCCACGATCGAGTCGCCGATGCGCACCTCGGCGTGGATGAGCTCGCCGTCGGGCCCGGTGAAGGGCTCGCCGACTTCCTCGGCCCCGAAGGCCCGGCGGTAGAAATCGATCGCCGCCGCCCCGTCGGAGAAGACCATCCGCGGGGTCACCGAGCGCAGGTGCTCGGGGACCCCGGTGACGCCGGACTCGCGCTCGGCCAGGCCGGGCTGCTGGTAGATGCCGAGGACGTTGCCGGCGGGGTCGCGGAAGGTCGCGACCTGCTCGCGAGCGGCGGGGTCGACGGGCACGACGATCTCCCCTCCCGCGGCCATCACCCCCTGCGTGGCGGCCTCGGCGTCCGCCACCATGATGTAGATCATCAGGCCGGGATCGGTGGCGGGCGAGCGGTCGAGCACGAAGGTGCCGCTCACCTCGCTGACGGCGTCGTCGAAGGCGATGGAGCCATCGCCGCGCCGGCGGATGTGCCAGCCGAAGGCCTCGCGGTAGAAGGCGACGGAGCCGTCGAGGTCGGTGGCGGGGATCTCGATGTAGCAGATCTTGCCGGTGGCAAGGGTGGGCGGACCCGAGGTGCTCATGCTCGCTCCTTAGGCGGTGGACGGGAGAGAACGACTGGGGCGGTCGCTCGCCTCCCTATTGTGACCGGCCCCAGGCCACCTTGGTCCGCATAATGTCCCACGTGTCGGACTTCGTGCCGCTGCGTGAGGAGGACCTCGACCGCGATCCGCTACGTCAGTTCGACGCCTGGTTCCGGGCCGCGGGCGAAGCCGGCGTGAGCTCACCCGAGGCGGCGGCGGTGGCCACCGCCTCGCCCGAGGGCCTTCCCTCGGTGCGCATGGTCCTGGTCAAGCAGTACGACGAGCGCGGGTTCGTCTTCCACACCAGCTACGAGAGCCGTAAGGGCCGCGAGCTCGCCGCCAACCCCCGCGCCGCTCTCCTCTTCTACTGGGCGACGCTCGGGCGCCAGGTGAGGATCGAGGGGCCGGTCGAGCGCACCGCCCCGGCGGAGACCGCCGTTTACGTGCGCACGCGGGCGCGCGCGAGCCAGCTCAGCGCCCTCGCGTCCCCGCAGAGCGAGCCGATCGAGAGCCGCGAGGAGCTCGAGCGCCGCGTGGCCGAGCTCGCCGCCCGCTACGAAGCCGGCGATCCGCCCCTCCCCGAGGTGTGGGGCGGGTTCCGCATCCGCCCCGAGAGCTACGAGTTCTGGCAGAACCGCGAGGACCGCCTCCACGACCGGCTGCGTTACACGCGGGGCGAGGATGGCGGGTGGGAGGTCAGCCGGCTCGGGCCGTGACCGTCGAGCGGGGGCCGGCCGGGGGGGTCGTGTCACTTTTGTATGAATAATCGATATGTTCGCAGCACACCCCGGGCTAAGACGGCGGGATGACGACGTCCTCGGTCGCCGGGGCAACCCTGACGGTGCGCTCGAGATCGAGCCGGGCATCGTAGACCGACAGCGTCCCGCGGAACAGTGACGAGGCGACCACGTAGCCGCCTCGGGCGTCGAGTTCGAAGGACCCGTAGGGGGCGCTGACGCGCCTGATCAGGCGCCCGGTGGCGAGCGAGACGCGCTCGATGGTGCTCCCGTACCCGCTCGTCACGTAGGCGGAGGCTCCGGCGAAGGCGATGTGCTGGGGCGGCACGCCCCCGGGCACGCGGAAGAGCAAGCGGGGGGGCGCCGCGGAGAACACGCCGACATCGGATCCGTTCGCCGAGGTGATCCACACGCGCCGGCCGTCGGGGGTGAACTCGACGGCGTGGACGCGGAATCCCGGTGCGAAGGTGCCGGTCACCCGGGGATGGGCGGGATCGGAGGTGTCGAGGAGGACGATCGTGCTCGCCGACTGGCCGAGGGCCACCCACAGCGCCTTGCCGTCGGGAGCGACGCCCATGTGGTGGGCGCCGAGGCCGACGACGATCCGGCTCGTGATGCGGGCGTCGCGGAGCCGGATCGTGGTCAGCGTCCCGCGGGCGTCGTCGGTGACGTAGGCGTAGGCGCCGTCGGCGGAGATCGCCGGGATGTGGGGGGAGACGAACCCGCCGAGGACCCGAACCCGCCGCAGCGAGGAGCGCTCGAGCACGGTCACCGAGCCCGAGGCGCTGACCGCGACGACGTCCCGGCGGGTGGCGGCCACGTATTCGGGATCGGCGGCCACGGGTACGCTGCCGATGACGCGCCCGCGGGGGAGGTTCACGAGCACGAGCCGGTTCTCGCTCTGCGCCGCGACGAGGGCGAGCGACACCGGACGCGCGCGAGGCGCAGACCCGCCCGCAGACCCGCCCGCCGACCCGCCCGCCGACCCCGCGGCCCCGGCCCCAGCCGCAGCCCCGGCCACGCGCGGAGCCACTCCCCCCGCGCCGTGCACGAGCCCGCCCTTCCCCGAACCGCACCCCGCGGCCGAGAGCGCGAGCAGGCAGGCCCCGAGAAGGACGGCGAGCCCTCGCCACACCAAAGCGAACATGCGCATGAACCCATTACGGCCCCAACGCCCGCAGCGGTCCGGCGCTCACATCTCTTCGCGCATGCCCGCGTAGCGACGGACGAGTACGAGCGCCGCCGCCAGGCTGAGGACGACGGCGGCGTTGACGCCGAGCTCGAGGAGCGCGACATGGATGGTGCTGCGCGAGGGCTGCTGCGGGGTGCCCTCGAGCGAGAGGCGAGCGCCGACGGCGAGGATCGAGCGCACGGCGCTGATCGTCCCGATGATGAGGAAGGGCTGGAGCTGGAGGCCGCCGTGCTTGAGGTGCTCGACGACGGTGCGCAGCACCTCGAGGATGATGATGGCGAAGAGGACTCCGTTGACCGCCGTCGTGGTTGCGGTGACGAAGGTCTGCCGGCTGGTGGCGAGGTCGTAGGCGCTGTGCCAGAGGACGACGGCGGCGACGACGAGGAGCACGGCCGCCACCCCCAGGTTGAGCGCGTCGTCGATGAACGCGATCAAGCTGAGATGGGACCGGCGACGCAGCATCCCCGCCAGGAAATAGGCCGCGCCGCCCCGGTAACGAGGCGGGGGCCCTTCAGCTCGAGCCCGAACGTCCTATTGACAGCCAGGTGCGCAGACATGCCCCACCCTCGGCGGAGGAGCTCGGCGCTCCCATCGCCTATCTCGCGATCGACGAGGGGACCCCGGTGTACGACGCCGGCGGCGAGCGGATCGGCGTGATCGAGCACGTGATGGAGTACCACGGCATCTTCGAGGGCCTGATCATCCATACGTACCCGCTTCCGGGCCGCCACCTCTACGCCGGCCCTGACCAGATCTCAGAGATCCGCGAGCGCGCGGTCCTCCTCTCCGTTGATCGGACAGCGCTGCAGGAGCCGAGGCGCCCCCGACCCGCGAGCGAGAACCGTCCCGAGAGCGTCCTCGAGGCGCGCCTGCGGCGAGCGTGGGACTGGATCAGCGGCCGTACGTAATCGCGAGTACCCAACGCGCAAGTTTTCGGGGTCTCAGCCCGTAGATAGGCGTGGGGCCCACACCGCACCGGACGCGCGCGCTGTTGGCAAGGACGCTTTCCGTCCTCGCCGTCGCCGCCGCGGTCGTGTTCGGGGTCCTGGCCATGAGCGCGGGCGCGGCACCCGGCGCACCGGCGTTCGTGCAGCAGGTTTCTGGGCATGCGGGTGGGGTGTCGAGTTTGGTGCTGACGCCGTCGGCGGCGTTGGGTTCGGGGAATCGGCTGGTGGTGCAGACGGGGGTGTGGAGCGGTGCCGGCGCGACGATGGGGAGCGTGAGCGATTCCGCGGGGGACACCTTCACCGAGGTTCTCCATTACAAGGCTTCTGACGGGACCGAGATGAGTGTGTGGACGGCGCCGGTGAGCGGCGGGGCGGGGTTGCGACCGACGATCACCGCGACCCCGACCGCGAAGGCCGACGTCGGCGTGAGCGCGCTCGAGTACTCGGGACTCTCGACCGTCGCCGACGCCACCGTCGTCGACCAGAGCGCGCACGCGTCGGGAACGACGAGCGGCGCGGCGACGGTGTCCTCCGGCGCGACCCCCGCTACCACCGCCGGGAACGAGCTCGCGGTCGGCTTCTACGCCGACTCCGGGTTCGGGGACACGATCGGCGCCGGAGCGGGGTGGACGAGCCGCGTCAACATCTCCAAGACCGGAGACATGGAGCTCCTCGCCGAAGACCAAGCCGCCGCCTCCGGCGCCACCCCCAACGCCACCGCCACCAGCACCGCCAAAACCACCTGGCTCATGGCCGCCATCGTCTTCAAGGCGGCCTCGCAGGCCCCGCCGACCGTTCCCGGGCAGCCCACCGGCGTCACCGCCACGGGTGCCAACAACTCGGCGCAGGTGTCCTGGAATGCTCCCTCCAACGGCGGCAGCGGGATCATCAGCTACACGATCACGCCGTTCACGAGCAGTGGCGCCCAGACCGCGACGACGATCACCGGCACCCCGCCGGTGACCACCGCCAACATCACCGGCCTCACCAACGGCACCGCCTACACCTTCACGGTCACCGCGACCAACGGGATCGGCTCGGGATCCCCGTCCGCCGCCTCCAACCAGGTCACGCCGAGCGTCCCGCCGCCGGGCCCGGTCATCGATCCCTCGACACCGGCTCCGGCGGGCCTCGCCAACAACATCTCCACGGTATCCAGTAACTCGTTCTCGCCCCCGGCCGGGTCGGTGATCTACGCCGCGTTCGCGATCGACTCCGATCCCACCGGACCGGCGAACCCGCATGTGGTGAGCGTGACCAACTCCGGCACCGCCCTCACCTGGTATCTGAAGGGGAGCGCCAATCAAACCGGATCCGGCGTCGGCGGCTACGTCGAGGTCTGGTGGGCCTACAACCCCGCCGCCCAGGCGAACATCACCCTGAGCGCCAATCTCTCGGAGCCGACGAAGAACGTGACGCCACCGATCGGCATGCTGCAGCCCGTCGTCGTCACCGGCGCCGCCGCCGACCAGACCTCGGCCGCGTGGGGCGAGGGAGCGGACACCGGCGCCGGGAGCCTGCCCACGGCGACGCTCACCACCACCGCGCCGAACTCGCTCGTGCTCGCCGTCGCCAACAACTGGGACAGCTCGGTCGCCCCCACCACCCCGTCCGACCAGACGACGTCGCTCGCCGGTCAGAGCTCGGTCGTCCTCAACCCCACCGATCGCGACACCTACTGGACGCAGACCAAGACCGCGACCACCCTGAATCCGAGCTCGGTGACGATGAACGACACCGCTCCTTCGGTCAGGTACCACATGGTGGCGTGGGAGGTCCTGGCCGCACCCTCGGGTCCGCCCACCGCTCCGGCGGCGCCCACGGGGGTCACGGCGACGGCCGGAAACGGCAGCGCCACGGTGTCGTGGACGGCGCCCTCGAGCGGTGGCAGTCCGATCACCAAGTACACGATCACGCCCTCCACGAGCGCCGGCCCCCAGACCCCCACCACCGTCACCGGCACCCCGCCCGCCACCAACGCCAACGTCACCGGACTCACCAACGGCACCGCCTACACCTTCACGGTCACCGCCACCAATGCCATCGGCGACGGTCCGCCTTCGTCCGCCTCCACCCCGGTGACCCCGAGCGCCCCGGCCGGCGGCCAGTGGGGAGCGCTGCTCAACTGGCCGATGACGGCGATCCACTCGATCCTCCTCGACACCGGGAACGTCCTGCAGTTCGACGGCTGGCAGCAGCCCGAGCCGACGCAGGTGTGGAACCCATCGACCCAGACCTTCACCACCCAGACCGCCCCCGACAGCATCTTCTGCTCGGGAATGGCGGAGCTGCCGGACGGCCGCGTGCTGGTCGTGGGGGGATGGGGCGGCCTGTCCACGGGCAACCTCGGGATCGTCGACACGAACATCTTCGACCCCGCCACTTCGACGTGGACCCGCGTCGCCGATATGCACTATCCGCGCTGGTACCCCGATCTCACCGAGCTCGCCAACGGCACCTACGTGGCGATCAGCGGTAACACCACCAACTCGAACTCGTGGGCCGACACCCCCGAGGTCTATGACCCGAGCACCAATACCTGGACCGTGCTCACCGGCGTCTCGACCTCGCAGGTCCACGAGGAGGAGTACCCCTTCTCCTACCTCGCCCCCAACGGGAACGTCTTCACCATCGGACCTTCCGAGGACCAGTCCTTCTTCCTCAACGTGGCCGCCAAGACGTGGACCCAGGTCGGGGGCTCGAGCGGCGTCCACAACGGCTCCTCGGTCATGTACCGACCCGGCCAGATCCTCTACAGCGGCGGCGCCCCCAGCGTCACCACCAGCAGCAGCCCCGCTCAGGCGACGACGGCGGTCATCGACCTCACGGCGGCGACGCCGACGTGGAAGCAGACGGCGCCGATGAACTACTCGCGCATCTACCACACCCTGACCATGCTCGCCGACGGCACCGTGCTCGCGGTGGGCGGCGAGCCGACGGCGGGGCAGACGGGGCAGACCGAGGTCTCGGGCGGAGTGCTCCCGAGCGAGATCTGGGATCCCTCGACCCAGGCGTGGACGACGGTGGCCTCGACCGGGGTGACGCGCGGCTACCACTCGACGGCCGTCCTCATGCCCGACGCCACCGTCCTCGTCGCCGGTAGCGGCCATGCCAATCCCGGCTATGCCGCCCAGACCACCGCCCAGATCTACTCTCCCCCGTACCTGTTCAAGGGAGCGCGGCCCACCATCAGCTCGGCCCCCGCGACGGCGACCTACGGCTCCAATTTCTCGATCTCGACGCCTGACGCGTCGTCGATCAGCGCCGTCAACCTCGTCTCGCTGGGCTCCGACACCCACCAGATGGACATGGGCCAGCACTTCGTGCCCCTCTCCTTCACCAAGGGGTCGGGGACGCTGACGGTGACCGCCCCGGCGAGCGCGGCGCTCGCTCCGCCCAACAACTACATGATCTTCATCGTCAACTCCAACGGCGTGCCCTCGGTCGCCTCGTTCGTCAACCTTGCCGCCAATCCCCCGACGAGCCCGTCGGCGCCGACGGGCGTGACGGCAACGGGCGCCAACGCCAGCGCCACGGTCTCGTGGACGCCGCCGGCCGACGGTGGCAGCCCGATCACCGGTTACACCATCACCCCCTACGTCGGCACCACGGCCATGCCCGCCACCACGATCACGGGGACGCCGCCCGCGTCGAGCGCCACCATCACCGGACTCGCGAACGGCACCACCTATACCTTCACGGTGACCGCGACCAATGCGGTGGGGACGAGCCAACCCTCCACCGCCTCGAACGCGGTGACGCCCGCCGTCCCCACCGCGCCCGTCTTCGTGCAGCAGGTTTCTGGGCATGCGGGTGGGGTGTCGAGTTTGGTGCTGACGCCGTCGGCGGCGTTGGGTTCGGGGAATCGGCTGGTGGTGCAGACGGGGGTGTGGAGCGGTGCCGGCGCGACGATGGGGAGCGTGAG
>DASZKU010000018.1:0-18228 GCA_035552815.1 Solirubrobacteraceae bacterium | reverse complement strand
ACGTCATCCGCAAGCAGCTCGGGCACTCGAGCCTCGACACCACCGAGCGCTACATCAACCACCTCGCGCCGCTCGAGGTCATCCGGGCAATCCAGGGCCGGACCTGGGCGCCGGCGAGCTCGGCGAGCCCGCTCCCAGTTGACCTCGCGATGGGCGACGCGGCGTAGGCCGACGCCCATCGCGCCGAGCGACCGCGGCCGCGGCGTCGGCCCGCGCCAGCTTCCCAGCACGTTCGGGAGGTCCTGAGCGGTGTCGAGGATCGCGGCGGCCGCGGCCGCCGGCCCGGTCAGCCCCGCGTAGCCGGTGCGCTCGATCTGCTCGGCGGCCTGGAGCAGCCGCAGCTCCTGCTCGAGCGAGATCCGGCCGTTGACCTTCGGCCAGCACACCCGGACCGCCGCCCTGGCCAGGACCATCGGGTCATCGCTGACGAGCCAGGGCATCCGCTCGAGCAGCTCAGAACTCGACCCCCCACTCTCGAGGCGCAGTTCTCCCAATTCGAGCGCGGCGATCACCCGGGGCAACCTGGACGCTCGATCGCGTGAACTCGGGCGCGCGCGCGCGCCCACCGCAGTACGTGTTTCGCTGATCTCTACACACCCTGGAGAGTCACCACCCCCCTGTAGTCCCCCAACGGGAGGGGCAACCCTCGGCGAAAAAGAAACGGGCTGCTCAGGGGACCCTTCACGGCCCCGGGGGGGCGCCGGGCACGGCTCCCCACGCCGCCGGCGGGGGGGCCTGTGAGCGCTTCTCCGCTGCTCTAACCGACTGAGCTACTCCGGCGGGGCTGCTCTGGGGGCCTCGCTTGGGCCCCGGCCAGCAGGCCGCCGAGGCTAGCACCGGCGGGGCGGGGCGGGGCGGGGCGCGAGCGCCATCGGGGCGGAGAGGGGAGCGGGTCAGCGCGGACCAGGCCGAGCGACGGGTTTGATCTTCGCCCAGGCGAGCGACTAGATGACCTTTGCCTGGGTCCATGCGGCGGCGTTCCGGAGCAGGTGGGTAGGAAGTGGAGCTCCACCGGGGCGCTTGGTTCACCGTGATCAGTGCAGCCGCGAAGCCGGTTCGGCGCTGGTGTGTGAGGGGCGGGGAAGTGGGCAGGTTAAGGAGCATGACTTCTTCCTCCACCACAGTTCCCACTGTCTCCCTCAACGACGGCGAGACCATTCCTCAGCTCGGCTTTGGCGTCTTCCAGGTGCCGCCCGAGGACACCGCCGAAGTAGCGACGCGGGCGCTGCTGGCCGGCTACCGCCACATCGACACGGCTGCCGCATATGGCAACGAGGCCGGCGTCGGCCAGGCGATTCACGCCGCTGGGCTCGAGCGCGACGAGGTCTTCATCACGACGAAGTGCGCGAATCCCGACCAGGGGTACGAGCAGGCCACGCGCGCGCTCAGGGCGAGCCTCGACCGGCTGGAGATGGACCATGTCGACCTCTACCTGATCCACTGGCCAGTTCCCGCCCATGACCTGTACGTCGAGACGTGGAAGGCGTTCATCGACGCCAAGGCCCAGGGGCTGGTGCGCTCGATCGGGGTCTCGAACTTCGAGCCCGTGCACCTTGAGCGGATCATCGGGGAGACGGGGGTCACACCGGCCGTCAATCAGATCGAGCTGCATCCGCGCTTTCAGCAGACGGGACTGCGCCGCGAGCACGAGGGGCTCGGCATCGCCACCGAGGCGTGGAGCCCGCTCGCGCAGGGCGGCGTGCTCGATGACCCGGTGATCAAGGGGATCGCCGAGGCGCACGAGAAGACGCCCGCGCAGGTGGTCATCCGCTGGCATCTGCAGCTCGGGAACATCGTCATCCCGAAGTCGGTCACACCCGAGCGGATCATCGAGAACTTCGAGGTCTTCGACGTCACCCTCTCGGCGGCCGAGATGGAATCGATCGACGCGCTCGACGCGGGCGAGCGCACCGGCCCCGATCCGAACACGTTCATCCGCCCCTGAGGCGTGCCGTCAAGGGGGGTGACGCCTTTTGACCACCCATGCGGTGGTTAACAGGCATCACGTCACCGCGCGCCGCCGCCTACGATCCCCGGCCAGTGCCGCGCGAGCAGACCACCGATCTCGAGATGCTCGAGCGGCTCATCGCCCCCGCGGGCAAGGACATCGTCGATATCGGCTGCGGCGGTGGCGGCCTCGCCCGGGCCCTGGCCCGCCGTGGCGCGCGTGTGGTCGGGATCGAAATCTCCGCCGCGCAACTCGCCCAAGCCCAAGCCCAAGCCCAAGCACATGCCCAAGCCCAAGCCCACGCCGCCGAAAACGCCCAAGCCGAACCGCCCCGCTACCTCATCGGCCGCGCCCAGGCCCTCCCGCTCGAGGACGCCTCCGTCGACATCGCCGTGTTCATGCGCAGCTTCCACCACGTGCCGCCGCCCGATCTCGACACCGCCCTACGCGAGGCGCGCCGCGTCATTCGCCCCGGCGGCGTGGTCTACGTCGTCGAGCCGCTCACCGAGGGTGACTTCTTCGCCCTCACGAGCCTGATCGACGACGAGCGCGCCGTCCGCGCGGCCGCCGAGCAAGCGATCGCCGACGCCCACCGCGCCGGCCTCGAGCGCGCCCACACGGTCGACTACGACGTCCGGACCACGATCGCGGGCATGGCGGGTCTGCGCGCCCGAGCCGTAAGTGTCGATCCCCAGCGGGCAGCTATCTTCGACGCCCGCGCGGCGCAACTGACCGAGGCGTTCAATCGGCTCGGCGACGCGGGCGAGAGCCCCGGCGAGCGCTGCTTCGTCCAGCCCATGCGCGCCGACCTCCTGCGCCCCGGCACTTAGCACGCCCCGGCACCGAGCACGCCCCGCCACCGAGCACGCCCCGCCACCTAACATAGCCACCAGGTATGAGCATCACCACCGACCTCCGCGACATCGAGACGCGCGCCGACTGCGAGCGGCTCGTGCGGGCCTTCTATGGCAAGGCGCTGGAGGACCCGATCATCGGCTGGATCTTCGTCGACGTCGCCAACCTCGACGTCGAGGCCCACGTCCCGCAGATCGCCTCGTTCTGGGAGACGATCCTCCTCGGCGCCCACTCCTATGCCGGCGGCGCCTTCGCGCCCCACGCCGCCCTGCACATGAAGACGCCCCTGAAACGCGGGCACTTCGAGCGCTGGCTGTGGCTGTGGTGCACGACCGTCGACGAGCTCTTCGCCGGCGAGCGCGCCGAGCTCGCCAAGAGCCACGCCCAGCGCGTGGCGCGCGCCTTCCACGGCCGCCTCGACGCCATGTCCGCCGCCCTGGAAACCCCGCCCGCGGCCGACGCCGTCAAGATCATCCACCACGGCGCGGGCAAGCGTGTCTGACCTCGCTCCCGCCGTCGCCAACGTCATCCGCCGCTGCCTCGACGTCAAGCCCGGCGAGAACGTCCTCGTCATCACCGACGCCAAGAAGCGCGCGCTCGGCGAGGCCCTCCGTGATGAGGCGGCCGCCGCGGGCGCCGACGCCGTGCTCGCGGTCATGGACGAGCGCGCGACCGACGGGACCGAGCCGCCGCCGCCGATCGCCGCCGCGCTCGCCGCCTGCGACGTGTTCATCGCGCCGACCTCGCGCTCGCTCAGCCACACCACCGCGCGCAAGCGCGCCAGCGAGGCCGGGGCGCGCGGCGCCACCATGCCGGGGGTGACCGAGGAGATGCTGGCGCGGGTGATGGCCGTCGACTTCGACACCATGGCGGCGCGGAGCCGGGCGGTGGCGGCGCTGCTCAGCACCGGTGCCAGCGCGCGGATCACCTGTCCGCTCGGGACCGACCTCACGCTCGACCTCACCGGCCGCGAGGGCCTCCCCGACGACGGAAGCCTGAGCGAACGCGGCGCCTTCGGGAACCTTCCCGCCGGCGAGGGCTTCATCTCTCCGGTCGGGGGCGAGGGGACCGCGGTGGTGGCAAGCCTGGCGCCGCTCGGGCTCACCGTGGAGCGCGCCACCCTCACCCTGCGCGGCGGGCACCTCGTCGCCGCCGAGGGCGGCCTCGCGCCCGAGTATCTGAGCCGCCTCACCGCGCACGGAGAGATGGGCACGAACCTGGCCGAGCTCGGGGTCGGGACCAACGACCGGGCCATCCTCACCGGGAACGTGCTCGAGGACGAGAAGATCCTCGGGACCGTGCACATCGCCTTCGGGGCGAGCGCCGGGATCGGAGGCAACGTCTCGGTTCCCATCCACCTCGACTCGGTCGTGCTCGACGCGACCCTCGAGGTCGATGGAGTCCAGGTCCTCGACGCCGGCGCGTTCGTATTGCCGGTGTGACGCTCCTCGCCGTCCCCAACGTCTCTGAGGGCCGCGAGAAGACGAAGATCGACGCCATCGCCGCGGCGTTTGGACCCGCCGAGCTCCTCGACGTCCACAGCGACCCCGACCACAACCGAAGCGTCTACACCCTCGCCGGGGAGCCCGGCAGTCTCGCCGAGCACGTGCTCGCCGGTGCCCGCGAAGCGCTCGCCCAGGTCGACCTCGCCGACCAGCGCGGCCACCATCCCCGGGTAGGGGCGATCGACGTGGCGCCGATCGTCTACCTCGACGACGCCACCCGCGGGGCGGCGTGCGCGGAGGCGCTCGTGCTCGCCGACATGCTCGGCTCCGAGCTCGAGCTTCCCGTCTTCATCTACGGCGAGCTCGCCCTGGGGCGGACGCGCGCGGAGCTCCGCAGAGGAGGCCCGGACGAGCTCGCACGCCGGATCGACGCCGGTGAGCTCACGCCCGACTTCGGTCCCCGCCGGATGCGCGGCGCCGCGGGCGCCGTCCTCGTCGCGGCGCGGCCACCGCTCATCGCCTTCAACCTCGAGCTCGCCCCTCCCGCCACCCTCGAGCAGGCAAGGGCCATCGCCGCCCTGATCCGCGAAGGCGGAAGCGAGGGGCTCCGCGGGGTCCGCGCCATCGGCCTGTTCCTGGAGGACAAGAACGTCGCCCAGGTCTCGACCAACGTCGAGGAGCACAGGAACACCAGCCTCGCCGAGCTCGTCGCCGCCGTCGAGCGCTATGCCCGCGTCGCCGCCGTCGAGCTTGTGGGACTGGCGCCGCGCGAGGCGTGGGCTAATTTTCCCGAGCACGTGCCGATCCCCGGCTTTGACCCCGACCGGCACGTGATCGAGCGGGCGCTCGCGAATTCGGTCCCCGGTTACCCGCCGGGCCGCGTAAGCTAGGTATCGACGATGGCTCAGACCAAACGCAAGCGCCGCTCCAAGCACCGCGGAACCGCGGCGGGATCGATCGAGACCCGGGGCCGCACCGGGCGCCCGCCGACCGCGACCGAGAAGAAGAAGGACGACCGCGCCTCGACGCGCGAACGACGGCTCTACACCCCGCCGACATGGCAGGCCGCGGCCAAGCGGGCCGGGCTCGCCGCCGCGCTCATGTTCGTCTTCCTCCTCCTCACCTCGAAGGGGGGGATCGGGGGCCGGATCCTCCTCGGTGCCGTTTTCGCCCTCGGGGCGTTCGCCCTCTACGCGGCCCTCGGGTTCTACATGGATCAGTTCCTCTATCGCCGCCGGATCCGCAAGCGGGACGAAGGCTCGTGATCGACGTACGGATGTTCACCGTCGGGGAGCTGGCAGAGAACTGCTTCATCGTCCGAGCCAAGGGCTCTGACAAAGCGGTGATCATCGATCCGGGCGCCGAGGCCGAGCGCCTGGTCAAGGCCGCTAGAGAGCTCGGCGTGAGCATCGAGGCGATCCTCCTCACCCACACGCACTTCGACCACATCGGCGCGGTCGCTCCCGTGGCCCGGGCCACCGGCGCGCCCGTCTACTGCCCGGAGCTCGAGACCGAAGTGCTCGCCAACATCATGGACTTCGTGCCCTGGCCCGGCTTCGGGCCCTTCGAGAGCTACGACGCCGACCACACGGTCAGCGGCGGCGACGAGCTCGAGCTCGCCGGCCTCACCTTCGACGTCCTCTTCACCCCGGGACACAGCCCTGGGCACGTGACCTACTCGGTGCGCGGCGAGAACGCACTTCTCTCCGGCGACGTGCTCTTCCAGGGCTCGGTCGGTCGCGTCGACCTGCCGGGCGGTGACTGGCCGACGCTGGCGGCGTCGCTCGAGCTCCTCGTGAGCTCGTTCCCCGGAGAGACCGCGGTCTACCCCGGCCATATGGGAATCACCTCGCTCGGGCGCGAGCAGGCCACTAACCCCTTCCTGCGCGAGCTCGCCCAGCACCAGTGATCCAGGCCCCCCGCGGCACGTTCGACGTGCTTCCGGATGATGCCGCGCGCCGCGAGGTGGTCGAAGGGCACGCGCGGAGGATCCTCGGCGCCGCCGGCTTCCGGCGGATCGAGACTCCGGCCTTCGAGGCCACCGAGCTCTTCGCGCGAGGCGTGGGGGAGACGACCGACATCGTCCAGAAGGAGATGTACACCTTCGACGACGGCGGCGGGCGCTCGCTCACCCTCCGTCCCGAGGGCACCGCGCCGGTGTGCCGCGCCTACCTCGAGCACGGCATGCACAAGCTCCCGCAGCCGGTGAAGCTGTGGTACCTGTCGAGCTTCTTCCGCTACGAGGCGCCGCAGTCGGGTCGCTACCGCCAGTTCTGGCAGGTGGGGGCGGAGACGATCGGGGCGGGTGCGCCCGCGGCGGACGCCGAGCTCATCCTCCTCCTCGCCGAGCTCCTCGACGCCGTCGGGGTGCGCGAGCGCCGCCTGCGCCTCTCGAGCCTGGGGACGCCGGAGGCCCGCGCGGAGTACCGCGACGAGCTCCAGCGCTACCTGCGCGCGCACGAGGGTGAGCTGAGCGGCGAGGTACGGGGACGCATCGACGCCAACCCCCTGCGCGCCTTCGACTCCTCCGATCCCGGCACCCGCGCGGTGATGGCGGGCGCCCCGCTCCTCCTCGACCGCCTCGGCCCCGAGGATGCCGAGCACTTCCAGGAGGTACGCGCGCTGCTCGACGAGGCGGGGCTCCCGTACGAGATCGACCCGACCCTGGTCCGCGGCCTCGACTACTACACGCGCACCGTGTTCGAGTTCACCAGCGACGCGCTCGGGGCCCAGAGCGGCGTCGGCGGCGGCGGGCGCTACGACCGGCTCATGGAGCAGATCGACGGGCCTCCCACGCCGGCCTCGGGCTGGGCGGTGGGAGTCGAGCGCATGCTCCTGGCGGCGGGCGAGTTCCCCGTCGCCACCAACCTCGTCGACCTCTTCGTCGCCATCGCCCCGGGAGCGGACGAGCGGGCCGCCTTCGCCCTGGCCACGAGCGCCCGCCGCGCCGGACTCGCCGTCCAGCTCGAGCTCGCGGGCCGCTCGCTCAAGGGCCAGCTCCGCCAGGCCGACAGGATCGGCGCCCGTTACGCCGCCGTCATCGGCGATCCGATTACGCTCAAGGAGATGGAGTCTGGCCAGCAGCGCGAGCTCGAGCGCGAGGCGATCATCCCCACCATCCTGCGCGGGAGTCGCCTGACATGACGATGAAGCGGCTGCCCCGGCCCAACCAGTACCGCGACGTGTGGTGCGGGCTGCTCAGCGCCGAGCAGGCCGGCGCCCAGGCGCGGGTGGCGGGCTGGGTCCACCGCCGGCGCGACCACGGCGGCCTCATCTTCATCGACCTGCGCGACCGCTCGGGGATCGTCCAGCTCGTCTTCCACCCCGAGACCGCGCCCCAGGCCCACGCCGTCGCCCACGGCCTGCGCTCGGAGGACGTCCTCACCGCCGCGGGTCAGGTCGCCCTGCGCGATCCGCAGAACGTCAACCCCAACCTGCCCACCGGCGAGATCGAGGTTTCCGTCTCCTCGGTGGAGGTCCTCGCGGACGCCGATACGCCCCCTTTTCCGATCGACGACGACGTCGATGTCGACGAGAACCTCCGGCTGCGCTACCGCGCCCTCGATCTCCGCCGCACCCCCATGCGCGAGGCACTCGAGCTCCGCCACGACGTCATCGCCACCATGCGCACGGTGCTCGACGACCGCGACTTCCTCGAGGTCGAGACGCCGTTCCTCACCCGCTCGACCCCCGAGGGGGCACGGGACTTCCTCGTCCCCGCGCGGAGCGCCCCCGGCTCCTTTTACGCGCTGCCGCAGTCCCCACAGCTCTTCAAGCAGCTCCTCATGGTCGGGGGCCTCGAGCGCTACTACCAGATCGTCCGCTGCTTCCGCGACGAGGACTCGCGCGCCGACCGCCTGCCCGAGTTCACCCAGCTCGACCTCGAGCTCTCGTTCGTCGAGGAGGAGGACGTCATCGAGGTCATGGAGGCGGTGATGGAGGCGGTATTCGAGCGCTCGGGCTTCGACGTCGCTCCGCCCCCGTGGCCGCGGATGACCTACGACGAGGCGGTCTCCCGCTTCGGCAGCGATCGCCCCGACACCCGCTTCGGAGTCGAGCTCCGCGACCTCTCGGGCGCCGTCGCCGGCTCGGAGTTCAAGGTCTTCGCCGGCGCCGTGGAAGCCGGCGGGATCGTCACCGGGCTCAACGCGGGCGCGCGCGAGCTCCCCCGCTCCGAGCTCGACGCCCTCACCGAGCTCGCCAAGCAGCACGGCGCCAAGGGCCTGGTGTGGGCGTTCGTGAATCCCGACGGGTGGCGCTCGCCGATCGCCAAGTTCCTCACCCCCGAGGAGATAACCGCCATCAACGAGCGCCTCGGCGCCGCCCCCGGGGATCTCCTCCTCATCGTCGCCGACACCGCCGCCACCGCGCGGCAGGCTCTGGGGGCGCTGCGCCTCGAGCTGGGGCGGCGCTTTGACCTCATCCCTGACCAGCGCCACGACATCCTGTGGATAACGGAGTTTCCCGCCTTCGAGTGGGGCCCCGAGGAGGGCCGGTGGGACGCCACCCACCATCCCTTCACGGCCCCGACGGGCGACCTCGACGATCCCGGGACGACCAAGTCGCGGGCCTACGACCTCGTCCTCGACGGCTCGGAGATCGGCGGCGGCTCGATCCGTATCAACCGCCCCGAGATCCAGCAGCGGGTGTTCGAGATCATCGGGATAAACCGCGACGAGGCCGAGGCCCGCTTCGGCTTCCTGCTCGATGCGCTCCGCTACGGCGCCCCGCCGCATGGGGGGATCGCCATGGGGGTGGACCGGATCGTGGCCATCCTCGCCGGGCGCGAGAGCATCCGCGAGGTGATCGCCTTCCCCAAGGCGGCGAGCGGGGCCGACCCGCTCACCGGCGCGCCCGCGCCCGTCGATCCCGCGCAGCTCCGCGAGCTCGGCCTGCGCCTGCTGTAGCCGGGTCTGTCCAAAGGCGTCCGCCGGCCCTCATGTCGGCGGCCCTGCGTGCCGAATATAGGCCGTGATGACCCGCCCCTCGCGCCCGCTTCTCGGCCTGCTGGTGGCCACGGTTGCGTTCTTCGCCCTGTGGTTGGTGGCGCTCAAGCCAAGCTCTTCGAACCCGAGCGGGAACTCGGGCCTCGGTCAGTATCAGTCCGCCCTCAACGCCGCCAAGGCCTCGGCCGCCGCCCAGAACCGCGCCGCCGCCGCGGCGGGGAACACGGTGGCGGGAAGCGCCTCGCGCCACGCTTCGACGACCCCGGCCGCGGGCGCCAAGCCCGCTGCCGCGAGCGCCAAGCCCGCCGCCGCCAGCACCACTCCCGCCACGGCCAAGCCCGCGACCAAGTCCCACCACACCACGCGCACGCACACCACCGTCCGCCCCCACGCGCGCGCCCACACCAAGGCCGCCCCCCGCGTCACCACCCCGGCCCAGCGCGCCAACGTCGTCAATCGCGCCCTCGCCCACCACAAGGTCCTCGCGCTCCTCTTCTACAACCCCGCCGCCGCCGACGACCAGGCCGTCAAGCGCGAGCTCGGGGCCATTCCCGCCCGCCACGGCAACGTCGTCAAGCTCGCGATCCCGCTGTCTGAGCTCGCGAGCTATCCGGTGGTCACCAACCAGGTCCTGATCGAGACCTCGCCGACCCTGGTCATCATCGACCGCGGCGCCCAGGCGTTCTCGCTCGTGGGCTTCGTCGACGGGCTCGAGATCGCCCAGCGCGTCGACGACGCCCTGAGCATGCGCTGAGCGACTACCTACCCCGCGCCCTCTATCCTCGCGGGGGTGGACCTCGACCGCTTCGCCCATCACCTCGAGTCGCCGCAGGGCTTCCGGCATGTCCCCGCCGACGCGTTCACCGGCGCGGCCGGGGGCGCCGCGTGCTGTGATCGCCTGCGCTTCTCGCTCGCCGTCGAGGGCGACCGGGTAGTCGACGCGGGCTACGACGGCCAGGGCTGCGGGGCGGCCCTGGCCGCGGGCAGCGCCACCGTCGCGCTCGTCCGCGGCCGGCCCATCCTCGAGGCGGCACGCGTCGGTGCGCGCGAGATCGCCGCCGAGCTCGGCGGCCTCAGCCCCGGCAAGATCCACGCTGCCGACCTCGCCGCCGACGCCTTCCACCGCGCCCTGGGCCAGGCGGTCCGGGAGCGCGCACACCTGAGCGAGGCAACGCCCACCCGCACCCTGGTGGCCATGAGCGGCGGGGTCGACAGCGCCGTCGCCGCGCTCCTGTGCGCGCGCGAGGGCGAGACCGTCACCGTCACCCTCGAGCTCTGGGCCGACGAGGAGAACGACGAGGACCGGAGCTGCTGCTCGGCCTCGGCGGTACGCGGCGCGCGCGCCATCGCCCACCGGATGGGGCTCGCCCACCTCACCCTCGACCTCCGCGCCGAGTTCCGCGCCGGCGTCGTCGAGCCCTTCATCGCCGGCCACGCCGCCGGCGAGACCCCGAACCCGTGCGTGCGCTGCAACGGCCACGTCCGCCTCGACGCCATGCTCGCACTCGCCGAGGGGCTCGGGTGCGCGGCGCTCGCGACCGGCCACTACGCGCGCCTGGCCGACCACGGGAACGCCGCCGGGCCGCTGCTCCGGGCCGCCGCCGACGCCGCCAAGGACCAGACCTACATGCTCGCCGCCCTCGCCCCCGCGTCCCTCGCGAGGATGCGCTTCCCGCTCGGCGAGCTCACCAAGCCACAGGTCAGGGCCCTCGCCGCCGAGGCCGGCCTCCCCGTCGCCGCCAAGCCCGACTCCCAGGACCTGTGCTTCCTCGCCGGCACCGACCACACGCGCTTCCTGGCGCGTCACGGCGGGCTGCGCGACCGTCCCGGTGAGCTCGTCGACTCGGGCGGCGCTCTCCTCGGGCGCCACCGCGGTCACCACGCCTTCACGGTGGGTCAGCGCCGCGGACTGAAGCTCGGAGGCGGCGAGCCCCTGTACGTCCTCGACAAGGACGCGGGCCGCAACCGGGTCATCGTCGGCCCTCGCTCGGGCCTGCTGACCGACGAAGTGACGGTGCGCGGCGCCCGCCTGCACCGACCCGGCGACCGCGTCGATGCCGTCAAGCTCAGATACCGCTCGGCGCCCCTCCCGGCGCGGCTCGCCGGAGACCCCGGCGCCGGTCGCCACGGAGCCCTCACCGTCCACCTCGAAGCTGCCGCTGACGCCGCCGCCCCCGGTCAGCTCGCCTGCCTGATGGACGGCGACCTCGTCGTCGGGTGGGGGACGATCGCCCGGGTCGTTACCTGACCGAGAAGTTGGCGTTGCGGACGAGGGCCACCGCGAGCTGGGGCCAGAAGACGCCGGTGGGCGGGGCGCCGGGACGGCAGGCGCCGCCCGAGCGGCCGGGGTAGGCGATCCACGCGTAGGCGTCGACGTTGGACTGGCCGGTATTGAAGGTGGGGAGGGCGCCGAGGCCGCGGCCGGGGGGGTCGCAGAGGATCTCGTTGCCGTACTTGACGCGCGAGCTGGGGACGAGGGGGCCGCGGCCGTTCTCGGCAGTGTTGACGACGAAGTGCTTGCCGCCGGTGAGGCGCGAGATCTGATCGCCGTAGCGGATCTCGTGCGAGGTCCAGTCGAAGTGGGTCGAGTTGACGAAGAAGCCCTCGATCTGCGCCACGCCGGCGCGCCGGAGCATGCTCGCCGTGCGCGCGGCGGGAACGGCATCCCCGGCCCCGGCGTCGAGGTAGACGACGGCACGGGGAAGCTGGGAGAGGACGTTGACGGCGTCGTGGAGCTCGGCGAGGCGGACGGCCAGGCCGTGGCGGCTGAGGCCGCCGACGGTGATGAGCGAGTCCATCTCGAGGAAGACGATGACCCGGTTGCTCCCGATCCCCTGAGCCAGGCTCGTGATCCACCGGTGATAGGCGCGCTGGCGCCACGGCGGGTCGGAGTAGTGGCCATGCTGGCGGGCCGCGCGCTTGGCGTCGACCACGTAGTAGGTGGCGATCTCGGGGGTCGTCCCCGGCTCGAGCACGCTGGCGCGGGACAGATACTGGGAGACCTTGAGCCCCGGGTTGGGGCCGTCCCAGTTGCCGTAGCGCTGGACGTTGGGCTGCTTGGCGATGAGGTCGAGGGCATGCGCCCAGGAGGGGTTGCTGCTCTGGTACTGCTGGGCGGCGTTGGCGGCGAGGGAGAGAGGATCGACGAAGGGCGTCGCGCCGGTGAGCGGATCGGTGGGCGGGGGCGGCGTGAGCAGGCCGAGGGGGTTGCTCGGATCCTTGGTGGTCGTGGGCGCGGTGTCGTTATTCAGGATGGTCAGCACCGCGGTCGCGGGGATTCCCAGACCGATCGGCGAGGGCCCGAAGAGCGAGACGCTGATCGTCTTCGGCAGTCCCGGGAGACCGTGGTCGATGATGGGGACTGAGAACGTCGCGCTCGCCTGTCCGGGCTGGAAGTCGATCATGCCCTTGACGGGGGTGAAGTCGATGTTCTTCTCGGCCGTGAGGGGAAGGGCGATGTAGCGGACCTGGGCCTCCATCAGCGTGTTCAGGCGGTCGACCTCGATCACCGCCGCCCCGGCGTTCTCGTTGACGAAGAGCAGGGGCGAGGAGATGTGGAAGCCGGTGAGGTCGAGGGGCGCCGCCGACGCGGCGCTGGGGACGGCGAGGGCGCCGACCACGAGGGCGGCAAGGAGGATGAGTCGGCGGGCAGAGCGCATCACGGTGGATGTCGACCTGACGCCTGCGAGGCTTGAAAATCACGCCCCGCTGCCCAACGAATCGACAGCCGCTAGGCGAGCCAGGCCCAGTACGCCCACAGGCCGCTGAACACGGCGAGCACGAGGCTCGAGGCGCCGACCACGCCGAAGGTGAGCTTGCGTCGCTCGCCGAGCCACGCGGCCACGCCCATGAAGAGCGGGAAGATGACGAGTTCGTATCGGGAGATCGACTGCAGGGGCTCGAGGGCGGCGGGAAAGCTCAGCGCGTAGGCGAGCATCGCCACGGCATAGCCGAAGTAGGCGAAGGGGACGCGTCGCCAGCTCGCGGCCACCGCGGCGATGGCCACGGCGACGAAGCCGAGGTCGATGAGATCGTGGCTTTGCCAGCTGAGCGGATCCCCGGGGGCGACCATGTGCACCGATCCACTCACGAGCGCGTGAACGTCGCCGGGAAGCTTCCCGAGCGCGACCGCCACGGCGCCGAACGGTCCGGCGAATGAGTGTCCCCAGTACGTCTCGGCCGCGTCGAAGGGCGCGAACGGCGCTCCATGCGCAGCGGCCAGATATCCCAGATACCCGCCGAGGCCGGCGGGCACGAGGAGCAGCCACGCCGCCGAGCGCGTGACCGGGAAGCGCGGACGCCACCAAGCGCGGCCATCCTCGAGGGCCTCCGCGGCCCGCGGTCCGTAGAGGTAGAGGAGGGCGAGGGGAAGGAGCACGAGGACGCCGTTTGAGCGGGTGGCGGCTCCCAGGCCCCCGTACAGGCCCGCGAGTGCCCAATGCTCGCGCCGCGCGGCGTAGACGGCGCTCACCGACAGCGCGAGGAAGAGCGACTCCGTGTACACGGCTGAGAGGAACAGCGATGCTGGGAAGAGCGCGAGGAGGACGACGGTGAGCTTGGCGGCTCGTTCGTCGAGGTCGAGGAGGGCGAGCCGATAGAGGACGATCAAGCCGGCGAGCATGGCCACCAGCGAGATGAGCATCCCGGCGATCAGCGGCGAGCCGACGACGAGCGCGACACTCCTCATGAGCAGCGGGTAGAGCGGGAAGAAGTTGCTCGACTGGGCGCTGAAGTACCCGTGCTGGGCGATCACGATGTAGCAGGCCGAATCCCAGCGGGCGCCGGGGGCGAGGAACTTATCGAGGGGGACCGAGTGAAACGGCTGCGTCACGAATCCGGGATCGATCGACGCGATGGTGTTGAAGTTGGCGCTGTAGAGCGCGATCACGGCGAGGCCGACGACCCAGACGATCACGCGCGAGCCGAGCGCGGCGCGCAGCACGAACCGGTCAGGGCGGTCTGCCTGCTTGGCTCGGGCGCCGGGCCGCAGCGATCCGAACCGCGGCCGCGGGATCGCGGCCGTCGAATCCTTCCCCTCGATCATCCCTTCGTTATCGGAGGCCCGGGAGAGCGACTTAAGCGGTCGGTCCGGACCGGTGTCACCAGCGCTCATGCCCGAACCGGACCCGCCTACACTCCGGGTCCAGTGATGAGCTCCGACGACATCCGACGCACCTTTCTCGAGTTCTTCCAGGAGCGCGGCCACCTGCGGCTGCCCTCGGCGCCGCTCGTCCCCACCGAGCACGACCCCTCGGCGCTCTTCACCGTCGCGGGCATGCATCCGCTCAAGCCGTACTTCCTGGGCGTCGAACCCCCGCCCCATCCGCGCGTGACCACGTGCCAGAAGACGTTCCGCACCGCCGACATCGAGATCATCGGGACCACCACGCGCCACCTTACGTTCTTCGAGATGCTCGGGAACTTCTCGTTCGGCGATTACTTCAAGCGCGAGGCGGCCCGCTTCGCGTGGGACCTCTCGCGCGACGGCTTCGGGTTCAAGGCCGAGGACATCTGGATCACCGTGTTCGCCGGTGACGACGATCTCGGGCTCGGACCCGACGAGGAGGCGATCGAGGCGTGGCTCGAAGTCGGGGTGCCGCGCGAGCGGATCGTTGAGTGCCCGCGCTCTGAGAACTTCTGGCAGGTGGGGCCGACCGGGCCGTGCGGGCCGTGCTCGGAGCTCTATCTCGATCGCGGCGTCGAGCTCGGCAAGCCCGACGACCTCCCCGGCGCAGACAACGAGCGCTTCCTCGAGTACTGGAACCTCGTGTTCATGCAGTTCGACCAGAACCCCGAGAACGTCCTCACGCCGCTGCCCGCCAAGAACATCGACACCGGTCTCGGCCTCAACCGGATGGCGGCGGTGCTCCAGGGAAAGGCCTCGGTGTTCGAAACCGACCAGTTCGCGCCCCTCATCGCCCTCGGCGAGGAGATGTCGGGCAAGCGCTACGGGCACGAGTTCGCCACCGACCGCGCCATGCGCGTCCTCGCCGACCACTCGCGGGCGATGACCTTCCTCATCGCCGACGGCGTCGTCCCCAGTAACGAGGATCGCGGCTACGTGCTCCGGCGCATCATGCGCCGGGCCATCCTCCAGGGCCGCAAGCTCGGTCTCGAGACCGGCTTCCTCGGTAAGTACTCCGACGTCGTCACCGAGGTGATGGGCGGCGAATACCACGAGCTCCACGACGAGCGCGACTCGATCCACAAGTGGCTGCACGACGAGGAGGTCGGCTTCGGCCGTACCCTCGCCCAGGGGCTCAAGCAGGTCGAGGAGCTCATCGAGGGGGCGATCGCCACCGGCGCCGAGGGGATCTCCGCCGACGATGCCTTCCGGCTCCACGACGAGCAGGGCTTCCCCATCGACCTCACGCTCGAGCTTGCCGCCGAGCGCGGCGTCGGGGTCGACGAGGACGGCTTCGAGCATCTCATGGAGGGGCAGCGCACCCGTGCCCGCTTCGGCAGCGGCCGCGGCAAGGTCGACGAGTCGGTGCGCGAGCGGGCCCTCGCGCTCGCCGGTTCTGCCGGCTTCGCCACCGAGTTCGTCGGCTACGAGACCACCGATCAGGAGACCACCGTGGGCGCGCTCGAGCATGACAACGGACGCGTGCTCGTGAAGCTGTTCGAGTCGCCGTTCTACGCCACCGGCGGTGGCCAGGTCGCCGACACGGGATGGATCGAGTGCGCCGGGGAGGAGTGCTTGGCGCGCGTCGACGATGTGTTGCGCATCGGCGAGGACCAGGTCCTTGCCGTCGTCCCCGAGCGCGGGGAGCCCAAGCCGGGCGAGCGTGTGCATGCCCACGTCGATCGCCGCGCCCGCCACGCCACCGAGGGCAACCACACCGCCACCCATCTCCTCCACGCCGCGCTGCGCAACCGGCTGGGCACGCACGTCCATCAGGCGGGCTCCTACGTGGGCCCCGACAAGCTGCGCTTCGACTTCACCCACGGCGCGGCCCTGAGCGCCGAGGAGCTGCGCGACGTCGAGGACACCGTCAACCGCTGGATCCTCGAGGATTACCCGGTGCGCGCGCTCACCACCACCTTCGTCGAGGCCAAGCGGCTCGGGGCGATGGCGCTGTTCAACGAGAAGTACGGCGATGTCGTGCGCATGGTCGAAGTCGGCGACGGCTCCTTCTCCCGCGAGCTGTGCGGGGGCACGCACGTGCGCCTCACCTCCCAGATCGGCGTCTTCAAGGTCCTCAGCGAGACCTCGAGCGCGGCTAACGTCCGCCGCGTCGAGGCGATCACCGGACCCGAAGCGGTCGACCTCCTGCGCCGCCACGATCGCGCCCTGACCGAAGCCGGTCGCCTGCTGCGCGTGCCGCCCGAGCGCGTCCCCGACGGGGCGACAGACCTCCGCGCGCGCGTCAAGGAGCTCGAGAAGGCGGCGCGCAGCGGCGCCGGCAACGGCGCCGTCGACGTCGACGCCCTCGCCGGCCAGGCGCACGATCGTGACGGCGCCCACTGGCTCGCCGCCGTCGTCGAGGTCGGGGAGGCGAAGGCGCTGCTCGAGGCCGCGGACAAGCTCCGCGCCCGGCTCGGCGATGCCGCCGTCGTCCTCGGCCGCTCCCAGGGCGACCATGTCGATCTCGTCGCCAACGTGGCCCCGTCGCTCGTCCAGCGAGGCGTGCGCGCCAACGAGATCCTCGTCGACGCCGCCAAGCTCGTCGGTGGTGGCGGCGGCGGGCGCGACACCGTGGCCCGCGCGGGCGGCCGCGACCCGGCCAAGCTCCCCGAGGCGATCGCCGCCGCCCAGGCGGCGATCGAGGCGGCCCTGGACGGCTGAGCGGAGCGGGGATGCGTGTGCTTGCGCTCGACTACGGCAGCGCGCGATGCGGGTGCGCGCTGAGCGACCCGACCGGCGTGCTCGCAACGCCGATCGAACCCGTGCTCAGGCCCGCCACCCGGCGCGGCCTCGCCCGCCTGCGCGAGCTCGCGCGCGACCGCGGCGTCGAGCGTGTCGTCGTCGGCCTGCCCCTGTCGCTGTCCGGTGAGGACTCGGCCCAGACGGCGGAGACCCGCGCCTTCGCCCTCGCCCTCGAGCACGAGCTCTCCGTCCCCGTCGAGCTCTACGACGAGCGCTTCACCACCCGGCTCGCGGAGCGGACCGGGGGGGAGGCGAGCGAGGACTCCCGCGCCGCCGCCCACCTGCTCGAGGGTTACCTGGCCACCCGGGAGCTCAGCGCGTGAGCGACCGCACGCCCGAGGAGCGCGAGGCGGCGCGGCGCGCGCGGGAGGCGAGAAGGACCGGGCGCCCGTTCGAGCGCGCCGAGCCGCCGCCCGCCATCGACCCGCCGCCGCCCGAGGCGCCTCGTGCCTTCGACCCGTCGCCACCCGAGGCGCCTCGTGCCTTCGACCCGGCGCCACCCGAGGCGCCTCGTGCCTTCGACCCGCCGCCACCGGAGCGGCCGCGCCCCGTCGACCCGCCGCCCCCTCTCGACCCCCCCTGGCCCCAGGCCGACGAGCCCCCCTGGCCCGCGGCCGGGCCGCCGCAGTTCTCGGGCCCGCTCGCCTGGCCTTCGGAGCCCGGCGACAGGGACGGCCAGGCGGACGGCGACGGCGACGGCGACCTCGCCGAGGACCCCGAGCCCTACGAACCGGCCCCGACCCGGAAGCGCTCCGCCGCCCGCCGCCCGCCGCCACCCCGCGCCAAGCGCCCGACGCGCCCGCCCCGCTCCCCTGACCGCCCCCCGGGCGAGCGCTCCCGAGCGCGCTCGCTGGCGCCCCGCATCGTCGCCGTGGTGGCGCTCGTCCTCGCGCTCGCGGCGATCTGGTTCCTCGTCGAGCTCTTCCAGCCCTTCAACGGATCGGGTCACGGCAGCGCCGTCGTCACCGTTCCCGCGGGGGCGAGCACGAGCACGATCGGCGACGAGCTCTCGCGCAAGGGGGTGATCTCCTCGAGCTTCTTCTTCGGGCTCCGGGCCACGCTCGAGGGCGACCGCGGCAAGCTCCGAGCGGGCACCTATCACCTCAAGCTCGGGATGGGCTACGGCGCCGTCCTCTCCATTCTCACCACCCCCCCGCCCGCCGC
>DASZKU010000017.1:0-5355 GCA_035552815.1 Solirubrobacteraceae bacterium | reverse complement strand
GGCCACCAGGTCCTCCTTGAAGCGCGTGGACTCGGTGATGCGATCGGGGTCGACCTCGAGCTCGTCGGCGAGGTGGGAGCGGATCAGGGCGAGGACCTGGTCGCGGGTCATCATCGCGACACGCTAGCCGTCGGGCCGGATGGCCGCGCGACGGCTTCCGGATCGTCGAGTGGCGGCCTGAGCGCTCCGGCACTCTCGAGCGCCGAGCGCGTCTTGGCGATCACATCCTCCTGCACGCCGCGGGCGGCGACCTCGATGGCGCGAGCGAAGCCGCGGCGCGTGAAGCGACCGTGAGCGACGACCCCGAGCTGGCGCAGGCCGAGCATGTACGCCCCGCCGGTCGACTCCGGGTCGATCTCCTGGCGCAGGCGCCTGACTGAGGGCGCGAGCAGCAGCCCCCCGATCTTTCCCCGCCACGAGGTCATGGCCGCGTCGCGGACGGCGACCATCGTGCGTCCCGAGATCCCCTCGATGAGCTTCAGGGTGATGTTTCCGGTGAATCCGTCCATGACGACGACGTCGGCGGCACCGGCCGCAACCTGCGTGCCCTCGATGTTGCCGATGAAGCGCAGGCCCGTTCCCGCGGGCCCCGCCAGTCGCGCGTGGACCTCGACGAGCTCGGGCGTTCCCTTCCCCGGCTCCTCGCCGTTGGAGAGGAGCGCGACGCGCGGGGACTCGATGCCCATGACCGCCCGCGCAAAGGCGGACCCCATGTGGGCGAACTGGACCAGGTGCTCGGGGCGGCAGCTCACGTTCGCCCCCACGTCGAGGAGCAGGACCGGTGAGCCGGGGATCGGCATGGGGAGCGCGAGCGCCGGCCGGTGGATGCCGTGGTCACGGCGCATGTTGAAGAGGCCGGCGGCCAGGGCCGAGCCCGTCGAGCCGCCGGAGACGAGCGCCTGCGCGCGGCCGTCGGCGACGGCACGCGCGGCCTGGACGATCGAGGCCTCGGGGGTCGAGCGGACGGCGCCGACGGGGTCGGAGGCCTTGGCGATCGAAATCGGGGTGTCGACGACGTCGACGCCGCTGGCGACGGGCCCGATCTCCCGCGCCGGCCCGAAAAGGAGCACGCCGATTCCCAGTTCCGCGGCGCGCGCCGCTCCGGCAGCGACCTCAGCGGGACCCAGATCAGCCCCGCACGCGTCCACAGCGACCGTGACCACGGTCGTGTTGGCTACTCGACCTCGTCGCCCGCAGGGACGACGACGGTACGCCCCTTGTAGCTGCCGCACACCGGGCATACCCGGTGCGGAAGCCGAGGGCTGTGGCACTGCGGACAGGCGTTATAGGTGGGCGGCGTCAGCTTGTGCTGCGCGCGCCTCTGAGCGGTGCGTGCGTGTGATTGCTTCTGCTTCGGGACGGCCATGGCGCGAAGAGTGTAGTGACCTGCGAGCACGGGCCGGTTTTCGGCCCGGCCGGCGCTGTCTAATCGAACCTCAGCTCGGACAGTTTCGCCCACCGCGGGTCGGGCTCCTGCTCGTGTCCATGCTCGGGTCCGGCCTCGTTGAGATCGGCCCCGCACACCGCGCAGAGGCCCGCGCAATCGCTGCGGCACAGGAGCTTCTCGGGGAGGGTGAGCGCGAGCGCGTCACGCGCCCAGGCGGCCACGTCGAGGACTTCGTTCTCGACGTACGGGCTCTCGAGCTCCTCGCCCTGCCCGGGTTGGGAGACCTCGTGGGCGTCGACGTGGAACACCGGCGCCGCGGGCTCGAGGCAGCGCATGCACAGACCGCTGAGCGAGGCGTCGAAGCGCAGGCGCAGCGCATACCCGCTGCCCGTGGTGCGGGAGAGATCGAGCCGAGCGGGAACGAGCTCGGGCTCGACGACGTAGCTGTCGCCACCAAGCGTGAACGGCGAGATGGCGACGGTCACATCGAGCCGCCGGCCCTCGCCCGAAGTCAGCCGCAGGCGGCCCAGGTCGAAGGTGTCGGTGCGCAGGGGTATCCCTTCAGATTAGCGAGCGTGGAGGCTCGCTCAGGGCTCGCTCAGGGCTCGCTCGTGGGCGCGCCCACGGCGCACTCACGGCGCCTGCGGCGACGCGCCGAGGAAGCGCTCGACGTCGTTTGCCTCGGCCTCGAGCGCCTCCGCCTCGGGGGGTGCGAGGCGGCCGAAGGGAGCGAGCGCGACCTTGCCGCCTCGGAAGCTCCAGAGCGCGACGGCGCGGCCGCGAACGAGCGCGAAGGGACGGAAGAGCCCGTTGTTGGTGACGATCAGCTTGTGCTCTGCGACGATCGTCTCGCGCGAGCGCCATCCCAGGAGCACGGGGTCAAAGGCACCGAGGAGCCGGGGCGGCGGCAGGTCGGCGGCGCGTGGGCGCGAGCGGAGGTCGAGGAGCCCGTCCGGTCGCTCGACGAGCTCGGCGGGCTCGGCGGCGATGGCGCCGAGCCCGGCGCGCGCGTCGCGCAGCGGCAGTCCCGACCACTTGGCGAGGTCGCGGTCCTCGGCCGGGCCGTGACCGGCGAGATAGCGGCGGGCGAGCTCGGCGAGGGCGCGGTCGCGCGCTATCGGCGCGGGTTTGGGGAGCCAGTCGCGCACCAGGACGAAGGCGTGCTCGCGTTCGATCGTCGGGCCGCGGACGATGAGGCCGCGCAGGGAGGCGAGCACGAGCAGGTGGACGAGGGCTTGACCCTCGGTGGGAATGCCGGCGGCGGCGACGCGCACGCGGAGCTGGGCCCGGGTGAGCGGCCCCTCCTCGGCCAGCGAGTGCTCGATCACCTCGACGCCGCGCTCGGCGGCGCTCGCCGAGACGCCCTCCTGCTCGAGGCGCCGGGCATTGGCGACGTGGAGCGGCGGGGTGGTCAGTGCCTGAAGCCACGGATAGTCCTCGGCCCTGACGAGGTGCAGGGTGCCGCGGCAGAGCCAGGTGATGACGAGCGAGCGCTCGTGCGTCAGGGCGTGGTCGACGTCCGCGGCGCTCAGTCCCCGGCTGCGCACGCGGACGGCCAGGCGCACCCCGCGGGCATCCTGGCCCTGAATGGCGAGCATGCGCTCGGTCACCGCTTCTGGGCTCGTGGCGGGCCGACCGGCGAGGAGCTGGGCGGTGAGGCGCGCGGCGAGGATGCGCAGGTCGGCGTCCACGCTCACCGGCCGGGAAGCTCGAGTCCCGCGGGGACCACGCCTCTCTCGATCAGCGCGTGGATGTCGCCCGCCCGGCGCGGGTTGAGGAAGACGTGACGCTGGCCCACGCTGGGCTTGGCGACGAGGAGCCCGGCGTCGACGAGCCGCTCCCCGATGTCGATGGCCAGCGCCCGCTCGTTACCCGCGAAGCCGCGGGCGAGGTGGGCGACGTCGGTGTGATAGCCGCCCCACTTGCCCATTCCCGCCAGGCGCTGGAGGATTCGGCGGGCCGCCCGCAGCGCCGGGTCCCGCTCCTCATGGGGTCGTGCGGTGTCGGTGCTCGCGCCGAGCAGGGCGAGCACCCCCTCTTCGTGCTCGGCCACCGATGCCTCGTCGGCCGGACGGCCCCCGAGGCGCGCGACCGCCTCCGCGGCCCGGAGGGGATGGTCCTCGCCGATCGGGGCGCGCACGTCGGTGACGCCGTCGAGCACGCCGGGGGGCACCGCGTAGGCGCGGGCGCGCAGGCGGTCGATCCCGGCCGCCTCGTCCTCGAAGGCGAGGACGGCGAGCTCGGCCGCCTCGCTGCCGTCGCCGGCCGCCAGCGGGAGGGCGAGGACGAGCCAGCCCCCGAGCGCCCCGGCGCGCAGGTCGAGGGTGGGCGGCGGGCCCGAGGTTCGGTCGTTGCCGGCGGGGGCGGTGGGCGCGGTGGCGGTGGCTGCCTGCACCATCGCTCCCAGGAGAGCGGCGATGAGCAGCCACGCGCGCTCGTTGACGGCTCCGGGGTCCGCGCGCAGGCCCTGGTCGACGGGCGCGACGGCGGCCAGCGACCCGCGGCCCCGGCCCGCGTGCCCATCGGCGTCCCTCGACGCGCTCGGCCCGAGCTCGGGTACGACGGCGAGGGCGACAGCGACCGGACGCCCGTACCCCGAGCGCGTCAAGTCGAGCTGACCCGCGCCGGCGAAGAGCTCGTCGAGGAGCGCCGCGCGCAGCCCGGCGAGCCGCTCACGGGGGGCATCGACGCCTCCCGCGTCGGCGAGCGTGCTCGCGAAGGCGAGCTTGCCGGCGGAGTCTTCGCTCGATACCACAGGGCCAGATTACGACCCGGATCGCAGCCCTCCGCACCACCGCCGCTGCACCGAGCCCGCGCGTTCTCCATCATTGGCTCGATGTCCAAGTGGTTTCGCGCCTACGGCTTCGCCGACGTGCACGATCGCCTCCTCATCGGCGCCTACCCGCTCGACCGGGAGGACGTCGGCATGCTCGAGTGGATGAAGATCGACCGCGTCCTCAATCTCGTCGAGGACAGCGAGTACCAGCCCGGCGAGCGCGACAAGGTCAGAAACGCCCTCTACGCGGCGGGAATCGAGGAGCACCGCCTCAGCCTCACCGACTACGGCAGGCTTCCCGCCCCCGAGCTCGAGCATGCCGTCGCCGAGGTCATCCAGTGGCTCGACCAGGGCCACCGCGTCTACCTCCACTGCCGCGCCGGCTGGCAGCGCTCGGCCGCCATCGCCGCCGGCGTCGTCGCCGTCCGGGAGGGCGTGGGGATCGAGGACGCCCTCGTCCGCGTGCGCCGGCGCAAACCCTCCGCCGACCCGCTCCCCGAGCAGCGCGAGGATCTCCTGCGGTGGTGGGCCGAGCGCGACCACGGCCGGGGGGATGGGCAGGGAGACGCAGCGGCGCAGGCCGCGCCTGGGCCCAAGGCCGCCCCGGCACCGGAGACCGCCGCGTCGCCGCCGGCCGCGCCGGCACCCAAGGCCGCGCCGGCACCCAAGGGCACGCCGGCACCCAAGGGCACCCCGGCACCCAAGGCCGCGCCGGCACCCAAGGGCACGCCGGGGCAAAAGGGGGCGCCGGCGCCGAGGGCGATCGGCGAGCAGGCGGCCCGCGCCCGCGACGAGGCCGACGAGGTTCTGAGCTGGCTCGCCGAGTTCGACCCCGCGCGGCTCCGCGAGAAGGGCGCCGGCGGGGGTAGAAAACGCGGCGCGCGGCGCGGCGCCGCGGCCGGCGAGGACGCTCCCGATAGGATCGACGAAGAGCCGCCGCGGCCGGCGAACGGCGCTGACCTCGAGCGCTGAGCGCTGAGCGCAGTGGCTGGTCGCCGTTCCCTACGCGCAGGCGCCGCCGCGCTGTGCGGTCCGGGCGCTGCCCCGGTGCCCGCGTTCCTCCTCCTCGCCGCCGTCGGGTGCGCGGCGATCCCGCTCGTCGCGCGACTGCGGCCGGGCGTGGCGGTGGGTTCCGGCTCGGTGGAGGTCGGTGTGGGGACGTGATGCCTTTTGACCCCCGCATAGGTGGTCA
>DASZKU010000016.1:0-10713 GCA_035552815.1 Solirubrobacteraceae bacterium | reverse complement strand
GTGCGCCGGGTGCTCGTGCCCCGCGGTCGCCACCTGCTCACCACGCCCGCGCACGGCCGCGTGGCGAAGGCGCTGCGCGGCGTCGAGCGCTACTCGGAGCCGCTCGGCGATCACCTGCACCTGTACACGCGCCGGTCGCTGGCCGAGCTCCTGGACGAGTTCGGGTTCTCCGCCGTCGAGGTCCACGCCGCCGGCGGCGTGCCGCCGCTGCGGAGAGTGCTCCTGGCGCGCGCCGTACGCTAGGGCGCCCGTGCGCGTCCTCATCGACACCACCTACGCGTGGCGGGCACCGCGGTCGGGGACCGGCATCTACATCGAGCGGCTGTGCGCGGCGCTCGGAGCGCGATCCGACGTCGAGGTGATCCGAGCCCGTAACCACCGCCGCCGCCCCCCCGCGGGCGGCGGGTGGGGCAGCGTCGCCAATCTCCTCGCCGACGAGCGCTGGACCGAGATCGACCTCCCGCGCCGGGCCCGCGCGGCCGGAGCCGAGGTGATCCACCACCCTCTGCCCGCCTACGCCCACGCCTGCTCGCTGCCCCAGGTCATCACCGTCCACGACCTCGCCTTCGAGCTCCTCCCCCACGAGTTCGACCCCGCTTTTCGCCGCGTCGCCCGGGTCGCCCATCGCGCTGCGGCGCGCCGGGCCGGCGCGGTGATCTGCGTGAGCGAGGCCACCGCGGCCGACGTGCGAGAACGCTGGGGGGTTCGCCCCGAGCGGATCGTGGTCGCCCCCCACGGGCCCGGGCAGGACCTCACGGGAGCGCCCGGCGAGACCGCCGCGCAACGGGAGCCTTACTTCCTCTACGTGGGCGACGACGAGCCCCGGAAGAACCTCCGCGGCCTGCTCGCCGCTTACCGGCGCTATCGCGAGGGGACCGAGAGCCCCCTCGACCTCGTCCTCGCCGGATCGGCGAGCTCCGCCAAGCCCGGGGTGCGGGTCGAGCACCGACCCGACGCCGGACGCCTGGCGGCGCTCTACGCGAGTGCCACCGCGCTCGTCCATCCCGCGCTCCACGAGGGGTTCGGGATGACCCTGGTCGAGGCGATGGCGGCGGGGACGCCGGTGATCGCCGCCCCGGCACGCGCCGTCCTCGAGGTGTGCGGCGACGCGGCTCGTTATGCCGACCCCGGGGACCCGAGCGCGTTCGCCGCCGCCATGGCCGAGATCGCCGCCGACGCCGCGCTCCGCCATGACCTGAGCGAGCGCGGGCGCCGCCGCGCGGGCGCCTTTTCGTGGACTGACTCAGCGCGCATCCATCTGGACGCATACTCTCTCGCCTTGTGAAGATCGCCATCCTCGGAACCCGCGGGATCCCCGCTTCGTACTCCGGCTTCGAGACCGCCGTCGAGCAGCTCGCCTCCCGGCTCACGGCGCGGGGCCACGAGGTCATCGTCTACTGCCGGCCCCACGTCGTCGACCGCCGGCTGCGGACCTACAAGGGGGCGCGCCTCGTCCACCTGCGCACGGTCCAGAACAAGTACCTCGACACCTTCGTCCACACCTGCCTGTCCGCCCTCCACGCCGCGCGCGTGACCAAGCCCGACGCGGCCCTCTTCTTCATCGGGGGCAACTCCCCGCTCTGCCTGATCACCCGCTGGGCCTCGATCCCCACCGTCATCAACGTCGACGGCCTCGACTCCGACCGGCGCAAGTGGCCGACGCTCGCCAAGACCTACCTGCGCTTCGCCGAGCGCACGGCGCCGCGCTGGGCCGATCAGGCGATCACCGACTCGCACTCGGTGGCCGACATCTTCGAGGCCCGCTACGGCGAGCGCATCGGCGTCGTCCCCTACGGCGTCGAGGACCCGGGCCACGACGGAACCGAGATGCTCGAGCGCCTCGGCCTCGAGCCCCGCCGCTACGTGCTCTTCGTCGGCCGCCTCGAGCCCGAGAACAACCCTCACCTCCTCGTCGAGGCCTTTGCCCGCATCCCCGCCAAGCAGGCGCGGGGGATGAAGCTCGTCGTCGTCGGCGGTGCCCCCTATGCCTCGGACTACATCCGCCAGGTCATGCGCGCGGCCGATCCGCGCGTCGTCTTCCCCGGCTACGTGTTCGGCCGCGGCTACTGGGAGCTCCAGCGCCACGCCTACCTGTTCTGCGCGCCCACCGAGGTCGGCGGCACCCATCCCGTGATCCTCGAGGCGCTCGCCGCCGGCAACTGCGTGCTCGTCAACGACCACAAGCCCAACGCCGAGACCGTCGGCGACGCGGGGGTGTACTTCTCCGGCCGCTCCGGCCTCCCCGACCTCACCGTGCAGCTCGCCCGCCTCCTCGAGCATCCCGAGACCGTCGCCGCCTACCGTGAGCTCGCCCGCGAGCGGGCCCGGGGATACTCGTGGGAGACGGTGACCGACGAGTACGAGAAGCTCCTCACCGGAGTGTGCGTGGCCCGCGGTCCCGGCTCGCTGCCCCCCGAGCTCATCGACCGCGAGCCCGTCGCGCTCGCGTCCTAGCCGGCGCTCGGCTAGGCGACGAACCTGGTGTAGTTGCCCTCGAGGCTGTCGACGGGGACGATCTCGCTTCCGAGCGGGAACAGCGAGATGGGGATGAGCTTGAAGTTGGCGAGGCCCAGGGGGATGCCGATGATGGTCAGGCACAGAGCGACCCCGGTGAACAGGTGGGCGAGGGCCAGCCACCAGCCACACAGGAGGATCCACAGGATGTTCCCGATGTCCGACGCCACCCCGGCGTCGGGGCGCCTGACCACCGTCCTGCCGAAGGGCCACAGCGCGAACACGGCGATGCGCAGCGCGGCGATCCCGAAGGGGATGGTGATGATGAGAACGAAGCAGATGAGCGCGGCAACGACGTAGAGGAGCGCCATCCAGAAGCCGGCGAGGACGAGCCAGATGAGGTTGAGGGCGAGGCGCACGCCTAGGCGAGTGCGTCGAAGCGGCCGGCGAGGACGAAGTCGGTCTCGGTGAGCCCGCCCGCCGAGTGGTTGGTGAGCGAGAGCCGGACCTTGTTCCAGCCGTGGAGGAGGATGTCGGGGTGGTGGTTGGCTTCCTCGGCCGCCTCGGCGACGCGGTCGACGAAGGCGACGGCCGCCGCGAAGTCGTCGAACTTCCACTCCCGCACGATCTCCTCGCCCGCGCGCTCCCAGTTGCTCCCGGCCAGGCGCTCGGCGATCTCGTCGTCGGTCAGCAGCTGCGGTGTCATATCGTTCTCCTCGAGATGCGCATCGTCAGTCTCGTCCCTTCCGCGACGGAGATGCTGTTCGCGCTCGGGCTTGGGCCCGAGATTATCGCCGTCACCCACGAGTGCGACTACCCGCCCGAGGCGGCAGGGCTTCCCCGGGTGACCCGTGACGTCCTCCCCCACGGGCTCAATGCCGCCGAGATCGACGCCGCCGTGCGCGAGCTCACGCTGGCGGGCGACCCGATCTACGAGCTCGACGCCGACGCGCTCGCCGACCTGCGTCCCGACCTCATCGTCACCCAGGCGCTGTGCTCGGTGTGCGCCGTCTCCTACGACGACGTGCAGGCGGTGGCCGCGGAGATCGACAGCCGCCCGCAGGTCATCGCCCTGGATCCCCATACGGTCGGCGAGGTGCTCGGCGATGCCCGCACGCTGGCCCAGGCCACCGACCGCAAGGACGCCGCCGTCGATCTCATCCGCGACGCCTCGGCGCGGATCGACCGCGTCAGGCTCGCGGTGCGCGACGTCCGCCGCCGGCCCCGGGTCGCGGCGCTCGAGTGGCTCGACCCGCCCTTCGCCGCCGGGCACTGGACGCCGCAGCTCATCGAGTACGCGGGCGGCGAGGACGTCCTCGGGTTCGCCGGTGAGAGCTCCGAGCAGCGCTCGTGGGAGGAGGTGGCCGCCGCCTCGCCGGACATCGTCATCGTCATGCCCTGCGGCTACGACGCAGAGATCGCCCACCGCGAGGCGGAGATGCACCGCGACGAGCTCGTGGCCCTCGGCGCCGGCGAGGTCGTCGCCGTCAACGCTTCGGCCTACTTCTCCCGCCCCGGTCCCCGCATCGTCGACGGACTCGAGCTCCTCGCCCGCATCCTCCACCCTGACCGGGTGCCCGAGGCGCCGGGCGAGGCGCTGACGGTCGAGCTCTGAGCGCCCGCACCGTCCTGCTGCTGCACTCCTCGAGCGGCCGCTACGGCGCCGACCGCCAGCTCGCGCTGATGGCCGCGGGCTTGGACCGCTCGCGCTACACCCCGCTCGTCGTCCTCCCCGATGACGGCGAGCTCGCCACCGACCTGCGCGAGGCCGGCGTCGAGGTGGTGATCCGGCCCCTCGCCGTCGTGCGCCGGGCCCTGCTCACCCCCCGCGGGCTGGCGGCGATCGCGAGCGCCGCGGCCCAGGACACGGTGGCGCTGCGCAAGCTCGCCGCCGGCCGCGAGGTCGCCCTCATCCACTCGAACACCTCGGTCGTCCTCGGCGGAGCGCCGGCCGCCGCCGGCGCTCGCATCCCCCACCTGTGGCACATGCGCGAGATCTACCAGGGCTCGGAGTTCGAGCGCGGATGGCCGGCATTCAGGACCATGCTCCTCTCGGCCGCCGCCCTCCCCTGCGTCTCGCGCGCCACCGCATCGCAGTTCGGCGCCTCGCGGCGCCCGCGAGTGGTGCCCGACGGGCTCGCCATCGAGCCCCGCCGCGCCCCTCGCGCCGAGGCGCGCGCCGCCCTCGGGCTGCCCGCCGACGCGCCCGTGATCGCCGTGCTCGGGCGCATCTCGGGATGGAAGGGCCAGGACGTGCTCATCCGCGCCCTGGCCGAGCCCGAGCTCGAACGCCGGCGCGCGGTCGCGGTCATCGCCGGAGCGGCATGGCCGGGCGCGGAGGAACGCACGGTCGCGGTGCGCGTGCTCGCGCGCTCGCTCGGCGTCGATCACCGCGTGCGCTTCGTGGGCTTCCGCGACGACGTGGAGAACGTGTACGGAGCCGCGGACGTCGTCGCCGTGCCCTCGACCGCCCCCGACCCCCTGCCCGGGGCCGCGATCGAGGCGGCGGCGGCGGGCTGCGCGGTGGTGGCGAGCGCCCATGGCGGCCTGCCCGAGATCATCCGCGACGGACGCACCGGGCGGCTCGTCACCCCCGGCGATCCCGGCGCCCTCGCCCGGGCGGCGGCCGCGCTCCTCGACGACCCCGACGAGCGGGAGCGGCTGGGGGCGGCCGCGGCCACGAGCGTCAGGGAGCGCTTCGCTCCCTCGCGCCTGCTCGCGGCGATCCAGGATCTCTACGACGAGGTGCTGAGCCGGTAGGGCCGCGCGGCGGGCGGCACGCGGCGCGCGGCGGACGGCACGCGGCGCGCGGCACGCGGGCTAGAACGTGAGGCCGCCGGGGATGAGCCCGGGCTGGCCCGCGACAGCGATCCCCCCGGCGACGCTGGCCACGGCCACGAGCGCACACACCGCGAGGGCGGCCCATTTCTGGCCGCGGCGCTCGCCCATTTTCACGATCGCCCAGCCGCATATGAGGCCCCCGATGAGACCGCCGATGTGGGCGCCGATGGAGATGTTGGGGACCGCCAGCGAGAACACGATGTTGATGACCAGGGTGATGCCCAGGCCACTGCTCCAGATCGGAATGTGGCGGTCGTAGGCGACGGCGATCGCCGCCCCGAGCAGACCGAAGGCGGCGCCCGAGGCACCCGCCGAAGGGATATCCGGCGATAAGAGCAGTGCCCCGAACGATCCCGCGAGCAGAGATGCCAGATAGACCGCGGCGAAGTTCAGCCTGCCGATCGCCGGCTCGAGCATGCGGCCGAGGAAGAAGACGAAGACCATGTTGAAGAGGATGTGCTGGAAGCTCAGGTGTATGAACCCCGAGGTGAGGAGGCGGTAGTACTGGTGCTTGACCGTGATGTCCGGCCCGTAGAGCAGGCCCTTGGTGAGCAGCGAACCGCTCACCCCGTTGCTCGTGAGCGCGGACCCGCTCGTCCCCTCCGCCAGGTAGGCGATCACGTTGACGGCGATCAGCGTGTAGGTGACGACGGGCTCGGTGGCCCGCTGGATGTGCCGCGCGGTGCGCACCTTGGTCTTCTCGCGCGAGCACTCGGGACAGCGCATCCCCACCGAGGTCGGCGTCATGCAGTCCGGGCAGATCGGACGCCCGCAGGAGGAGCACGACACGCCCGTCTCGCGAGAAGAGTGGCGGTAGCAGACGGGCACGGTCAAATGAAGCTATCAACAGCAGGAGCGATCCCCGGCAGGACCGCGCGGTCTCGCCGCTGCCGTCAGCGATCGGGGAGGACCCGCCGCGTTTCCTCGGCAATGTCCTGGAGGGTGCGCCCGGCGAGCTCGCGCAGGCTGCCCGACCCGGCCGCCCGCGCACGGTGTCGCGCGCGCACGCGCAGGAGCACGAGGGCGGTCCCGGCGGTGGTGCCGACGACGGCGGCGGCGACGGGACGGACCCAGTTGCGCGGGTCGCGCATCGCCGGCAGCTCCCACGCCTCGAGCTCTTCCTGGGCGAGCTCGGTGAGGTTGACGAGGGTGAGCTCGAGCCGCTGAGCGAGGTCGGCGGGAGGCTCGACGGGAGCGAGCGCCTCGCGCAGGAGCGCCTCGAAGTCGGCGGCGGCGCTCGTCACGCCTGGCTCTCCTCGGGGGCGGCCACGATCCCCTCGAGCTGGCGGATGGCGCGGTGCAGGAGGACCTTGGTTGCCCCGTCGGTCCGGCCCAGGGCCCGGGCGATCTCGCGGTTGTCCATGCCCAGGGCAAAGCGCATGATCAGCGCCTCGCGGCGGTCGTCGGGCAGCTGCGCCACCCCGGCGAGGATCGACTGCAGCTCCTCGCGCCCCTCGACCAGCGACTCGGTGGTGTGCACCGAGGAGATCACGCCCGCGTCCTCGATCGCCGACTCGGGTTTACGCGAGCGGTCGCGGTAGAAGTTGGCCGCGAGATTGTGGGCGATGCGGATGAGCCAGGGCCGCAGCGGCCGGCCGCCCGACTCGCGCAGCGCCCGCTCGAAGTGGCGGTAGGCCTGGAGGAAGGTCTGCTCGGTGAGATCCTCGGCGTCGTGGTGATTGCCCACCCGGTAGTACGAGTACGAGTAGACGTCCCGCAGATGCGCGCGATAGAGCTCGGTGAACCGGGCGTCGAGCTCCGCCTTGCTCGTTGTTGCGTCGCTGTCGCCCACATTGTGGAGCGTACCTTCGCTCAGGCGGCGCGGACAGGACGGGAACGCGGGGACGCCGTCGGCGCCGTCACCGTGGCGGTCCATTGCTCGGGCCCGATCCGTCCCTCGACGAGCGCGGCGAGACCGTCCAGGGCCGGCGTGGCGAGACCGCCGTCACGGGCGGCGTGGGCGAGCATGGGGACCGAGTCGACCGCCTCGACGGCGTGGCCGAGGACCGGCGCGATCTCGGCGGCGGGTACGCCCTGGGCGAGGAGCTCGCCGGCGCGGCGGTTGCGCGAGCTCGTGGAGAGGACGGTGGCGACGAGGTCCCCGGCGCCGGCCAGCCCCGCGAAGGTCTCGGGCCGCCCCCCGCGCAGACGGGCGAGCGCGCCCACCTCACCGAACACCTTGCCGGCGGCGGCGCCGGCGACGTTGGGTCCGGCGGCCCCAGCGGCGGCCGCCGCGAGCGCCGCCGCGTTCTTGGCGCACCCGGCGAGCTCGACCCCGGTCACGTCCGAGGTGCGGCACACGTCCAATCCAGCCGCGGTGAGCAGCTCGGCGAGCTGGCGCGCGAAGGCCGAGTCGAGCGAGGCGATGACGATGGAAGCGCCGTGCTCGAGCACCTCGGCGGCGTGGGCGGGACCACCGAGTACGCCCACTGCCCGCGCCCGCACCCGCTCGGCGGCGAACGCCGAAGGCAGGGTGCCGAGCGGCGGCACCAGACCCTTCGAGAGCACGAGCACGCCGGCGCGCTCGGGGATGCGCTCCGCGTGGGCGGCGAGCGCCGCGGGCAGCGACCTGGCGGGCACCGCCAGGCAGATGAGATCGCGGCCCCCGAGCTCGAGATCCGCCGCGCGCGCCACTCTGATCGCCTCGGGGAGGTTGACACCGGGCAGGTAGTCGGCGTTCTCGCGGGTGGAGGCGAGCTCGGCCGCCTGCTCGTGGGTCCGGCAGCCGAGGTCGACCTCGAGACCGGCGCGCGCCAGGCACACGGCGAGGCTCGTCCCCCACGACCCGGCGCCGATAACGGCCGCGCGGCGTACCGGGGGCAGTCCCCCGAGCCATTCCCACTGGAGCATCACGCACGGCCAGATGCGGTCGGTGACCGCGGAGGCGAGCGACGGCGAGGGCTCGCTCACGAGCGGGAAGCGCAGCGGGCGGCCGGCGCGAATGCGGACCTTGTGCGGGCGGATCCGCCAGCCGTTACGTACCGCCTCGGTGCCGATCAGGGCCAAGGGGACGACGGGCGCGCCCGTTTCGAGGGCCAGGCGCCCGACCCCGCGGCGGGGCTTGGCGAGCGCGCCCGGGCGGATCCGGGTGCCCTCGGGAAACATGAGGACGATGTCCCCGCGAGCGAGGATCGCTTTCGCGGTTTCGATCATCTCCCCGTCGCCGTTGCCGCGGACGACGGGGAAGGCGCCAAGCGAGCTGAGGATCCACGTCTGCCAGCGATGGCGGAAGAGCTCCGACTTGGCCACGTAGTACATCGGCCGCCGCGCCATCGTCCCGATCACGAACGGATCGAGGAAGCTCCGGTGGTTGGAGGCGATGATCACCGGCCCGTGGGCGGGGATGTGCTCGCGCCCGATCCGGCTGTAGCGGAAGTAAATGTGGAAGAACGGCTGCAGGAAGGCCCGGACGATCCAATACACGAACGGGTTGACGCCCCGCTCGCGCGCCCGGCGGTGTAACGAATCGTGATCCATCGCACAATGGCGTACCCGTCCGCCCCTCGCCCGTTACAGTTGCTGGACCCGACCATGGCGATCGACCGGACACGAACGCTCCGAGGAGCAGTATGCGGCGCGGTAGCCGCCGGCGTCTGGGCCGCCCAGCAGCCCGTCGACAAGCTCGTCTTCGCAAGCCGGTGCGACGACGTCGAATTACTCGGCCGCGCCGTCACCGCCGGCGATGACTGGTATCCCGCCGGGCTCTTCCTCCACCTCCAGAACGGGGCCGTCTTCGGCGCCATGTACGCCAACGTGGCGCCGCTCCTCCCCCTCCCCGCCGTGGCTCGCGGTCCCGCCGTCGCCCTCATCGAGAACGTCCTCAGCTGGCCCCTGGGCAGGCTCGTCGACCGCTTCCATCCCGCCCGCTCGAAGCTCCCGGCCCTGACCGGGAACCATCGCGCCCTCGCCCAGGCCACCTGGCGGCACCTGCTCTTCGGCGTCGTCCTCGGCGAGCTCGAGCGCCGTCTCAACGCCGAGCCCGAGCCGGCGCCGCCGGCCTACCAAGCGGAGTTCTCGAGCAACGGTCACGGATCGCTGGCGCACGCCGTGTCGGTCGAGCCCGCGTCCTAGCCGAGCCAGAGCCCACCGCCCGGCGAGTCAGTCAGCTTGCGCGTCCTCATCACCGGCGCCTCCGGCTTCGCGGGCAACCACCTCGCCCTCGCCTGCGTTGCCGCCGGAGACGAGGTCATCGGTTTCTCCCGCAGCGGCGAGGTGTCAACCGGCGAGGGCCGGGCCGTCGACCTCCGCGACCTCGCCGCCACCCGCGACGCCGTGCGCAGCGCCGAGCCCGAGGTCATCTATCACCTCGCCGCCCTCAGCTCCGTCGGGCGCTCGTGGGAGCACCCCGTGGAGACGGTGAGCGAGAACACCGCCACCGCGGCCAACCTCCTCGAAGCGGTGCGCCACGAGGCCGCCGACGCGCGCGTCGTCTGGGTGAGCTCATGCGAGATCTACACCGCCGACCAGCCCCTCCCCATCGGCGAGGACGGCGAGCTCGGCCCCGCCACCCCCTACGCCGTCTCCAAGACCGCGGGCGACCTCCTCGCCCGCGTCTACGCCGACGCCCACGGCCTCCACATCATCCGCGTCCGCCCCTTCAACCACGCCGGCCCCGGCCAGCGGCCCATCTTCGTCCTCTCCTCCCTCGCCCGCCAGGCCGCCCAGGCCCGGCTCGCGGGCGCCGAGTCGATCGAGATCGTCACCGGCAATCCCGACACCCGCCGCGACTTCACCGACGTCCGCGACGTCGTGCGCGCCTACCGCCTCCTCGCCGAGCGCGGAAAGCCCACTGTCTACAACGTCAGCACCGGCACCTCGGTCTCCACCACCGACCACATCCGCCTCCTCGCCGAGCTCATCGCCCCCACCCGCATCGACCACGTCGTCGACCCCGCCCTGGTCCGCAAGAACGAGGTCATGGACCGCCGCGGCTCCCACGAGCGCCTCACCGCGGATACCGGCTGGGCGCCCGAGATCCCCCTCCGCCAGACCGTCGCCGACACCGTCGCCTGGTGGGAAGACGAGCTCGCCGAGCCCTAAACTCGGCCCCAGTTCGCCCGCCTAGCTCAACTGGCAGAGCACTTCACTTGTAATGAAGAGGTTTCCGGTTCGATTCCGGAGGCGGGCTTGGGGAAGGGGCTGGTAATTGAGGGTTTTATCGGGCCGAGGCCACGACTTGTTTGGAGACGTGTCCCGAATATGTCCCGGGACTCGGGTACTCTTCGGGACATGAGTTCGCCTGCGGCGCTACCTCCATCAGGGCATGTCTTCCGGGTCGAGCGGGCGCGCGGTCCGGCGTGGTACGCGAAGTACCGGCTGCCCGACGGGCGGCAGGTCCAGAAGAAGATCGGGCCGGCGTGGTCGGGGCGGGGGCGGCCGCCGGCGGGATGGTTCACGAAGCGCCTGGCGGAGGAGTGG
>DASZKU010000015.1:0-2131 GCA_035552815.1 Solirubrobacteraceae bacterium | reverse complement strand
GTCGGGCTCCCGTCGCCCAGGTTCCACTGGTACTGCAGCGACGCGCTCGGCGCCCCGTAGACGTAGGCGCGGAGCTGCACCGGCTTTCCGATGATCGCGGGCTGCGGCGCCGCCGAGATCCCGACCGCCAGGGGCGGCCCGGCATGAAGGTCGATCGTGACCGTCCCGCCCGGGCCGGCGAAGGTCTCGCCCGCGTTGGTATTCCCCGACGGCGTGCTGGGGACGAGGAACTGCGCCCCCGACCCGTTGTCCCACACGACAGGCGGCCCCCCGGTAAACGCGAACGGACTCGTGGCCTGCAGGCTGCTGAGGACGACCGCCGGACCTTGGGGCGCCGCGATCTCGGCCGAGCCGAAGCTGGAGGGCCTGACGCCGGCGGCCGCGAGCAGGGCTCCGAGCGAGTGACCCCCGGTCACGGTGACTGCCTGTGGCGTGCCTCCCGGGGTGGTGGCGACGGAGCCGTAAGTGGTATCGGGGACGTCGGGCTTGCCCGGCAATGCCGAGAGGTCGAGCGTCTTATCCGTCCCCGCCCCGACGATGTGGACGAACCCCGCCGCGCGGGCGGTCGCGCAGAAGCTGGTCATGGCCGCGACGACGAGCGCGACCGCGATCACTCCCCGAGATGCTTGTCGT
Source organism: Solirubrobacteraceae bacterium (assembly GCA_035552815.1). Classification (GTDB taxonomy): domain Bacteria; phylum Actinomycetota; class Thermoleophilia; order Solirubrobacterales; family Solirubrobacteraceae; genus Palsa-465. The sequence goes on along the minus strand of DASZKU010000015.1, from coordinate 1,498 downwards.
CCCGCCGCCTCCATCCTCTGGATGGAAGCGTATCGGCGCTGCGTCTGCGGCCAGCCTTGGTCTAGGCGATGCGCGCGGGCGTCTCCGCCGGCGCGGCCACGGGAAGGCGGATGACGAAGCGCGTGCCGCCCCCGCCGACAGGCTCCTCGATCGAAACCGTTCCCCCGTGCGACTCGGTGACGGCGCGGACGATGGCGAGCCCGAGCCCCGAGCCGCGGCCGCCGTCGCGGCCGCCGCGTACGAAGCGCTCGAAGATGCGAGCTTTGAGCTCCTCGGGGATCCCCGGGCCGTCGTCTTCGACGACGAGCACGGCCTGGCCGTCCTCGATCCCGGTGGAGGCGCGGACGTGGGTGCCGGGTGGGGTGTGGCGCATGGCGTTCTCGACCAGGTTGAGGACGAGGCGGTGCAACTCATCGCCCGCGCCCTCCACGACGACGGGCTCGACCTGAATCGAGAGCTCGTGACCCTCGGACACGGGCTCGAGCTCGGCCACGGCCTCGACCACGACCTCGGCCAAATTCGTCGCCTTGCGCGGCGCGACGCGGTTGGCGTCGGCACGCGCCAGGAGCAGGAGGTCCGCGACCAGGCGGCGCATCCGACGCGTCGAGCGCAATGCCGCGTTCGCCGTTTCCGCCTGCTCGCCGTGCAGTTCCTCGGCGAGGAGGTCGAGATTGGCGAGCACGCTGGTCAGGGGCGTGCGGAGCTCGTGCGAGGCGTCGGCGACGAACTCGCGCTGGCGGTCGAGCATGGCCTCGGTCTCGCCGCGGGCGGCGTCGAGGGCCTGGAGCATGCCCTCGAAGGTGCGGGCGAGGACGGCGATCTCGTCCTCGGCCTCGGGGTGGGGGAGCTTGCGGCGGGGGTCGCGGGTGCGCTCGACCTCGCGGGCGACGTCGCTGAGCTCCACGATCGGGCGCATCGCGCGGCGCGCGATCGCGAGCCCCGCCATGAGGGCGAGGACGGAGCCGCCGAGGACGCCGAGGAAGAGGAAGAAGCGAACCTTGGCCAGGGTGTGGTTGACGTCGGACAGGGGCCGGGCGTAGAGCAGCGTCACCTCGCCGGCGGGGTTGACTCCGATCGCGCGGGTCTCGACGCGGTACCCGAGCTCCTCGCTGCGGGCGGGGAAGGTGAACGGCGGGCTCGCGGGCGGCGTGAGGCCGAAGGCAACCCTGTTCTGCGAGCACTCGAGCGTCCCGTCGTCGCCGAAGATGCGGATCTGCGCGTGATTGTCGTACGCGTAGTCGCTGATCACGGTCTGGTCGCAGTTGAGGGCGAGCCCTGTCCACCGCAGGTTCAACCGCTGGGCCAGGGCGGACGCCTGGAGGTGCACCTCGTCGTTGAATTGGCCCTTCACCTGGCGGGTGGTCAGGACCCCGACGATCCCCGCGAACCCGCACAGGATCACGAAGGTCAGCGCCGCCGAGCCGCCGGCGAGCCGCCAGCTGATCGGGACCGACCTATACGCGGAGGACGTAGCCCGCGCCGCGGATCGTGTGAAGGA
>DASZKU010000014.1:0-5162 GCA_035552815.1 Solirubrobacteraceae bacterium | reverse complement strand
ACGACGACGAACCTGCCGTGGAGCCCAAGCCCGCCGAGCGCCGCGGCCATGGCGGCGCTGTTCGTGACGGTGGCGAGGATCAGGGAGGCGCCGCCGAGCGCGGTGAGTGCTTCCCCGGGGTCCTCGGCGGTGCTGTCGATGTAGTGGTGGGCGCCGAGCCCCAGCGCGAGCTCGCGCTTCTCCTCGCCGCGGGCGATGGCTACGGTCTCGAAGCCGAGCCGCGCGGCAAACTGGACGCCGAGGTGCCCGAGGCCGCCGATCCCGAGGATGGCGAGGAGCGACCCGGCCGGGGGGGCGGCGGTGCGGATGGCATTGAAGGTGGTGACTCCGGCGCACATGAGCGGGCCCGCGGCCGCCGGCGCGAGATCGTCGGGCATGTGCGCGAGGGCGGCCGCCCGGCACACGACGTAGTCGGCGTAACCGCCGTCCATGGTCACCCCGGGGATGGGCATGTTCTCGCAGAACATGAGATCGCCGCGACGGCAGCGTGCGCAATTTCCGCAACTGCCTCCATACCAGCCGACGCCGACGCGCTCGCCGGTCTCCCAGCCGTGGACGCCGTCGCCCAGCGCGTCGAGCACGCCCGCGACCTCGTGCCCGGGGACGATCGGGAAGGGAACACCGGGGAAGTGCCCGTCCTTGACCATCGCGTCGCTGTGGCAGATCCCGCACGCCTGCACGCGGACGCGGACCTCGCCCGGGCCGGGCTCGGGTATCTCGCGCTCAGCCAGCTCGAGCGCGGCGCCCGGCTCGGAGACCTGCATGACTCGCATCGTCGCCATCTCGGGGGGCGACTTTACCGGCCCTCAGCGCTCAGGCGGTGTACGACGCCGGGGCGGGAGCGTCGTTCTCGTTCTCGGCGATCTGCGCGAGCAGCGCCGCCGGGCTCGTGCCCCCGAGGATCCGGAGCCGGTGCAGGACGTAGGGGTCATCGCTCGGATGCGCCCAGCCGGGGACGACGGTGGTCGAGCCCACGTAGCCGGCGGCGCGCACGGCGGCGATCACGGTGGCGTTGTACTGGCCGGACGGGTAGCAGAACCAGTTCACGGGCACGTGGAAGCGACGCTGGATCGTCTTGCGCGCGCTCGCGGTCTGGGCGGCGAGGGCGGCGGGTCCGAGGGTGACGAGCGCGGCGTGGCTGATCCCCTGGGTGTCGAGCTCCCAGCCGGCGGCGACCATGGCCTTGATCTCCTGATCGGTGAGGCCTCCCTGGGAGGGCGGCAGACCGGTGAGCTGCATGTTCTCGTCGGCCACCCAGCCCAGCCGCTGGAGGATCGGGAAGGCCGCGGCGTACTGCGAGTGATAGCCGTTGTCGAAGGTGAGGACGACGGGCTTGCCCGGCCCGAGCGGCACTCCCCGGGTCCAGTAGGCCCGGAGCTGGTCGAGGGTGACGGCGTGCCAACCCGCGCTCTTGAGCGCCTGCATCTGGGCCGCGAACTCGCTCGCGGGCACGTAGAGCCCGGGGAACGGGGCTCCCGGCGGGGGCGCCGCGATCACGTGGTACATGAGGACGGGGACCGGCGTCGTCCCCGGCGCCCCCCCGGCCGCCGCCGGCGACACGGTGGAGATCACCCCGCCGCTCGTGAAGGTGCGGCCCGCGACGCCCGAACCGGTGGCGGGGGCGCTCGCGCGCGCGCCGTGGTGCGCGTGGGGGCGCGCGGCGCGGGCGTGCGTGGCGGCGACGCGCGAGCTCGTCCCCGAGGTGCTTCCGCCGCCGCTGGTGGCGAGGACGACCCCGACGACCACCGCGCACGTAACGACGACGGAGAGCGCGAGCAGACGCCGGCGACGCTCGATGCGCCGGCGATTCGCGCGCGCTCGCTCGGCGCGGTGGGACCTCGGTTCGAGCGAGTCCATCGAACGCGAAGACAAGCACACCGCCGTGATGGGACGTCGCGCCGCGCGCTCCCCCGGCGCCCGCCCGCGCCCGCCGCGCCGAACCCCCGAGTGGGCGTGATGCCTATGCACCTGAGAGCTCCTGGGCCACGGGAGGGCCTCGAACCGCGGGTCGAGCCTGCGCTCGCCTAGAGTTACATAGCTCCACCCGCGCCCAGGAGGCTGAATGTCCACCAACAGCTTCGATGCGAAGGCCACGCTCGCCGTCGGTGACCGCTCCTTCGAGATCTTCCGCCTCGATGCCCTTCAGGCCTCCCACGACGTCGCCCGGCTCCCTTTCTCGCTCAAGGTCCTGCTCGAGAACCTCCTGCGCAACGAGGACGGCGAGTCGATCCGCGCGCAGGACATCGAAGCGCTGGCGAACTGGAACGCCACCGCCGAGCCCAGCGAGGAGATCGCCTTCACGCCCGCCCGGGTGGTAATGCAGGACTTCACCGGCGTCCCCGCCGTCGTCGATCTGGCGGCCATGCGCGACGCCATGACCGAGCTCGGCGGCGACGCCGAGAAGATCAACCCCCTCGTGCCCGCCGAGCTCGTGATCGACCACTCGGTCCAGGTCGACGTCTTCGGCACGCCCCAGGCCTTCCAGCGCAACGCCGAGCTCGAGTTCGAACGCAACCAGGAGCGCTACGCCTTCCTGCGCTGGGGTCAGGGCGCCTTCGACAATTTCTCCGTCGTCCCCCCCGATACCGGGATCGTCCATCAGGTCAACCTCGAGTATCTCGCCCGGGTGGTCTTCGTCGACGAAGAGCGCGGCCTCGCCTACCCCGACACCCTCGTGGGCACCGACTCGCACACCACCATGATCAACGGCCTCGGCGTCCTCGGCTGGGGCGTGGGAGGGATCGAAGCCGAGGCGGCGATGCTCGGCAAGCCGATGTCGATGCTCATCCCCCAGGTCATCGGCTTCAAGCTCGCCGGCGAGCTCCCCGAGGGCGCCACCGCCACCGACCTCGTGCTCACGGTCACCCAGATGCTCCGCAGGCTCGGGGTGGTCGGCAAGTTCGTCGAGTTCTACGGCCCCGGGCTCGCCGCCCTGCCTCTGGCCGACCGGGCCACCATCGGCAACATGTCCCCCGAGTTCGGCTCCACCTGCGCGATCTTCCCGATCGACGCGGAGACGCTGCGCTACCTCGAGTTCTCCGGCCGCCCCCAGGAGCTCATCGAGCTCGTCGAGGCCTACGCCAGGGAGCAGGGGCTGTGGCACGACGAGAATTCAGAGGAGCCGACGTACAGCGACACCATCGAGCTCGACCTCTCCGACGTGGTCCCGAGCATCGCCGGGCCGACCCGCCCCCAGGATCGCGTCTCGCTCACCGACGCCAAGACCGCCTTCCGCGAAGCGCTCGAGGGCTACCTGCCCGAGCAGACAGAGGAGGACGAGGCGATCGAGGAGAGCTTCCCGGCCAGCGATCCCGTTTCCACCCACCACGCCAACGGGGCCGGCCACGAGCCCGAACGCGTGAGCTCGGCGCAGGTCGCCGAGCGCATGGCGGTGACCGCGAGCGTGACGCTCGCCGACGGCACCGAGACCGAGCTCCACCACGGCCACGTGGTAATCGCCGCCATCACCAGCTGCACCAACACCTCGAATCCCTCGGTGATGGTGGGAGCGGGCCTGCTCGCCCGTAACGCCGTCCAGCGCGGACTCCGGGCCCAGCCGTGGGTCAAGACCTCGCTCGCCCCGGGGTCCAAGGTGGTGACCGAGTACCTCGAGCGGGCGGGCCTGACCGAGTACCTCGAGGCGCTCGGCTTCAACCTCGTGGGCTACGGGTGCACCACGTGCATCGGTAACAGCGGGCCTCTGCCCGAGGAGATCTCCGACGCGGTCAACGAGGCCGATCTCGCCGTCGTCTCCGTGCTCTCGGGCAATCGCAACTTCGAGGGCCGCATCAACCCCGACGTGAAGATGAACTACCTCGCCTCGCCCCCGCTGTGCGTCGCCTACGCGCTCGCGGGGACGATGGACATCGATCTCTACGAGGAGCCCCTGGGCGAGGATGACCACGGCGAGCCCGTGTACCTCAGGGACATCTGGCCGACCGCGGCCGAGGTCTCGGAGACCGTGCTCGAGGCGGTCCAGTCCGACATGTTCCGCAAGAGCTACGCCGAGGTGTTCGACGGCGACGAGCGCTGGAACTCGCTCGAGGTCCCCACCGGCGACAGCTTCGCCTGGGGCGAGGACTCGACCTACGTGCGCCGCCCGCCGTTCTTCGAGAACCTGCCGCGCGAGCCCGAGCCGATCGTCGACATCGAGGGCGCGCGCGTCCTCGCCGTGCTCGGGGACAGTGTCACCACCGACCACATCTCACCGGCCGGGTCGATCAAGCGCGACGGGCCCGCGGGCCGGTATCTGATCGAGCACGGGGTGCAGCCCAAGGACTTCAACTCCTATGGATCGCGGCGCGGAAACCACGAGGTGATGATGCGCGGGACGTTCGCCAACATCCGCCTGCGCAACCAGGTCGCCCCCGGAACCGAAGGCGGAGTGACGCTCCATCTCGGTGGGGAGGACGAATCCGAGGAGATGTCGATCTACGACGCCGCCATGCGCTACCAGGAGGAGGGCACCCCGCTCGTTGTCCTCGCCGGCAAGGAGTACGGCTCGGGGTCCTCGCGCGACTGGGCGGCCAAGGGCACGCGCCTGCTCGGGGTGCGGGCGGTCATCGCCCAGAGCTTCGAGCGCATCCACCGCTCGAACCTGGTGGGCATGGGCGTCCTGCCGCTGCAGTTCAAGGACGGCGACTCGGTGCAGTCACTCGGCCTCACCGGGCACGAGACCTTCCAGATCGCCGGCCTCGCCGACGCCGCGGAGATTCCCCGCGAGCTCACGGTCCGCGCCGACGACTCCGAGTTCTCCGTCACCGTGCGCATCGACACCCCCAACGAGCAGCGCTATTACCGGCACGGCGGGATCCTCCACCTCGTGCTCCGCGAGCTCATCGGCTGAGCCTGCCATGCCCGCGCCCGAGCTTCTCAAGCAGCTACTCACCGTCCCCGCGCCCTCGGGGCACGAGTCCGCCGCCGCCCGCGTGTGGCGCGAGGCGTGCGCGGAGTTCGCCGAGGTCAAGGGTGACAAGGTCGGGTCCTCATCCGCCCGCGTGGTGGCGCGCGAACCCGGGGGCGGGCCGATGCTCACCATCGTCGGGCACATCGACGAGATCGGCCTCCACGTCACCCACGTCGACGATGACGGCTACCTGCACTTCGGGAACATCGGGGGCTGGGACCCGCTCGTCCTCGTCGGCCAGCGGGTGCTCCTGAGC
>DASZKU010000013.1:0-5372 GCA_035552815.1 Solirubrobacteraceae bacterium | reverse complement strand
GCGGAGACACCCATCCCAGCGTCACGCCCCTGACAGGGACATAGTACAGAAAAGAAGCAAGACTTGGAGTGTTAGCTAGGGTTCGCCTGTGCCAGGGCCGCGGCACGCGTCATTGCGCACAGCCGCCACCGCCCGGCAGGGCGCTCGTCCCCGCCCGCTAGTCTCGGGTCATGGCCGAGCCCGTCGACGACCCGCCGCCCGAGGCGGCCGAGCTGCCGACGGGCCGCCTCGCGCGGACGGCGAGGGTCGGGGGGCTCGTGACCGGGCAGGGCCTGCGCTGGGCGGGCATGCGCACCGCCAATCGGGTTCGCAGCCCGGAGCGCGCCGCCGCCGCCCAGAGCGAGCGGACGGCGGCCACCGTCCAGCAGCTCGTCGATCAGCTCGGGCAGATGCGCGGCGCTGCCATGAAGGTCGGGCAGATGATCTCGATGGTCGACTTCAGCGACCTCCCCGAGGAGGAGCAGGCCGAGCTCCAGCGCATGCTTGCGACCCTCCGCGACGACATCCCGCCCGTGCCCTTCGCCCGCCTCGAGCGGATGATGCGCAAGGAGCTCGGCGGCCCCTTGGAGCGAGTCTTCTCCGACTTCGACGAGCACGCCTTCGCCGCCGCCTCGATCGGCCAGGTCCACCGGGCCACCACCGTCGACGGCTACGACGTCGTCGTCAAGGTCCAGTATCCCGGCGTGGCCGAGGCGGTCGAGACGGACCTGCGCAACGCGATGCTGCTGCTCCCGCTGGTCAAGCGGCTCGCGCCCGGCCTCGACGCCAAGGCGCTCGCGGTCGAGATGCGCGAGCGGATCGGGGAGGAGCTCGACTACGAGCTCGAAGCCCAGCACCAGCGCCGGATCGAGCGGGTCATGCGGGGCCACCCCTTCATCCGCGTGCCCCGGGTGTACACCGACCTATCGACGCGCCGCGTGCTCGTCTCGGAGTACATCGAAGGTGACCGCTTCGAGACCGTGCGCCGCGCTGACGAAGCCACGCGCGATCGCTACGGCGAGATCGTCTTCCGCTTCTTCTTCGGGCTCCTCTACCGCGATGGGATCGCCCTCGGCGACCCGCATCCGGGCAACTATCTGCTGTGCCCCGACGGGCGCGTCGGCTTCCTCGACTACGGTCTGCTCCGAGACGTCGACGCCGCGCGCGTAGCCGAGGAACGGGCGATCGCCCTCGCTGTCCGAGAGGGTGACGCGGCCGGACTCAAGGCGGCTCTCCTCGCCGCCGGTTATCTCCCGGCCGGCCGAGCCGACGCCGTCGACGCCGACTTCGCGCTGCGGCTCATGCGCATGGCGACGAAGTGGTACGCCGTGCCGGGCGAGCGCCGCTTCGCGCCCGACGCCGGCGGTCGCGGCCGGCGCGAGGAGCGCCGTGACCCCGAGGAGCGCCGTGACCCCGAGGAGCGCCGTGACCCCGAGGAGCGGGCCGAGGCGAGGATGCAGGTCAACCAGTTCACACTGCCGCCCGAGGCGATTCTCATCCGACGCATGCACGGCATCGTCGTCGTCGTCCTCGGCCAGCTCCGGGCCGGCGCCGACTGGGGCGCCATCGCCGCCGAGTACCTGTACGGAGACCCGCCGGCGACCCCGCTCGGCCAGGACGAGGCGGACTTCTTCGACCGGCGTGGGCGCGGAGCCGGCGTCCGCCTAGAGGCGGCCGGCTAGCGCGGGCGCGGCTCCCGGGGCGCCCGGGGCCCGCGAGTCTGTCGCGACGTCCGGGGCCCGCGAGCCTGTCGCGGCGTCCGGGGCCAGCGAGTCCGTCGGGGTGTCGTGCGCGCGATCTCCGGCGGCGAGGGCGCCGCTGATCACGGGCACGAGGTAGCGCTCGAGCTCCGCGGGGCTCATGCCCTCGAGCTCGGCCGGGAGGCCGTCGGTGCGCAGCACGTGGAGGATCCCGGCGGCGCAGCTGATGCGGAACGTCAGCTCTGCCTCGGACCGGTCGGGCAACGCCTTGCGCAGGCGATCCAGGAGCTCGTCGTGGATGCGCGCCACGGCGGCGGTCTTCCACTCGCGCAGCTCTTCGGGCGGGTCGCTGGCGGCGCGGGCCATGATGCGCATGAACGCCCGGCGCTCATTACACGCTCCACACCGCGTCGCGATCGTCGGACGGATCCAGGCCGCGGCGATCTCCTCCACAGTCGCGTCGTTGCCGAGGTGCGAGAGCTGTTCGACGGTCTCGGCTTGGACGGTCTCGATCGCTTCCTTGATGGTCGCCGTGTAGAGCGCCTTGAGGGAGCCGAAGTGGTAGTTGACCGCGGCGATGTTGACCTCGGCGGCGTCGGTGATGTCACGCAGCCTGATCGCGTCTTCGCCGCGCTCGGCCAGGAGCTGGCGCGTCGCTGCCAGCAGTCGCTGGCGAGTGCGCTCGCCGGCGTCGCGCCGGCCGTCGCCCTTGGCCTGGGTGCAGGGATCGTCTTTGGGAGCCATCACGGAAACAATTGAAGCATTTGCTTGACAATAACGCAAGGTATGCGAAACTCAATCAAGCATTTGAATTGATTGCTGCATCTGAGGAGATGTTGATGGCTATCCAGGACCGCATCGGCGCCACACCGGGCGCCTACCCAAGGGCGTTGATCGCGGGACCTGGTCCGGACCCCGTACAACGGCCAACGGTGGCAGCGCTGGCAGCGGTGCCGGCGGTCCGCGGCAGGCAGGGGGAGCGGCCCCTGACGCTGATCGCGGTCGCATCGGGGCTGGCGATCGTGGCCCTGGACGCGACCATCGTCGCCGTCGCGGGCCCGGCCCTTGGCCGCCACTTCGACGCCAGCCTCGCCGGGCTGCAATGGGTCACGAACGCCTATCTGCTCGCCCTGGCCGCCGGGCTCGTGGCGGGCGGGAAGCTCGGCGACCGCGTTGGACGCCGGCGTGTTTTCCTGGCCGGCAGCATCGGGTTCGCGCTGGCCTCGTTGGCGTGCGGCCTGTCGGGCTCACTCGGGGTCCTGATCGCCTTCCGCGCGGCGCAGGGGCTGTTCGGTGCGGCGATGGCGGCGCAGGCGCTGGCGATCCTCCGCGACATCTTCCCGGGCGAGAGCCAAGCCACCGCGACGGGAACCTGGGCCCTGGCCTCCTCGGTCGCGGTCGCCTCGGGCCCGATCGTGGGCGGTCTCCTGCTCGCTGACCTCGGCTGGCGCTCGATCTTCTTCATCGGCGTCGCAGTAGCCGGCGTCGCGCTCGTGCTCGGTGCGTGGGCGATCCGCGAGTCGCGCGACGAGAACGAGGACCGCATCCTCGACGGACCCGGGATCACGCTGCTCTCGCTCGGACTCGTTGCCGTCATGTGCGGACTCATCGTCGCGGAGAAGCACGGCTGGGATCGCTCGCACGCGGTTGCGTTCCTGCTCACGGGCGCGCTCATGCTCGCCAGCTTCGCGGGCTGGGAGGGGCGCGAAGACCGCGTCCATAAGCCCCACTTTCCGCTCGGGCTGTTCCGCTCGCGCGCGCTCGTAGCCGGGGCGGTGATCGTCCTCGCCGTGTTCGCGGCCTTGTTCGCGGTCCTCTTCTACGTGGCGCTCTATCTCCAGCGGGTCCAGGGCTACAGCGCGCTCGAGACCGGTGTCCGGATCCTGGCTCTGACCGGGGTGGTCGCGCTGAGCTCGGCCGCGTCCTGGACCCTGGCGCGCCGGACCGCGCCCGGCGGTCTCGTGATCGGGGGTGCCGTGCTCATGGCCGGGGGCCTGTTCGGGCTCTCCCAGCTCGATGCTCACTCCTCCTACGGTGCCCTATGGCCGTACCTCGCGCTCGTCGGGCTGGGGATCGGGCCGGCGCAGGCCGGCGCCGCGCGCGGGATCGTCACGAGCGTGCGCGGCGAGCAAGCGGGAATCGCCGCCGACCTCCATGCCACCGCAGCCCAGCTCGGGGCCGTCCTCGGGCTCACCGTCCTCGGGTCGATCATCACGACGCGCGTCTCCTCGGTTCTTCCGACCAGGCTGATCGCCGCCGGCGTTCCCCGTCACCTCACCCTCCAGCTCGCGGGCACGGCCCACTCGGTGGCACAAGGCGTCGTGCCCATCCCCCGGGGACTGTCGACGACCGCCGCGCACGCAGTCGCCACCGGCTCGTTCGGCGCCTTCGCCAGCGGGCTCGACACCGCCCTCCTGGTGGCGGCCGCGGCCGTCCTTGGCGCGGGATTGCTCGCCGGTCTGATCATGCGCGGCGGCGCCCCGACCGCGACGGTGCACTCGCTGCGCCGGCTGGAAAGCGCGCGAGGCTGAGATCTGATGGCGCGCCTGATCGACACCGCCCAGCCGGACGTTCCTCGGACCGCTTTCGTCCTCGGGGGCGGCGCGAGCCTCGGCGCGATGCAGGCCGGGATGGTGAGAGCGCTCTACGAGTCGGGGATCACGCCCGACCTCCTCGTGGGCACATCCGCGGGCGCGCTCAACGCCGCCTTCCTCGCCAGCCGGCCGCCCACCGTGGCGACCGCCGAGGAGCTCGCCCACGTGTGGCGCGGCCTGCACCGCGAGGACATCTTCCCGATCAATGCGCGGATGGTGATCGGAGGGCTCGCCAACCACCGCGACCACCTCGTGCCCGACACCGGAATGCGCCGGCTCGCGGGACGTCACCTGCAGTTCACGCGTCTCGAGCACGCCGCCATTCCGGTGCACCTGGTGGCCTTCGACCTCGCGAGCGGGGAAGAGGTCTGCCTCTCCGACGGCCCCGCGCTCGAGGCCGTGCTCGCCGCCGCCGCCATTCCCGGCGTGCTGCCACCCGTCCGCCGCGGCGACCGCCTCCTGGTCGACGGCGGGGTGGTCAACAACACCCCGATCTCGCACGCCGTCGAACTCGGTGCCGAGCGCATCTACGTCCTCACGACCGACGACCCGCAGGCGCGGTCGCTGCCGGACGGCCCGCGCGGGGCGCTCGACGCCGCCGTGCACGCGTTCACCCTCCTCGTCGGCGCCCGTCTCGAGGCCGACCTCGCCCGCTATGCCGACCGCGTCGAGCTCATCGTCCTGCCCGCCGTCAACACCCACCACGTCCAGCCCACCGACTTCGACCATTCGAGCCGGCTCATCGGGCAGTGTCATGCCGCCGCGCGCGCGGCCCTCGACGCCCTCCCGCTCGCCGAGCCCGTGGCCGCCTGAACCCGATGTCCGTTCGCGCCCCCGCTCCCTCCCGCCTCACCCGCCGGCGCCCGGCCGACGCCCGCCGGGGAGGGTGCCCGGAGCGCGACGAGGTCCAGCCCGCAGAGACCGACGAGGTCCAGCCCGCCGAGCGCGACGAGGTCCAGCCCGCCGAGCGCGACGAGGTCCGGCCCGCCGAGCGCGACGAGGTCCGGCCCGCCGAGCGCGACGAGGTCCGGCCCGCCGAGCGCGACGAGGTCCGGCCCGCCGAGCGCGACGAGGTCGAACCCGCCGAGAGCGACGAGGT
>DASZKU010000012.1:0-47701 GCA_035552815.1 Solirubrobacteraceae bacterium | reverse complement strand
CATCTGCGAGATCCTCGGCCAGCCCATCTCGCTCGCGGGCAAAGACGGGCGCAGCGTCTCGGTGACCGCGAGCGTCGGCGTCGCCCTCGGGCAGCGTGGCTCGGCCGACGACCTCCTGCGCGACGCCGACTTCGCCCTCTACGAGGCCAAGGGCGCGGGCAAGAACCGCTGGGTCGTCTTCGAGTCGGGCATGCAGACGGCGGCACAGGACCGGACCCTGCTCGAGATGGACCTCAGGGAGGCGCTCGACGCCGGCCAGTTCTTCCTCCTCTATCAGCCCACCTTCGATCTCCAGAGCGAGACGATCACCGGCTTCGAAGCGCTGATCCGCTGGCGCCATCCCGTGCGGGGCGTCGTCGGCCCCGATGCCTTCATCCCCGTCGCCGAGCAGACCGGGCTGATCGTCCCCATCGGTCGCTGGGTGCTCGAGACGGCGTGCGGGCAGGCGGCGGCGTGGCGCGAGCACGGGCATGAGCTGGGGATGTCGATCAACGTCTCGGCGCGCCAGCTCGAGGACCCCGAGTTCGGCGAGGACCTCGCCGGGACCCTGGCGGCCACCGGCGTCGATCCCGGCAAGCTCACGATCGAGATCACCGAGAGCGTGCTCATGCGTGACCCCGAGGTCGCGGCCCCGAGGCTGGCGGCGCTCAAGGCGGTCGGCGTGCGCATCGCCATCGACGACTTCGGCACCGGCTACAGCTCGCTCGCCTACCTGCGTCAGTTTCCCGTCGACGCGGTGAAGATCGACCGCTCGTTCATCTCCGCGATCGCCGCCTCGAGCGAGTCCGGAGTGCTCATCCGCACCCTCGTCCAGCTCGGCAAGGCGCTCGGGCTGGAGACGGTGGGCGAGGGCATCGAGGAACGGGCCCAGCTCCGGCACCTGCAGCGCGAGCGCTGCGATTCCGGCCAGGGATTCCTGTTCGCCCGGCCGCTCGCGGTCGAGGCGGTGGAGGAGCTGCTGGCGCTCGGACCGCTGCGCGTCTCGCCATGACCTGTTTGGGTTAGCCGGGGCGCGACCGGGTATTGAAGGAACATGGGCGAGCTCCTACCAAGCCTCAGCGAGTCCTATCCCGCGGTTCCGGCGTCGCTGCGGCGCGCCCGCCGAGCGGTGACGGCTCTCGCCATCGAGAGCGGTGCCACCCCGGAGCAGGTCGATGCCGTGCGCCTCGCGGCCTCCGAAGCGCTGGCCAACGTCGTCGTCCATGCCTACGGCGACCGCCCGGGAGAGATCCACCTCACCGCGGCCGTGGCGGGCAATGAGCTGTGGCTTCTCGTCGCCGACGACGGCGACGGGCTCAGCGGGGGTGGCGGTAAGTCGGGGCTCGGCTTGGGCCTGACCCTGATCGCCCAGGCGTGCGAGGAGCTGACGATCGTCAAGCGCTCAGGCGGGGGCACCGAGCTGCGCATGCGCTTCCGCGTCGGCGGCGCCGTCGCGGTCGACGACTACGAGCGGGGGTCGGTCTCCTCCGCGCGCTCGCCCGCTTCCTCGGTCTTCTCGACGACGAGATAGCCCGTTCGCCTCTCCACCACCCGCTCGATCTCGGCGCGCTCATGGCCGGGGAGGACGATGAAGCGACGGGGGTGGGCGCGAACGTTCTCATATCCCGAGGGCGTCACCTCGATCAGTTGATTGCACCCAAGCGCCGCGCACTCGCAGCGGAAGCCGACGACCCCGTCCGCTTCGCCGGGCCATTGCCCGCGGGAGATCGCCTCGTTGACCTCCCGGAACCGGGCTTGGTTCTCGGCGATTCGCCGCTCGACCTCTTCGTCCACGGGGGGCATGTTCTCACCTCGACGGCGCCGGCGGGGGCGAGCGCATTTCGTGACCGCGTGAGGGCGTGAGGATCGGGTAGCTTGCCGGTGATGGCGACGGACGAGAAGACACGCGTGACCGGCGAGGTCGCGCTGCCCGAGCGCCTGCTCCTCGGCTCAGGTCCGAGCCCGGTACCGGAGCGCGTGCTCGCGGCCCTGGCGCGTCCGACCATCGGGCACCTCGACCCCGCCTTCGGCGCCCGCATGGAGGAGATGATGGGCCGCCTGCGCCGGGTGATGGTGACCGAGAACCGCGCCACCTTCGCGGTCTCGGGGACGGGCAGCGCGGGAATGCAGACCATGGTCGACAACTTCGTGGGCCCCGGCGACCGCGTGGTGTGCGGCGTCAACGGCCTCTTCGGCGCGCGCATGGCCGACGCCCTCGGGCGCCGCGGCGCCGAGGTCGTGCGCGTCGAGGCCGAGTGGGGGAGGGCGATCGAGGTCTCGCGCCTCGTCGCAGCGCTCGACGGCGGTGCGGCGGCCCTCTTCGTCGTCCACGGCGAGACCTCGACCGGCGTGTGCCAACCCCTGGACGGGCTCGGCGATGCGTGCCGGGATCGCGATGCGCTCCTGTTCGTGGACTGCGTGACCTCGTTGGCCGGGCACCCGCTCGAGCTCGACGCCGCCGGCGTCGACGTCGCCTTCAGCGGCACCCAGAAGTGCCTGAACTGCCCACCCGGCCTCGCCCCCTTCACCCTCGGCGAGCGCGCCCACTCGCGCCTGGTCGCGAAATCTCCCTCCTGGTACTTCGACCTTCAGGCGATCCTCGCCTACTGGCGCGAGGACACCGCCGGCGCGCCCCCCCGCGCCTACCACCACACCGCCCCCATCAACATGGTCTACGCCCTCTACGAGGCCCTCGGCATCGTCCTCGAGGAGGGTCTGCCTGCGCGTTGGGAGCGCCACCGCCAAGCCCACGAAGCGCTCCGGGTCGCGCTCGAGGGGCTCGGGCTCGTGCGGCTCGCCCCGGCCGACGAGGCCCTGTCCTCGCTGCTGGCGGTCACGCTTCCCGACGGGGTCGACGAGGCCGCCGCCCGCCGCGGGCTCCTCCTCGACCACGGCATCGAGGTCTCCGGCGGGCTCGGACCGCTGGCCGGTCGCGTGTGGCGCATCGGCGTCATGGGGATCGGGGCTGCTCTTGAACCCCAGCGCCGCCTCGTGAGCGGAGTGGCAGACGTGTTCGGCGTCGACGGCAGCGAAGCACTGGCCGCGCTCGAGGACGGCTGGGCGTAGGGGGTGACGCCTGTTGACCACCGTATGGGTGGTCAACAGGCATCAGGTCCCACCGCGCGCTCAAAGAGCACCCAGCCGCCCCCACTGGTGGCCCCTCCCGTAGGTACGGGAGCGACCACTAGCATCGGAGGGAATGCCCGCTCCCGAACTCACCCGCGCGCGCCGGCTTCTCATTCTCGGCATCTGCTGCATGAGCCTGCTCATCGTCGGCCTCGACGCGACGATCGTCAACGTCGCGCTGCCCGCCATCCACCGCTCGTTGCACGCTTCGCTCGACGGGCTGCAGTGGACGATCGATGCCTACACGCTGGTGCTGGCGAGCCTGCTCATGCTCTCGGGGTCGACGGCGGACCGGGTCGGGCGGCGGCGGGTGTTCCAGATCGGCCTGGCCCTGTTCTCGGTCGGGTCGCTGCTGTGCGCGATCGCCCCCAACCTGGGGACGCTGGTCGCCTTCCGGATGATCCAGGCGGTGGGCGGGTCGATGCTCAATCCCGTGGCCATGTCGATCATCCGCAACGTCTTCGAGGATCCCCGCGAGCGGGCGCAGGCGATCGGGATGTGGGGGGGAGTGGTCGGGCTCAGCTTCGCCCTCGGGCCGGTGGTCGGGGGGGCGCTCGTCGACTCGGTCGGGTGGCGGGCGATCTTCCTCGTCAACGTGCCGGTGGGCCTCGCCGCCATCGTCCTCACCGCCCTCTTCGTCCCCGAGTCGCGCGCGCCCCGGGCGCGGCGCATCGATCCGGTCGGGCAGGTGCTCGTCATCGCCATGCTCGCCTCGCGCACCTACGCGATCATCGAGGGACCGGGCCACGGCTGGACCTCGGCGGAGATCCTCACGCTGTTCGGCGTCGCCCTCGTCAGCCTCGTCGCCCTCGTGGTCTACGAGCTCCACCGCGAGGAGCCGCTGATCGACGTGCGCTTCTTCCGCAGCGCGCCCTTCGCGGGGGCGAGCGTGATCGCCATCTGCGCCTTCGCCGCCCTCGGCGGGTTCCTTTTCCTCAACACCCTCTACCTCCAGGACGTCCGCGGCCTCTCGCCCTTCCACGCCGGCCTCTACACGCTCCCCCTGGCGGCGATGACGCTGATCTTCGGGCCCCTCTCGGGCCGCCTGGTGGGGCGGGTGGGTGCGCGGCCCTCGCTCGTCACGGCGGGGTGTGCCCTGACCGCCGCGGGCCTCATGCTCACCCATCTCACCGCCACCACCTCGATCGGCTACCTGCTCCTCACCTACTTCATCTTCGGGTTCGGCTTCGGCCTCGTGAACCCTCCGATCACCAATACCGCGGTCTCGGGGATGCCCGCCGCCCAGGCCGGGGTCGCCTCGGCGGTGGCCTCGACGAGCCGGCAGGTGGGCTCGACGCTCGGCGTCGCCATCGTCGGCGCCGCCGCCGGTGGGGGCGCCACCGCCGCGCTCGGCAAGAACTTCGCCCAGGCCACCCACCCGGGTTGGTGGATCATCACCGGGTTGGGGGCCGTCGTCCTCGTCCTCGGATTCGTCACCACGACGCGCTGGGCCAACGAGACGGCCGAGAGCACCGCCGAGGGCTTCCGCGAGGACCACGTCGTCGGCACCGGATCAGCAGCGGCCTGAAGCAGGCAGCGGCCTGAGGCAGGGGAGCGGCCTGGGCGTACGCCCAGCGATCACCGCGGCGCGCCCCCGCGCCGAAAGCACCCCGGGACCCGGCGTCTACCAGGCCTGCTTGCCGCCGCAATGCGGGCAACCGACCGAAGTGGAGACCTGTGCCTCGAACACGTAGCCGCAGCCGCACGTATAGAGCGCGAGGTCCTGCGACGGTCCGCCGTGACGCTGGCGAGCCGCGCCGGAAGCGGCGCCTGTCCGAGAGTGATCTACTCCGCCGGCGCGCCGTGCGCGCGGGGTACGAATATGCCCTCTGGTGAGTCGTACTTGCACTGTCATAACGAGGAACGTTCTTGCCCGTCGATGGTTTCGCGGTTGGATGGAAAAAACCTGTTCGCTAACAGGAAGCTAATCGGCAACGGACGCTAACCGGCGCGGCGGACGCGTCCGGCGTGGCCGTTCGTAGGAGCGCCCCCGCGCCAGACCGCCGTCGCGCCCGCCCGCCTCGCGCGCCAGGCCGCCGTCGCGCCCGCCCGCTCCGCGCGCCAGGCCGCCGTCGCGCCCGCCCGCTCCGCGCGCCCCGGCCCGGCGCACCGCCCTCCCACTCGGCGTCCCTGAGGCCCGCATGTGGAAGAATCCCCTGCCGAATGGATCCGAGCCGCAAGCGCAGAATTCGCCTGACGGTCGCCCTCACTGCCGCGCTCCTCCTCGCCTCGGCGCTCATCTACACGAGCTTCAGTGCCGGTCAGGACGTCGTGACGGCCAGCCAGCTGCTCAAGCGGGCGCGGCCGGGGGAGACGTTCATCCTCGGCGGGACGGTGGTCTCAGAGCAGCACGAGGGGAGCGGCGAGCTCCTCTTCCGGGTCCGTGACCCCAAGCTCGACGAGTCGGTGCCGGTCCGCTACTCGGGCCTCGTTCCCGACCCCTTCGCGGTCGGCCGCGGGGTGCTCGTCACCGTCCAGCAGCAGGGCGCATCCTTCGTCGGGCAGCCGGGGTCGTTGACGACCAAGTGCCCCTCCAAGTTCCAGGACGCGAACGCGACGCCGGCGTGATGCCGTCCTCGCTCATCGCCCGGTAGAGATGGCTTCGGTCGGTCGCGCCCTGCTCATCCTCGGGCTCGTGGTCGCCCTCTACGGTCTCGGCGCCTCGCTCTACGGGGCGCGCACCGGGCAGCGCGCCTGGGTCGACTCGGGCCGGCGCTCGATGTACGCCATCGCCGGGCTGACGACGTTCGCCTTCCTCATCATCGAGGTCGCCTTCCTGCGCTCGGACTTCTCCTACACGATCGTCTCGAGCGCCTCGAGCACGACCACCCCGACCCTCTACAAGGCGGCGGCGGTGTGGTCGACCCAGCAGGGGTCGCTGCTCCTGTGGGTGTGGCTGCTCTCGATGTGGTCGAGCCTGGCGCTCTTCCTCACCCGCTACCGGGTCCGCGAGATCGCGCCCTACGCGGCCGCCGTGCTCTTCGGCTTCTCCTCCTTCTTCCTGGCGCTGACCATGCTCTTCGCCAATCCCTTCGCCACCGCCGCCCACCCGCCCGCCGAGGGGTCGGGGCTCGACCCGCTCCTGCGCCACACGACGATGGTGATCCACCCCCCGATGGTCTACACGGGCTACACGATGCTCACCATCCCCTTCGCCTTCGCGATCGCCGCCCTCGTCACCGGGCGCACGGGAGCCGAGTGGATCCAGGTCACGCGGCGCTTCGCCCTCGCCGCCTGGCTGTGCCTGGGGGTCGGCGTCCTCCTCGGCGCCCGCTGGTCCTACACCGAGCTCGGCTGGGGCGGGTACTGGGCCTGGGACCCGGTCGAGAACGCCGCCCTCATGCCCTGGCTCCTCTCCACCGCCTTCCTGCACTCGGTCATGATCCAGGAGAAGCGGGGGATGCTGAAGGTGTGGAACGTCTCGCTCATCCTCGCCAGCGGCACGATGGCGATCGTCGGCACCTTCCTCGTGCGCTCGGGGATCCTCCAGTCGATCCACGCCTTCGTCTCCGACCCGACGCTCAACATCGCCTTCGTCGCCCTCATCGCGGTGATGGTGATCTCGGCGGTGAGCCTGGTCATCTACCGCCGTGGAGAGCTGCGCACCGAGTCCCGGCTCGACTCGCTGTGGTCGCGCGAGGCGATCTTCCTGTTCCAGAACCTGGTGCTCGTGGCCCTGACGGCGGTGATCTTCTGGCTCACCTTCTTCCCGCTCATCTCCGAGGCGGTCACCGGGGTCCAGCAGTCGATCGGGCCGCCCGCGTTCAGGCCCTTCGTGGTCCCGCTCGCCCTCATCCTCGTGCTCCTCACCGGGATCGGGCCGATCATCGCCTGGCGCCGCGTGACCCTGGCCAACCTGCGCCGGAGCTTCGTCTTCCCGACCGCCATCGGCGTGCTCACGCTCATCCTCCTGCTCACGGTGGCCCACGGCGTCGGCACGCACACCTTCGCGCTGCTCATGTTCTGCTTCGCCTCCTTCGCGCTCGCCTCGGTCGTCCAGGAGTTCTTCCGCGGCGTGCGTGCGCGTCGGGCGATGACCCACGAGCCCGCGCCCGTCGCCCTCGTCTCCCTGGTCCGGCGCAACCGGCGCCGGTACGGCGGCTACACCGTCCACGCCGGCCTCGCCGTGCTCCTCATCGGCGTTGCCGCCTCGCAGTCGTTCCAGCACTCGCGCTACGCGACGATGGCCCCCGGCCAGAGCGCCAACATCGACGGCTACAACATCCGCTACGTCCGCCCCACCGCCACCCCCTCGGCCGAGAAGATCTCCTTCGGCGCCATCCTCGACGTCACCAAGGGCGGGCACCACGTCACCACCCTGCACACGAGCTACGGCCTCTATCCCTCGCAGAATCCCGCGCTCGGGGTCGTCGGTCGTTTCTTCAACTCGGGGTCGGTGGAGAGCCGCATCGGCCTCGACGCCGGCTTCACGCACGACATCTGGACCGTGGTCAACGTCGGCAACGCCACCCCCCTGCAGGGCCTCATCAGCGAGGGCGACAGGAAGTTCGCGAGCCTGATGACGGCCGTGTCCAAGCTCCCGCCCGCCCAGCAGCAGGGTGAGCTCAACACCCTCTTCGCCCTCCGTGACCGTCTCGTCGGCGAGCTCACCCAGCGCTTCATCACCCATCCCTGGCCCGTGCAGTTCCTCCTCATCGTCTCCCCGCTCGTGACCTGGCTGTGGCTCGGCGGGATCATCGTAGCCTTGGGTGGCCTCATCGCCCTGTGGCCGATCCCCGTCCTCGCGCGGCGCCGCGTCCGCTCCGCCGCGTACGCCGCTCGCCTCGCCCGCGAGCTGGCCTGACCTGGGGTCGGCGGCGATGGAGTTCCTGCTCGTGATGGTGGCGGCGGCGGCGGTGATCGTGATCGTCTCCGCGCCCTTCCGGCGCGTCGAGTCCGGAGGGGCCGAGGCCCAGGACACCCGTCCGAGCGCCAAGGTCGCCGAGCTCGAGGCGGCCCGCGAGGCCAAGTACCGGGAGATCCGCGACGCCGAGCTCGATCACCGGACGGGCAAGCTCTCCGACGAGGACTTCCACGCGCTCGACAACACCCTGCGCGCCGAGGCGATCTCGATCCTCCAGGCGCTCGATCGCGCCCAGAAAGCCTGACGGGCTACCATCCGCCCATGGTCACCGTTCTCGAGTTCGTCCAGGTCTTCGTCTCGGTCATCCTCATCTTCCTGGTCCTCATGCACTCGGGCAAGGACTCGGGCCTGTCCGGTGCCTTCGGGGTGGGCACGGGCGCGGGTCCCTTCGGCGGCGGTTCGCTCGTCGAGCGCAACCTCAACCGCTGGACGATCGGCTTCGCCGTCGTCTTCGTGATCAACACCCTGATCCTGCTGCGGATCTCTTAGCAGGGCACTTAGTGGCCCGTTTCGCAAATACGACGACATTCGACCGGCCCCCGGCGGCGCTGGCTCCGGGCTGCGGCCCGCTCGGCATCCAGCCTCGCCGGATCGGGCCGCGCCCGAGTCATCCGGCTGTCCTCGTCGCCTCGTGTGCCAGGGGCACACGTCGGCTCCTGCGTCCTTGCCCAGCATCCACCGGTGACCACTCTCGGTGTCGCCGTACTTACGAAACGAACCACTTAGTACGCGGCGCGCAGGATCTGGCCGAGCTCGGTCGGGCCCGCGGCGGGCGGCGTCATCGCGAGCTCGGCTCGGCGCGACGCCTGCTCGGCCACGCCTGCGAGCGCTGACTCGGGGACGCCGGCCTCGCCGAGGCCGTGCGCGCCGGCCAGTCCCCGCAGGCGGGCGGCGAAGGGCGCCGGACTCGCGCCCAGGGCCTCGCCGAGGAGGGCGAACCAGGCCGGCGAGCGCCGCGAGAGGGCGGCGATGGTGTGCGGGAGCACGATCGCGTTGGCCTGACCGTGCCCGAGGCCGGCGACGCGGACCAGGGTCTGGGCGAGGACGTGGTGCAGGCCGTAGCCCGTCGCGCCGACGACGTAGCCCGCGAGCAGCGCGCCGAGCGCGAGCGCGTCGCGATCGGGCTCCTCGGGGTCGGCGAGGCCCGAGGCGATGAGGCGCGCCGCTTCGAGCGCTGCCAGCTTGGCGACCGGGTTGGTGACGGGCGTGAGCGGACCCTCGGCGATGTGCCCGAGCGCGTTGGCGGCGCTGGCGGCGAGGTCGGGGAGGGGCTGCGAGGCCGAGAGGGCGGGATCGTTGACGACGATCGCCGGCCTCGCGTGGGTGGTCTCGGCGGGCACGCCGGTGGCGTGACGGTGCACCGCGGTCATCTCCGCCCCCGACAGGGTGGTGGGCACCGCCGCCACCATGCGGGGAGGATCGGCTGCCCCCAGGGCCTTGGCGACGTCGATGACGCGTCCGCCTCCGAGGGCGACGAGGAGCTGGGAGTCGAGCTCAGGGCGCAGCTCGGCGGCGAGCTCGTCGACGCGGCCGGGGCCGACCTCGTGGACGCTCCCGGCCGCCGCCACCAGCGCGGGGGCGGCCGCCGCCGCCCGCGGGGTGGTGAGCAGGGCGTAGCCGCTCCCGAGCACGGTGCCGGCTTCGGCGAGCTTCCCGCGCCCGAAGATCACGAGCCGGTCACCGTCGAGCCAGCGAAAGGCGCCGGCGCTCGCCGTCACGCCGGGCTCGGGCCGCCCAGGCGATCGACGAGGCGCAGGAGATCGAGCGGGCTGAAGGGCTTGGTGAGGAAGAGGTCGGCCCCGGCCTCCTCGGCCTCGCGCTCGACGCTCTCGCCGTGGGCGGCGGTGAGCATGACGATCGTCGCCCCGCTGGTGGCGTCGTCGGAGCGCAGGCGGCGGCACGTCTCGATCCCGTTCTGGTGGGGCATGTCGACGTCGAGGAAGACGATGGTGGGGAGCTCGCGGCGGGCCACGACGACCGCCTCGAGCCCGTCGGAGGCCTCGTGGATGTGGAACCTGGTGACGTCCTCGAGAGTGGTCGCGATGAGCTTGCGGATGAACGGGTCGTCGTCGACAACGAGGACGCCGCGCGTCATTTGATCTCCCGCGCGATGCGCTCGAACGCCTCGTCGGGGATCTCGATGAACGCCTCGACGACCTCGGGATCGAAGTGGCTCCCGGAGACCTCGACGATCATCTCGCGTGCGAGGACCAGGGTCGAGGCGGGCCGGTAGGGGCGGTCGGTGGTGAGCGCATCGAGCACGTCGGCGATGGCGAACACGCGCGCGGCGAGCGGGATCTCCTCGCCCGCCAGGCCATCGGGATAGCCGCTGCCGTCCCAGCGCTCGTGGTGGAAGCGCACGACCTTGGTGGCCTCGCCGAGGAAGCTGATCTCGCGGACAATCTCCGCCCCGATGACCGGATGCTGGGCCATCAGGGCGCGCTCCTTGTCGGTGAGCTTGCCGGGCTTGTAGAGAATGGCATCGGGGATCGCGACCTTGCCGATGTCGTGGAGAAGGAAGCCGAACTCGAGCGCGTGTCCGTCGGCGAGATCGAGGCCGACGGCGCGGCAGATCTCGAGCCCGTAGGCGGTCACCCGCTCGGCGTGCTTGCCCGTATAGGCGTCGCGCGCCTCGACGGCGTTGGAGAGCGCGCGCACCGTCGCCATGTACGAGCTGCGGAGCTCCTGGGAGCGGGAGCGTTCCTCCTTGAAGGTCTCGCGCAGGTCGGCCGCATAGCGCTCGAGCTGGCGCTCCTTGTCCGCCGACTCCTGCTCCTGGCGCGCGAGCTCCGCGCGCAGACGCCCGATCTCCTCGCGCAGCTCCGTCTCGGTTGTCACTGCCATCCCCCCGGAAGCGTAGCTAGCTATTGGGCCCACCGCGAAGCGCGGCGAGCAGGGCGCCCGCCGCCTGCTCGACGGGAACGACCTCGAGCCCGAGGCGCTCGATGCCCTCGGGCGCCGTGGCCACGCTGTCGGAGAAGAGGATCACCGCCTGGCGCACCCGCCGGCCGCGGAGGTCGAGCGCCTGGAGCACGGCCTGGGGGCTGCGGATCCCCGCATCGACGAGCGCCACCTCGAAGCGGCGCTCGCTGCACACCCGCGCCGCCGCCGGCCCGCTCGTCTCCCAGTCGTGCTCGATTCCCAGCTCGCGGATCGCCGGCTCGAGGGCTTGGCGCATCTCCTCGCGCCCGACCACGAGCACGCGCGAGCGGCCGGCGAGGACGGCGGCGCCCAGGACCTCGCGGAGCTCGTCGGCGTCGATCGGCTTGCCGACGACGAACTCCCCGGCGAGCTCGCGACGCCCGGAGAAGACGGAGACGAAGACGATCGGGGTATGGCGCAGGCGCGGGTCGGCGCGGACCTCGCGCAGGACGTCGAAGCCGTCCATCCCCGGCATGAGGATGTCGAGGGTGACGGCATCGAAGTGCTCGGCGCGCAGCCGCGCCAGCGCCGCCTCGCCGCCGGTGACGATCTCGGTGCGGACGTCGAGCGCCGCAAGCTGGCCGGCGATGAGGTCGGCGATGTCACGCTCGTCGTCGACCACGAGCACGCGCCGGCCGCGCATGGCGGCGATCGAGCGCGTCACGTCGGAGTCCCCCGCGGCGCAGGGGAGGCGGACGCGAAAGGTCGTGCCCCTGCCCGGTTCGCTGTCGATGTCGACCTCTCCGTCCTGGAGGTCGACCAGCGACTTGACGATCGAGAGCCCGAGCCCCGTTCCCGGGGCCCGGCTGCCGTCGTCCTGCCCGCGGTAGAAGCGCTCGAACACGCGCCCCACCTCTTCGCGACTCATGCCCGGGCCGTTGTCGGTGACGACGATCTCCACCCAGGAGTGGTTGGCGTGGACGCTGGCGTCGATGGCGCCGCCGTCGCCGCTGTACAGGTGGGCGTTGGTGAGTAGGTTGGCGACGATCTGGCGCACGCGGCTGGCGTCGGCGAGGGCGGCCGGCAGCATCGGGGTGACGTGGACGTCGAGTCGCTGTCGCTTGTCGGCGATCCGCGGGCCCATGAGCTCGGCGACCTCGCGCACCGCGTCCCCGACGTCGATCGGCCGGCGATTGAGCTCGACGCGGTCGGCCTCGATGCGGGCCACGTCGAGGAGGTCGTTGACGAGGTCGACGAGGCGGTCGGTCGAGCGCAGGATGATGTCGACGAACTCTCGCTGGCGCTCGGATAGCCCCTCGGACCCCGCGAGCAGCTCGACGAACCCCTTGATCGAGGTGAGGGGGCTGCGCAGCTCGTGGGAGGCGGTGGCCACGAACTCGCTCTTGGCGCGTTCCAGGCGGGCGCGCTCGCTCATGTCGCGGACCGTCCACACCACCGCGTGGCTGTCCTCGGCCAGCGTCGCGGCGGTGACGGCGAGCGTGCGCCCCTCATGCTCCACCGTGGTCTCGCCCGCCAGCGCGGTGGCCAGCGCCGGCAGGGGGCTGGGCTCGGCGTCGACCCGGCCCCCGGGGATGAGCCCAGGGAGGAGCTCGCCCACCCGCGGGTTGACGGCGGCGATGGTGCGCGCATCGGACTCGGTGACGATGAGCGCGTCGCCGAGGCTCTCGATCGTCGCCGCCAGTCGCTGGCGCTCGTCCTCGAGTCGGTGCTGGGCGGTGGCGAGGTCCGCGCTCATGGCGTTGAAGGCGGCGCCGAGGTCGCGCAACTCCCGGGGCCCGGCGGGGACGACGGGCTCGCCGAGGTCGCCGGCGGCGAGCCTGCGGGTGGCGGTGACGAGGGCGTCGAGGGGACCGCGCATCGAGCCCACGAGGAGGGTGATGACGCCGATCGCGCCGATCAAGGCGAGGACTGCGGCGATGGCGACGAGGAGGACGTCACGGCGCGAGGCCGAGCGGGCGGCGGAGCGCGCGCTCTGCTGGCGCGCCTGCTGACGGGTCTGCAGCTTCGTCGCCAGCAGATGGGCGCTCTGGAGGGGTCCGTTGGCGGCCGCCGCCGTCGCCAGACCGCCGCGGGCGGCCAGCGCCCGGGCCTGGCTCTCGGCCCCGACCTGCGCGGCGACGAGGCGCGCGCTCACCGGGTCCGAGGCGGCCAGGTGCGCGGCTTGCCGGCCGGCAAACTGGTAGTCGGCCGCGGCGATGCGCCGGGCGGTGTCGCCGGCGGCGCCCGGGGGTGCGCGCAGCGCCTCCTCCTCGACGGCTCCGGCGGCGAGGAGGTTGGCGCCGGCGGTGGCGAGCGCCGAGCTGCTCGCCAGCCTGTTCTCGTAGTTCTGGCGCGCGCGGTAGAGGCTGGCCACGCCGACCGCCGCGAGCACGGCGAGGGCCAGCGTCAACGCGATCAGCGTAAGCCGGAGCGAGCGGGCGATCGACAGGCGCTGCATCACAGGCGCGAGCGTACCGCCGCCGGTACGCGAAAAACCGGAGCGCCGACGGGTTACCATGCAGTCGTGACCCTTGCGCGGGTTTGGACGAGGCAGTTGTACGGAGCCTGGGGCGTGGCGCTGCTGGCGCCCGTGACCGTGATCGCCGCCCTCGCCGTGCTCGCCCTGACCGGGGGGTTCGGCGGCCTCGGCGCCCTCGGCCAGCTCGTCTCCGGGCCCGCCGTTCCCGCGGGCTCAGGGGCGCCCGGCGCCCGCATCGTCGCCGGGGTGGCACCCAAGCTCCTGCCCGTGGTGCCCGCGAGCCCGGCGGCTACCGCGAGCGCCACGCCGACCCCGGGGGCGGCGGCGACCCCGCGCGGGAGCGGCACCGGCGGCGGAACCGGTCGCCGCTCGCACGCCGGCGCCGGCGGCACCGGTCAGCGCGTGGGCGCCGGCGGCGGCCACGGCGCGACGCCACCCCTCCCCGCCCCGCCGACGCCGCCGCCGCCCGCCCCGCCCGTGAGCACCCCGGCTCCGAGTCCGGCCCCGGGACCGGTCCCCGCGCTCGTCAACTCGGTCGTCGCCCTCGGCGTGTCGGTGACGAGCAAGCTCCCCGCTCCCCTGGCCGCCATCGGCACCGGAGCGCTCCAGGGCCTCGGTCAGACCCTGAATACACTGCTGGCACCACAGCCGTGAGGAGCCGGTCGGTACGCCGGACCGCGCTCGCCTGCGCATGCGCGGTCGCCCTCGCCGGGTGCGGCGCCCAGCACGCGAAGAGCCACTCCACCGCCGCTCCGGCGACGACGACGACGCCGACCGCCGCCGCCGCTGCCGCTGCCGCGCCCGGTGGGGACTGGACCGAGTTCGGCTACGACGCCCAGCGCAGCGACTCCGGCCCCGCGAGCACGGGAATCACCGCCGCGAACCTCGGGAGCCTGCGGGCGCGCGTCGTCCACCTTCCCGGCACCGTCGACTCCTCGCCGATCGAGCTCCAGGGCGTGGCGGTGGCCGGGCGCGCCCGCGACGTGATCGTCGTCACCACCACCTACGGGCGCACGCTCGCCGTCGACGCCGCCACGGGGCGGACGCTGTGGCAGTTCACCCCCGCCGACCTGGGCTCATATCAGGGGTCGGCGGAGATCACCACCGCGACGCCGATCGCCGACCCCGACCGGCGCTACGTCTACGCCGCCAGTCCCGACGGCCTCATCCATAAGCTCTCCCTGGCCACCGGCCACCAGATCCGCTCCGGCCACTGGCCCGTGCGGGTGACCTTCGACCCCCGGCACGAGAAGATCGCCTCGGCGCTCAACCTCAGTGGGCCCAACGTGATCGTCGTCACCGGCGGCTACTACGGCGATGCCCCGCCCTACGACGGGCACGTGGCCCTCATCGACCGCGGGAGCGGCCGGATCACCCACCTGTGGAACTCGCTGTGCTCAGATCGCCATCGCCTGATCGCGGCCGACACCTGCCCCTCGGCGACGGTCACCGGCGACAATGCCATGTGGGGACGGGCAGGGGCCGTCGTCGAGCCCGGCAGCCGGCGGATCCTCGTCGCCACCGGCAACGGTGATTTCAACGGATCGACGAACTGGGGCGACAGCGTGCTCGAGCTGAGCCCGGCCCTCACCCTGCTCCACAGCTGGACGCCGACCGATGAGGCGCACCTCCAGGCCACCGACAGCGACCTGGGCAGCACCTCGCCGGCCTTGCTGGGCACGGTGGGGGGGAGGAGCCTGGCCGTGCAGGGAGGCAAGGCCGGGGTCCTCGATCTCCTCGACCTGGGCCGCCTCGACGGCACCACCGGGGGGGCCTCCCCGCGCCTGGGAGGCGAGCTCCAGCAGCTCCCGGCCCCCGGCGGCGGCCAGGTGTTCACGGCGCCGGCGGTGTGGCACTCGGGAGGGCAGACATGGCTGTTCGTGGCCGACTTTTCGAGCACCGCCGCTTACCTTCTCGGCGGCGGGGGCGCGCCGCACCTGGTCAAGGCGTGGGAGAACTCGACCGCGGGCACGAGCCCGATCCTCGCCGGCGGCCTGCTCTACGTCTATGACCCCGACGGCGGCGCGCTCCACGTCTATCGGCCCACCACGGGCCAGCTCCTGTATTCCCTCGCCGCCGGGGCGGGCCACTGGAACTCGCCGATCGTCCTCGGCGGGCGCATCGTCGTCCCGGTGGGCAACGCCAACGACCACTCGAGCTCGGGGACGATGGTGATCTATCACCTGCCCGGGCGCTGAGCCCTGAGCGCGTTCACGGGTGGGGTAGGCGCAGGGAGTAGCCGACGCCCCGCACCGTGTGGATGAGGGGCGGAGCTTCGACGTCGACCTTGCGGCGCAGGTAGCTGATGTAGGTCTCGAGCACGCGCCCGTCACCGCCGAAGTCGTAGTTCCACACGTGCTCGAGGAGCTGGGCGCGCGTCATCACCCGCTCGGGGTTGCGCATGAGGAAGCGCAGGAGCCGGTACTCGGTGGCGGTGAGCTCGATGTGGCGCCCACCCCTGGTCACCGTGCGCGTGTCCTCGTCGAGCGCGAGGTCGGCGAAGGCGATGCGGCTCGGGGCGACCTCGGCCACCCCGCCGCGGCGAAGGATGACGCGGATGCGGGCGATGAGCTCCTCGAGGCTGAAGGGCTTGGTCATGTAGTCCTCGCCGCCGATGGTCAGGCCGTGGACCTTGTCTTCGGTGGCGTCGCGCGCGGTGAGGAAGAGGACCGGCACCCCGGCCGCTTCGGTGGCCACCCTGCGGGCGACGTCGAAGCCCTCCATGTCGGGAAGCATGACGTCGAGGACGACGACATCGGGGCGCGTGTCGGCGATCTTGGCCAGCGCCTCGCGTCCGGTGCCGGCGGCGTCGACCTCGAAACCGGCGTGCTTGAGCGCCGTGGAGATGACGAAGACGATGTCGCGCTCGTCGTCGACGACGAGCACCCGGATCGGCTGCCCCGGCTCGCTCACGTCGGCCATTGTCGCGTGCCCTCGGCTCCCAGGCTTCGCTCAGGATCCCCACACGTTGCTCTTATCGGCTGCGCCGACCCTTCTCGCATGATCACCGACCCGAGCACCCACCTCTTCTGGATCACCAGTCGTGCCGCCGGTACCACCGCCCTGATCTTCTCGAGCGCGTCGGTCGGCTACGGCCTGATGATGGGCGGCAAGCTCATCAAGGGCTCGAACGCCGATCGCCGGGTCCTCCACGAGGTGCTGGCGCTGTGCACGATGCTCGCCATCGCCGTCCACGGGCTCGCCCTCCTCGGCGACGGCTACCTGCACCCGACCTTCCTCGACATCACCCTGCCCTTCGCCATGTCCTACCAGCAGCTCTACTCGACGGTGGGAATCATCGCGGGCTGGGGGCTCATCCTCCTCGGCCTCTCCTTCTACTTCCGTAACCGGATCGGCATGGCGCGGTGGAAGATCATCCACCGCTTCACCCTCCTGGCCTGGCTCGGCGGACTCGTCCACTCGCTCGGGGAGGGGACGGACGCCGGCACCGCGTGGTTCCTCGCCCTCCTCGCCATCACCACCATCCCCGTGGTCGTCCTCTTCCTCATGCGCGTCGGTCGCCGCTCGCCGCGCCCGGCGATGTCCCCGGTGCGGTCATGAGAGACGGCGTCGTCATCGCCGGGGGCGGCCTCGCCGGCCAGCGCTGCGCCGAGACCCTGCGCCGCCAGGGCTACGAGGGTCAGATCCGGATCCTCTGCGCCGAGCCCCACCGCCCCTACGACCGCCCGCCGCTCTCCAAGGAGGTGCTCGCGGGCGACCACGAGCGCGAGGCGCTGGCCTTCCGGGCACCCGCCTGGTACGAGGAGCAGGCGATCGACCTCCTCCTCGGCACCGCCGCCACCTCGCTGTCGCTCGCCGATCGCCGCATCGGGCTCTCCGACGGCTCGTCGCTGCGCTACGACCAGCTCCTCATCGCCACCGGCGCCACCACCCGGACGCTGCCCGTGCTCGACGGGTTCGACAACGTCTCGGCGCTGCGCACCCTCGAGGACGCCGAGCGCCTGCGCGCCGTCCTCGCCGAGCGGTCTCGCCTGGCCATCGTCGGCGCCGGCTTCGTGGGCCAGGAGGTGGCCGCCTGCGCCCGCGCCCTCGGCGCCGAGGTGACGATGATCGAGGCCGCGCCCGCCCCGCTCGTCCGCGTACTCGGCGAGGAGCTCGGCGACTGGTTCGCCGAGCTCCACCGCTCCGAGGGCGTCGAGGTCATCACCGGCGCCACCGTGGAACGGGTGCGAGCGGCGGCGGGACGCGTCCTCGCCCTCGAGCTCTCGAGCGGCGAGTCGGTGCCCACCGACCACGTCCTCGTCGCCGCCGGCGTCGCCCCCGACACGGCGTGGCTGGCGGGAAGCGGGCTCGAGGCCACGGGCGGCGTGCGCGTCGACCACGCCGGGCGCAGCGGGACCCCGGGCGTCTACGCCGCCGGCGATGCCGCCGCCACCTTCGACGCGCTCGCGGGCCGCCACCTCGCGGGCTCGCACTGGGAGGCGGCCGGTCGCCAGGGGACCCGGGTGGCGCGCGCCATGCTCGGCCTGGCCACCGGCGACAGCGGCCTCGCGAGCTTCTGGACCGACCAGTACGGCATCCGTATCCAGCACCTGGGCCACGCGCCGCTCGCCGATGCCGTGACCATCGACGGCGAGCCCGGCGACCGCGACTTCACCGCCACCTTCACGACCGTCGGGCGGCCCGTCGCCGTCCTTCTCGTCGGCAGACCGCGGGCCCTTCCCCAGGCCCGGCAACTGATCGTCAATGGAGCGACATCATGAGTTACGTAATCGAGATCGATGAGCACGCCTGCTCGGCCCACGGAGACTGCGTCGAGCTCGCCCCCGAGATATTCGACGTCGACGACGTCGCCCACGTGATCGGCATGGGGCCGGGCGAGCTCGCGCTCGCCGCCGCCCAGGCCTGCCCGTCGACGGCCATCCGCCTCGTCGACGCCCACACCGGCCGGCAGGTATATCCCTAATAGTTGGGCACGAGGGCGCCCTCGAGCGCAGGAAGCCTGACCGTGAACGAGGCGCCTCCGGCCGGCGCGTTGCGCGCCTGCACCGTGCCGCCGTGAGCCTCGACGATGGCGGCGACGATGGCGAGCCCGAGGCCGGCACCGGCCTTGCCGCGCTCGCGGCCGCCCTCGGCGCGCCAGAAGCGATCCCAGACCGCGAGCTCGGCGCCCGCGGGGAGACCGTCACCGTGGTCTCGGACCTCGATCACGACGTCGTCGCCCGAGCGCGAGAGGTTGAGCTCGATCGGGGTGCCCGCCGGGGTGTGGACGATGGCGTTGCGCATCAGGTTGGCGATCACCTGGCGCAGGCGGTCGGGGTCTCCGCGCACCATCGCCGTGCCGGCGCCGTCGGCGTGGAGGGTGATCTCGCGGTCGGGGGCGGCGACGGCGGCGTCCGCGGCCCCGTCGCCGGCCAGGGCCGACACCGAGACGGGCTCCTTGGCCGTGCGCGGGAGCTTGTCGAGCCGGGCCAGCGTCATCAGGTCGTCCACGAGCGCGCCCATCCGCGCCGCCTCGTCCTCGATCCTCGTCATCGCCTGCTCGATCTCCGCGGGCTCGCGGGCGGCGCCGATGCGGAAGAGCTCGGCGTAACCGCGAATCGACGCCAGCGGCGTGCGGAGCTCGTGTGAGGCGTCGGCGATGAAGTTGCGCAGGCGATCCTCGCTCTCCTCCCGCTCGCCGAAGGCCAGCTCGATCTGGCCGAGCATGGCGTTGAGGGCGAGGCCGAGCCGGCCCACCTCGCTGTCCTCGCTCGCGGGCTCGACGCGGCGCGACAGGTCACCCCGAGCGATCGCGCCCGCGGTCACGCCGATCTCGTCGAGCGGCCGCAAGCCGGTCCGGACCAGCCACCAGGCGAGGGTGAGGAGGGCGAGGAGGACGCCGCCGCTGACCAGGAGCTCGACGCGCAGGAGCCGCGCCAGGGCCTGGTCGACGTCGTGCAGGGGAATCGCGACGATCGTCGTGCCCGACTGGTCGCCGGTGGGAAACGCGAGCACGCGGTAGCTGAGGTCGGAGGTGCCCACGGCATGGACGGTGATGAGCTTCGGGTGCGCGAACGAGGTGGTCAGGGGGAGGCGTGCCGGGAGGGCGGGCGCCGCCAGGGCCGGCTGCCCGTAGGAGAAGGTCGCCGAGCCGATCACCCGACCCTGCGCGTCGCGCCGCTGACCGAAGGTTCCGGGGGGGAGGTCGACCGAGGCCGAGCGCGGGCCGTGCCCGGCGGGCCCGGCGCCCCGCCGCCCCGCGGCGGAGTTCGTGCCGTCGGTCGCGCCGGGGGCGTCGATCCCCTTGGCGTCGAGGTTGTAGGAGACGGGATTGGCGGCCGCCACCGCCTGCTGGTTCACGCGGGCGAGGAGGAACGAGCGCTGCTGGGTGTAGGTGACGGCCGAGATCACCACGCACCCCGCCGTGGTCAGGAGCGCGAGCCCGAGCAGGAGCTTTCCCCGTAGCGATCTCATCCGTGACATGGGGCGATTGTCGTGGGTTTCCGGGGCCGTTCACAGGGTTCTCAGCCAATTCTCAGCTACCACCGACAGAGCTCAAACGCGCCCCCGGGATTCTCCTCGTGCACCCCAACCGCTCAGGAGAACCTCATGGCACCCGAATTCGCCACTTCACCCGCCCTGCCGGCGCGCGACTACGACGCCAAACGGCTCGTGCGCGAACGGCTGCGCGCGCGCAAGACCCGCGTCCGCACCCTGCGCAAGCGCATCGCCGCCGTCCTCCTCGCGGCTTTCGTGGCGCTGTGGCTTGGTATCTACATCCAGCTCGTGAGCGGCCACGATCCGAGCCTGGTGGCCAGCGCCGCCCGCAAGGCCACGGTGGCCACCACGGTCTCCACCCGCAACACCGCGTCGACCACCAGCACCGCGGCCACCGCTGCTGCCGCTGCCGCCAAGGCCGCTGCCGCCAAGGCCGCTGCCGCTACCAAGGCCGCTGCCGCGCAGGTCGCCACCGCGAGTGCGTCCACGACGGCGGCGACGAGCACGGGCACCACGGGCAACACCGGCTCCTCCTCGGCGACCGCCGTCACCACGAGGTCGTCATGACCGAGGTCGTGCGGAGCTTCCCGTGCTTGGGCTCGCAGTGCACGGTGATCGTGCGGGGGTCGGGCTCGCTCGGCTCTCCCGCGCAGGCGGCGGCGATGGTGGAGGCGCGCCTGCTCGCCCTCCACGCCCAGTTCACTCGCTTCGAGCCCGGCAGCGAGCTCTCGACACTCAACGCCGATGCCCGTGACACGGTGGAGGTGAGCCCGCTCATGGCCCGCTTCGCCGAGGCGGCGCGGTCAGCCGCCACCGCCTCGGGCGGGCTCGTCGACGCGACGCTGGGGTCGGAGATCGCCCGCGCCGGGTACGCGCACCACTTCGACGCAGAGCCCGTTCCGCTGAGCGCCGCGCTCGCCCTCGCGCCCCCGCGCCGCGCGGCGGCGCCCCATCCCCAGGCCCGATGGCGGGCGCTGACCGTCGACCGGCGCGCGGGGACGATCACGCGCCCGGCCGGGCTACGCATCGACAGCGGCGGCATCGCCAAGGGACTGTTCGCCGACGTCCTCGCCGGGGCGCTCTTCTCGCACCCGAGCTTCGCCGTCGACTGCGGCGGGGACCTGCGCCTCGGCGGCGCCGAGGGGGAGCGCCGGCCCGTGCTCGTCGAGAGCCCGTTCGACGGCTCGACCCTGCACCGCTTCGAGCTCTCCGGCGGCGCCGTGGCGACGAGCGGCATCGGCCGGCGCAGCTGGCTCGACGAGGCCGGCCGCCCCGCCCATCACCTCCTCGACCCCTCCACCGGCCGACCCGCCTTCACGGGCATCGTCCAGGTCACCGCCCGTGCCCCCACCGCGGTCGAGGCGGAGATGCGCTCCAAGGCGGCCCTTCTCGCCGGCCCCGACGGCGCCCCGTCGCGGCTTCACCACGGCGGGGTCGTCGTCTACGACGACGCGAGCTTCCGGGTCATCACCCCAGCTGCTGGCGGTGCGCCACGGCAGCGGCCTGGGTCCGGGTCTGGACTCCGAGCTTGCCGAGGATCCGCGACACGTGCACGCTGGCCGTCTTCTCGGCCATGAAGAGCTCGGTGCCGATCTGCCGGTTGGTAGCTCCCTGGGCGACGAGGGCGAGGACCTGACGCTCGCGCGCCGTGAGGCCGAAGGGGTCCTCGTCGCCGTTCTCGGGCGCGGGGTCTTTCTCTGAGAGGTCCAGTCGCCCACGGTGGGAGATGCTCGCGACCTCGTCGGCGAGCCAGCGCGCGCCCAGCCCCCGCGCGCTGTGAAGCGCGGTCCGCGCCACCGGGGCGGCGGCCTCGCGCTCGCCGGCCTCGACGAGGGCCTCGACCTGGCGCCAGCGCGTGATCGCCGCCGGATAGGGGCGGGCGAGCTCGTCCCACGCGCTCGCCGCGCGCTCCCACAGCGCCGCCTTGTTCTTGCCCCGGGCGCGCGCGAGCTGGGCGGCGCCCACCGCGCGCCACGCGGCCTCGACCGGCCCTCCGGCCTGCGCCGCCGCCTCGAGGCGCCGCATGTGGATGCGCGCCCGGGCCAGGGCGTCGCGGCTCTCGGCGCGTTCGTGGAGGTCGCGGGCCCGGAGCGCCCGGTCGGCCTCGACCCCGAGCCCGACGGCGGTGACGCGGGCGATGCGCATGACGTCGTCGGTGCACAGCTCCATGCGGTCGAGGGCTTCGTCGACCGCCGCCCGTGCCCGCTCGAGGTCACCTCGCCGGCGGTGGAGCTCGCCGGTGAGCGCCCCGTAGGCGCCGTGCCACTGGGGCTCGGATGATGCTGCGACGATCGCTTCGATCGCCTCCAGACACCGCGCCGCGCTGTTTTCGTCACCGACGCCGAGGGCGAGCTCGGCTTCGCGGATGTTGCGGTAGATGAAGTGGAGCCCGACCAGACGTGACGGCGGCGCCCCGAGGTGGGTGCGCGCCGTGTCCCAGTCGCCGGTCTCGAAGGAGAGCTCGGAGACGGTGAGCTCGAGCCAGTTGTAGCTGCGGGCCTGCCGCGCCGGGATCGCCGCCAGCCCTTCCCAGGCGGTGGCGAGACCGTCAGCCGAGCGCCCCCACAAGTTGAGCATGTCCGCCAGGTTCGCGTAGGCGTCGGCGAGGGCGTCCATGTCGTCGAGCTCGCGCGAGATCACCGCCGCGCGGCGGAGGGCATCCGCCCCCGCGTCGACTTCGCCGAGCGAGCCGCGGGCCATCCCCAGCGTGTTGAGGATATGCGCTTCCGCGTGGGTGTCGCCCGCGGCCTCGGCGGCAGCGAGCGCCTCCTCGCCATCGTTGACGGCGTCGTGGTAGCGACCGCGGAGCACGCGGGTACGCGCCAGCCACGCGAGGGGGGCGATGCGCTCCGGGCCGGTGTCGTCGGCGGGGAGCACGTCGAGCGCCCGCTGGGCGCAGGCCAGGGCCTGCGCGACCTGATTGAGCGCCCAGTGCGCCCGCGCCAAGCGCACGAGGACGGCCGAGTACCGGCGGGCGTCAACCTCGGGATGGAGCTCGCGGAGCGCCTGCTGGAGGAGGTGCTCGCTGCGGGCGCGGTCGTGGCCTAGGTCGTGGGCGTCGGCCGCGAGCATGAGCAGGCCAATGTGATCGAGCCCGGCGACGCCGCCGGCGTCGGCCACTCTCGGCCACAGGTCGAGCGCGCGCTCGCCCATCGCCGCGGCCTCGGCGTGCGCGTAGGCGTGATTGGCCGCCTTCGCCGCGAACACGGTCGCGCGCAGCGCCGCGGGCTGATCGCCGCCCGCGCCGTAGTGGCGGGCGATGGTGGCCGCGCGCATGAAGTCCCGCTCTCCCGGTGCCCCGAGCCCCTCGAGCGTGCGGGCCAGCGCGAGGTGAAGCTCTCCGCGCTCGCCGGGCAGCAGGTCGTCGTAGAGGGCCTCGCGGAGCAGAGCGTGGCGGAAGGCGAGCCGGTCGTCATCGCCGGCCACCAGGACCTGCTCGGCCACCGCCTCGCGCAGGGCGGCCTGAAGCCGGTCGCCGTCGATCCCAGTCATGGCGGTGATCGTCGCCTGGTTGAGTCGTTGCCCGGTGGCGATTGCTCGCAGCGCCGTCTGCGCGTCGGCGGACAGGCGCCAGGTCCGGAGCATGAAGGCGTCCTGGAGGCTCTTGGGCGCGGCGCCGCGTCCGTCGAGGCCGGCGGCGAGGAGCTCCTCGGTGTAGAGCGGGTTGCCTTCGCTGCGACCGAAGAGCCGCTCGACGAGCCCCGCATCGGGCGGGTCGCCGAGGATGTCGGTGAGGACCTCGGCGAGCTCGAGGCGATCGAAGGGGGCGAGGTCGATGCGGCGGGCGCGCTCGAGGCGCTCGAGCTCGGCGAGCAGCGGTCGCAGGGAGTGGCGCCGGTGAAGCTCGTCGGAGCGATAGGTGAGCACGAGCATCACGCGCTCCTCGCGCAGGCTGCGGGCGAGGAACTGGGCGAAGGTGCGGGTCGAGCGGTCGGCCCAGTGCATGTCCTCGAGCACGAGCACCACGGGCCCGGAGTCGCTCAGCAGGTCGAGGAGCTCGAGCACCGCCTCGAAGAGGCGCAGCTGGCCGGCGGCGTCTCGCCCGGCGGGCGGGGCATCGCCGGCGCCGAGCGTGGGCACGAGCGCCGCGAGCTGGGTGCGGCTCCCCGGGCTCAGGGCGTCCAGTGCCGGGTGACAGCGGCGCACGAGTGGCCGTAGGGCGCCGAGGAGAGGGGCGTAGGGAAGCTCGCCCTCGCCGTCGTCGATGCACTCTCCGCGCAGGACGAGCACGTCCTCGCCCACGACGCGGCGCTCGAACTCGCCCACCAGGCGGCTCTTGCCGACGCCCGAATCGCCGCCGACGAGGACGAGCACGGGCCGGCGCTCGGCCGCCTCGGCGAGCGCCAGCTCAAGCTCGGCGAGCTCGCCCGTGCGCCCGACGAAGTGGCTGCTCGTGAGCCTGGCCCGCATGGCGGAAGTATCGCCTCCAGGCCCGGGAGACCGCCAGTGAGCCTCGTCCTCGGCGCGCGGGCTCGGATTGGGCCCAGCGCTGCGCCTCGCGCCGGAGTTCCTCGTTTCGTGCGGCGGATAGTGCCCGCTGGATCTCGGGATGCATTCCGCGCTCCTTTCCGTTGATTGCACGCTCCCGAGGATGGACTGCGACGGCCCTGCGCGCATCGGCACTTCGCAGCCGATCTGGGCGGCTCGGGCCTTAGTTGCCGGCGGGGCGCGCTTAGCTCGCGCGCAGGCTCTTGGGCGCGCGCCCAAGAGCCTGCGCGGGGGGATCGCCGGCGACGATGACGGGGATCTCCATGCTCACCGGCTCCTCCGCCGTCACGGTGATCACCTGGCCGTGGTGGGTGACCTCGAGGGGCGCGCCCTCGCGCAGCCCGTAGCGCGCGTGATCCTGGGTGACCTCCACGCGCAGACGCCTGCCGCGGTAGCCGAGGCCGAAGGAGATCCGGCTCAGCGCCCGGGGCAGGCGGGGACTGAAGCTGAGCTCCCCGCCGTGGTCGCGCATCCCCCCGAAGCCTTGCACGGTGGCGATCCACGCGCCGGCGAGTGAGGCGATGTGGAGCCCGTCGCGGGTGTTGTGCTCGAGGTCCTCGAGGTCCATCTCCGCGGCCTCGCAGAAGTAGTCGTAGGCGAGCTCCAGGTGTCCTGTCTCGGCCGCCATCACCGCCTGAGTGCACGCCGACAGGGACGAGTCACGGACGGTGATCGCCTCGTAGTAGAGGAAATCGCGGACCTTCTCCTCGGGCGTGAAGGCATCGCCGCGGGTCACGAGGGCGAGCACGAGATCGGCTTGCTTGACCACCTGCTTGCGGTAGAGGTCGAAGTAGGGGAAGTGGAGCAGGAGCGGATAGCGATCGCCGGTCGCCTCGAAGTCCCACACTGCGTGGCGGGTGAAGTCGGCGTCCTGGGGATGGACGTCGAGGCGCTTGTCGTAGCAGACGGTCATGCCGTCGGCGGCCAGGCGCCAGGTGGCGATCTCCTCGCCGGTGACCCCGAGTCGCCTCGCCTTGGCCGGCGCGCGCTCGGCGGCCTCGGCGGCGGCCCGCAGGTTCTGCTGGGCCATCAGGTTCGTGTAGACGTTGTCGTCGACGAGGGCGCTGTACTCGTCGGGTCCGGTGACGCCGTCGATGTGGAAGCCGCCGTCGGGGTCGTGGTGGCCGAGCGACTGGAACATCCGCGCGGTCTCGACCAGGAGCTCGAGGCCCTCGTCGCGCTGGAAGCGCTCGTCGCCCGTGACCCGCAGGTAGCGCACCACGGCATCGGCGATGTCGGCGTTGATGTGGAAGGCCGCCGTTCCCGCGGGCCAGTAGGCCGAGCATTCCTCCCCGGCGATCGTTCGCCACGGGAAGGTCGCTCCTCGGAGCCCGAGCTGCTCGGCGCGGCGCCGGGCGATGGGGAGGATCGAATGGCGCCAGCTCAGCGCGTCGCGGACGGCGGCGGGCGCGGTGTAGGTGAGGACGGGGAGGACGAAGGACTCGGTGTCCCAGAAGGCGTGGCCGTCGTAGCCGGTGCCCGTGAGTCCCTTGGCGGCGATGGCCCGCCCCTCGCCCCGGGCTGCCGCCTGGAGCATGCCGAAGAGGGCGAAGCGCACCGCCAGCTGGCGCTCGGGGTCGCCGTCGACCTCGACGTCGGCGCGGTCCCAGAAGGCGTCGAGGTAGGCACCCTGCTCGGCCAGCAGGTTGTCCCACCCGGTGTGGGCGGCCTCGGCCAGGGCGCCGATGGCCTGGGCGCGGACGGAGGCGAGGCCGCGGCGGCTCGACCAGCTGTAGGCGAGGAACTTGATTATCGAGAGGCGCTGACCGGGCTCGAGATCTACGGTCAGGGTCAGGCGCGCGACGTCGTCGAGGGCCTCGATGCTCGTGGTCAGGTTCTCGGGCCCTTCGATCACGTGGTCCATGGCCGCCGTCATGAGCAGGCCGCTGCCCCGCGTCGAGTGGCTGAGCATGGCCCTCGTCCCCTGGGCGATCGACATCTGGGAGACAAGGGGCGCCGCCAGCGCGGCTGCCGCCCGGGGATCGTCGCTCCCTACGTCGCTGTCCTCGTTGGCGACGAGCTCTGACTGGACGGCGATGCGCGACGGGCGCTCGACCTCGACCTCGTAGCGGATGGCGGCGATGGCGCGGTGGGTGAAGGACACGAGCCGCGTCGAGGAGACCCGGGCGCGGGTACCCGCCGGCGACTCCCAGTCCAGGCGCCGTTCGAGCACGCCCCGGCGCAGGTCGAGGGTGCGCTCGTGGGTGTGGAGCCGGCCGTACTCGACGTCGAGGAGCTCGTCGTTGACGAGCAGGCGAACGAGCTTGCCGTTGGTGACGTTGATCACCGTCTGCCCGGCCTCGGGATACCCGTAGCCCGCCTCGGCGTAGGGAAGCGGGCGGGTCTCGTAGAAGCCCGCCAGGTAGGTGCCCGGCAGCCCCACGGGCTCGCCCTCGTCGAGGTTCCCGCGCAGGCCGAGGTGGCCGTTGGAGAGCGCGAACACCGACTCGGCCTGAGCGAGGTACTCGAGGCGCAGCGAGGTCTCGCGCAGCGCCCACGGCTCGGCCGCGTAGGGCTCCTGCTTGATCACAGGAGGTCGGCGAGGTCATCGACGACGACGTCCGCCCCGTGGGCCAGGAGCGCCTCGCGCTGCCCGACGCGGTCGACGCCGACGACGCAGCCGAACCCGCCGGCGCGGCCTGCCTGCACCCCCGCGAGCGCGTCCTCGAAGACCGCGCCGTGCTCGGGCTCGACGTTCAGCGCCTTGGCGCCGGCGAGGAAGGTGTCGGGCGCCGGCTTGCCGCGCAGGTGCTCGCGCTCGGCGACGACGCCGTCGATGATCGCGTCGAAGAGATCTTCGATCCCGGCGGCGCGCAGGACGTCGCGGCAGTTGGCGCTCGAGGACACCACCGCGCGCGGCACGCCGGCTGCTTTCACGGCCTTCACGTACCGGACCGAGCCTGGGTAGGCCTGCACACCGTGGGTGTGGATGAGCTCGAGCACCAGGACATTCTTGCGATTCCCGAGCCCATCGACAGTCTCCTTGCCCGGGGGATCGTCGGGGGTGCCCTGCGGCAGCTCGATGCCGCGCGACTCGAGGAACGAGCGCACGCCGTCGTAGCGGGGCTTGCCGTCGACGTAGGCGTCGTAGTCGGCTACGTCGTCGAAGGCGCGGAAGGGTTCCCCGGTGCGCTCGGCGCGCTCGTGCAGGTACTCGTCGAACATCTGCTTCCACGCCGCGGCGTGCACCTTGGCGGTCTCGGTGAGGACCCCGTCGAGGTCGAACAGGCAGGCGGTGATGGTGTCGGGAAGGCCGAGCCTCATGTGCTTGGCGGCTTCGCTTCGGGCGTGGTTGCGTGGATGGCATCGCGCACGGTGGGATCGAGCAGCCCGCGAGCCGCCGCCATCCCGCCGACGTCGCCCGGACCGCGGAGGATCCACGCGAAGGCCACCGCGAGGGCAGCCCCGGCCAGTGGTCCGGCGAGATACACCCAGTAATGGGTGAAGTCGCCGTTGACGAGATCGGGGCCGAAGGACCGCGCTGGGTTCATCGACGCGCCGCTCACCGGGCTCGACCACAGCCCGGCGAGGATGATGTAGCCCCCCACCCCGAGGGCGGAGAGAGCACCGACATTCTGCGCCCGCGAGGCGGTCCCGAGAATCGTGCTCACGAGCCCCACCGTCAAGGCGAGCTCGATGAGCAGGGCCTGCCAGTCGTGGATGTGCGCCCCGGGCACCGTCGCGCCGAGCCTGCCCACGTTGCCGAACACGGCGCGGAGGAACAGGCAGGCGAGCGCCGCCCCGGCGAGCTGGACGATGATGTACCCGGGCACGCGGCGCCACGGGAAGTCCCCGCGCAGGGTGAAGGCGATGGTCACCGCCGGGTTCAGATGAGCCCCCGAGATCGCGCCCATGAAGAGGATGACGGCCATCACCATCAGCCCCGGCGCGGTGACCGCCGCTGCGCGGCTGATCATCCCATGGCTGACCGCCC
This sequence comes from Solirubrobacteraceae bacterium, assembly GCA_035552815.1. Taxonomy (GTDB): domain Bacteria; phylum Actinomycetota; class Thermoleophilia; order Solirubrobacterales; family Solirubrobacteraceae; genus Palsa-465. The sequence continues at coordinate 19,528 of DASZKU010000012.1, read as the reverse complement.
CCACCACCGCGCCGCCCGCGCCCACGAGGATGAGCATGAACGTCCCCAGGAACTCTGAGAACAGCCGCCGCCACTCGAGCGCGGGGTCGTCGAACTCGAGGATGCCCGGGAACTCGAGCGCCATCCACGCCCCGCGCCGGTCGCGGGCGTGGGCCACGTCTGCCGCTGTGCTCTCGTCGGCGCGCCGCACGGCGACGAATCTAACTCTTCACCACCGGCCGCGGTGGACGACCTCTTCGAACGGCCGGCGATTGATCTGAGTGAGCGGCCGGAGGGGGCGGTCGGCCGGGTAGCCGAGCGCGAGCATATAGGCGCCGCGGTGGTCCTCGGGGTGGCCGATGAGCTCGCGCAGGAGATCCTCGTCCCCGATCGCCGCGTGCCCGGACCCGATCCCCAGGTCGGCGGCGCAGATCGCCATCTCGATCGTCGCCTGGCCGAGGTCGTATTCGATCAACCCGGCGCGCCGCGCGTCGTCGGTGATGGGGGCGACGATGACGATGGTGGCGGCGGACTGAGCGACGTGGCGCGCTCCCTGCCACACCCGCGAGAGCGCGACGAGCTCCTCACGCCCGGTGACGACCACGAAGTCCCAGGGCTGGCTGTTGTTCGCCGAGGGCGCCCGCCGGCCCGCTTCGAGGATCCGGTCGAGCTCGTCGTCGGGGATCGTGCGGTCTTCGTAGCTGCGTACGTTGCGTCGGGCGCGGATGGCGTCCCAGGTCTCCATCGTCAGGTTCCTTTCGCTCGTGCTTGCGCGTCGTCGGCCAGTATTTCCATCAATAGGCCGTTCCGCCGGCTGCCGTCGGGCGCGCCCTCGTAGGCACGCGCGCCGCCGCGGGATTGGCGAGCGCGGGGTCGATCGTGAGGCGGGCGCGTGGTCGGGGGCGGGCGCTTGGCCCTTCACCACGATGCACCTGAAAGACATGTGCTGAGAAATGTGCCCCACGCGCAACTTTTTCATCACAACCCCCGGTAGGCGGCCGCCGGCACCCCGCGCCGCCGCATCTGGGCGGCACGCCGCGCCGCTGCATCTGGCCGGCGCCGCGCCGCCGCATCTGGCCGGCACGGATGCGTAACATGACCGGTCCGGCGGATCGCCCACTCGGTCGGGGCCACGTGCCCGAACCGGGCCACGCGCCGGCTCCAGCAGCCGGCGGCCAGTCCCGGTGGCCGGGAGTGTCACGCCACCCAGGCAGACACGAAACCCTGGGACGTATGTAGTTAGTGGTGATCCATGACCGGGCAGGCGCGGGCGGGCTGACAAGGCCCGCCCGTCCGCCTGATCTCCGCTGGTAGGATCGGCCGGTGAACGGACTCGGGGCACGCTCGCGCGCCGCTGTTGTCGTGGTGCTCGTGACGGGCTCCGTTGCCGCTGCTGTCGCGGTGGCGGCGACGTCGCCGCCGGCCTCGGGGACCTGGCAGATCGTCCCCAACCACTCGCAGCCCGGCCCCTCGATCGACGACTTCCGCGGAACCTTCAAGGTCAACGGGGGCGTGGTGAGCTCCCTGCGCGGGGTCACCCAGCACGCGGTCAACCGCGGCTGCGACCGCGGCGTGACCGTTACCATGACGGGAAGCGCTCCCATCAGCCACGCGCTCGTCCCTGCCGTGGGCGCCGACTATTACCTCGTCGGTGGCGTCAACTCGTTCGCCCACGTCCACCTCACCTTCCACGGGCGCGGGACCAAGAAGCATCCCGCCAAGGTGCGCAAGGGCACCGGAGAGCTCCGCATCAGCTTCCCCGGCGGCAGCGACACGCTGGGCGGCTACACCTCGTACAGCAACATCACGTACGAGAGCTCCACCGCCGGCACCTGCAACCTCGAGTTCAGCATCCTCGGCGGCTGACCGCCGCGGGCCGCGAGCCGCGAGCCCCGGGCCGCGGGCCGCGGGCCGCGGGCCGCGAGCCGCGCTCCCCGCCACCGCTCCCGCACCCGGCGCGGGCCACAACTGATTGCGCCCTCAACCGTTTGCTATGCTGAGGGCATGGAACTTGGACTTGCCACCTTCGCCGACCTCGCCGGTTCGACCTCGCCCGAGCAGCGCATGTGCGACCTGCTCGAGGAGGCCGAGCTCGCCGATCAGCTCGGCCTCGATGTCTTCGCCATCGGCGAGCATCACCGCCCCGACTTTCTCGTCTCCTCACCGGCCGTCGTGCTCGGTGCGGCGGCGGTGCGCACGAAGAACATCCGCCTCTCGAGCGCCGTCACCGTGCTCAGCTCCGATGACCCGGTGCGCGTCTTCCAGCAGTTCGCCGAGGTCGACCTCCTCTCCGGCGGCCGCGCCGAGATCATGGCCGGCCGCGGCTCCTTCATCGAGTCCTTCCCGCTCTTCGGCTACGACCTCGACGACTACGACGAGCTCTACGCCGAGAAGCTCGAGCTCCTGCTCAAGATCCGCGACCAGGCCCGAGTGAGCTGGTCGGGCCGCCACCGCGCCCCGCTCGACGACGCCGGCGTCTGGCCGCGCCCGGTGCAGGATCCCCTCCCCGTATGGGTCGCCGTCGGGGGGACGCCCGGTTCGGTGGTGCGCGCCGCCACCCTCGGCCTCCCGCTCACCATCGCCATCATCGGCGGCGAGCCCGAGCGCTTCGCCCCCCTCGTCGAGCTCTATCGCGACGCCGCCCGGCAGACCGGACACGATCCCGCCACGCTCTCTGTCGCCATCAACACCCACGCCTTCGTGGCCGAGACCTCACAGGAGGCCGACGCCGCCTTCGCCGCGCCCTACCTGGCGATGATGAACCGGATCGGGCGCGAGCGGGGCTGGCCGCCCTCGGGCCGCGCCGCCTACGAGACGCTGCGCTCGCCGCGCGGCGCCCTCGCCGTGGGGTCGCCCGAGCAGGTCGCCGAGAAGCTCCTCTACGAGCACGAGCTCTTCGGCCATCAGCGCTACATCGCGCAGATGAGCGTGGGGGCCGTGGCCCACCGCGACGTGCTCCGCTCGATGGAGCTCTTCGGGACCGAGGTCGCGCCCGTGGTGCGTGCGGAGGTCGCCCGGCGCGAGGCGAGCGCGAGCGCTGACCCGGAAGTGATCGACGCTGACCCGGAAGTGATCGAGCTCGCCGAGTAGCGACTACTGCTACTACAGAGAGGCACCATGGACGGGTACTTCGACGACACTTCGGTTCTGCGCCGGATCCACCGCGAGCGTGCCCTCGCGCTCTCCGGTCCCCGTGCGCTACTGATGCAGGCCGCCCACCCGCTCGCCGTCTCGGGGCTCCTCGCCCACACGAGCGCGCTCGAGGCGCCCTACGAGCGCCTCGCGCGCACCGCCAAGACGCTCGGGACCATCGGCTTCGGCTCGCGCGCCGACGCCGACGCGGTGACGCGGCGCGTCCGTGCCATGCACCGGCGCGTCCGCGGGCAGCTCAGCGAAGCGGTAGGTCCCTATCCGGCGGGCACGCCCTACCGGGCCGACGATCCCGCGCTCCTGCTCTGGGTGCTCTTCACCCTCGTGGACTCGGCCGTCGTCGTCTACCGCAAGTACGTGGGCTCGCTCTCGCGCGAGGACGAGGCGGCGTACTGGGAGGACTACAAGGTCGTCGGCCGGCTCTTCGGGCTCGCCCAGCGCGACCTCCCGGCCACGCTCGAGGACCTCGACGCCTACCGGTACCGGATGCTCGAGGGCGACCGGCTCTACGTCACCGACTGGGCCCGCGAGCAGGCCAAGCGCATCGTCCTCGAGCCCCCGACGCCGTGGCAGGCGCGACCGCTGGTGGAGACGGTGAACTTCGTCACCATCGCGCTCCTCCCCGACCAGATCCGCCGCCAGTACGACTTCTCGCCCCTGCCCCCGGTCATCGTCCGCAAGGCCCTGGTGGCCGGCGGCGCCGAGTACGTCAAGCGGGCGGTGCTGCCGTTCCTGCCCGCGCGGCTGCGCCTGGTGCCCGGCCGGGTGTGAGCCACGCCCGGCCGGGCTGCCAGGGCTCAGACGGCCGGCTGGGCGTAAAGCAGCGAGCCGGGAGTGGTCAGCGTCTCGCCCGTCTCGAGCAGCGTCTTCAGGCCCGAGAGGATCATCGGCCAGCCGCCGTAGAGCTCGCCGTGCGCGCCCTCGCGGAGCTGGTCGTGGACGACGGTGAGCCGGCATGAATCGGCGACCTGCTCGATCTCCCAGGTCACGCGCGAGGTGCCCTCGGCCTTGACGTCGTCGCTCCACAGCGCTTGGAAGCTCTGTACGAGCCGGCGCGGGGGATCGACCTCGAGGTTCTCGCCCTCGCTGATCGGTGTCCCCGGCTGGCCCGCCGCGTAGCGCGACCCCGGCGTCCAGTCGGACTCCACGCCCACGCCGAAGGTGTACTTCGCGCGCAGGTCGCTGTTGGTGATCGCCTCCCACAGCCGTTCGGGGGTCGTCTTGATGTAGATCTCGAACACCTTCTCCATCGTCTTGTCCTCCAGTTTGTGCTTGAGGTCGCTCAGGGTCGCTGCCCAGGGCGCCGCGTATTTGCTCACCCAGCGGTCGTGGACGAGCCGGATCGGGACGGGGTTCAGGAAATGCAGCTTCTCGCGCCCGCGCCGGCGGGTGACCACGAGCCCGGCCTCCTCGAGCACGCGCAGGTGCTTCATCACCCCGAAGCGCGTCATCGGGAGCCGCGCCTCGAGGGCGCCCAGGGTCTGCCCGTCCTCCTTGAAGAGCTCGTCGAGGAGGGTGCGGCGGGTGGGATCGGCGAGGGCCTTGAACACGGCGTCCATGGACGGGATGATATGTGACTAAATGGTCACCTGTCAAGCGAAAAGCAAGCCGCCGCGGGAAGCGGCGGCTCTCACGCCTGAGCGGCCGACGGCGCTAGTTCGCCGCGCGCGGTGTGGGTGACAGCGTGGGCTGGGCGTAGCGCCGTTCGCGTGGCTCCGGCGATGTCGCCGCCGAGTTCGCCGGCGCGCCCTCGGCGGCCTGCACGATGAGCACGGGAACGGGACTGTGGTGGAGCAGGTAGTGGCTCACGCTCCCGAGTAGGGCGGCGCACAGCGCGCCCCGGCCCCGCGAGCCCATGACCACGAGATCGTGGCGGCCTCGCTTGATCTGGCGGATGAGCGCGAGCCGGATCGGCTGCTCGGTGAGGAGCGTGGTCACGGGGAGGTCGTCGGGCACGCGGTCGCGGGCTCGGCCGAGGATTCCCTCGGCTTCGGTGCGACCTTCCTCGATCAGGGTGCCGGTCACTCCGCCTGCCGTCAGGTACGTCGTCGCCGGCAGCTCTCTGACGGCGGTCATCAGGGTCAGGCGGGCGTTCTCGCTCTCCGCGAGATCGATCGCCTGGGTGAGAGCCTGGTCGGCGTGGGGAGAGCCATCGACGGCGACCAGGATGTTCAAGAACACGACCCCCCTCCTTCGCTCGGGTGGGGCAGGAGCCTGCCGGAAACGGAGGCTCCGAGTCAAGGTTTGTGTTGTATTAAGTGTATCGTGGAACAATATAGAGCGTCAATATGAGTACCGTGGCCGATACCAACCTCAAGCGCGTCGAGCAGATCGAGTTCGTCTCCGGTCAGCTCCTCTCGCGGGCGGCGCTGCTGACGCGGCTGCTCACCAAGCGGTTGGACGGCGATCTCACGCGCACCGAGGCCGGCGTCCTCAACACCCTCGACGCCGGGCCCCGCCGGGTCACCGAGCTCGCCGAGCTCGAGGGGCTGGCACAGCCGACGATGACCCTGCTCGTCAAGGAGCTCGAGAAACACGGACTGGTGCGGCGCGAGCGTCAGGCGCGCGACGGTCGCGTCGTGCTCGTCTCGGTCACCGACTCCGGCCGGGTTGCGCTCGAGCGCTTCCGGGCCGAGACGCAGATCGCTCTGCGCTCCTACCTGGCCGAGATGTCCGACGATCAGGTCGAGGCGCTCTCGACCACCGCGGAGGCGCTCCAGTCGCTCATCGTCCTCCTCCAGCGCAGCGCCGTCGGCTGATCGGCCGAGCGGTAGGATCAACCGGTGTCTGACGTGCCTGCGCTCGTCGATGAGATCGCCAACGAGCTCGACCTGTGGCCCGGGGTGAGCATCGAGCGGCGCGCTGACGGCGCCGCCCGCGTGCTCTACGAAGAGGCCGAGCTCGGCGTCCTCTACCACGACCGGGGGATCGCCGAGCTGCCCTTCCTGGGCGCCGAGCACGACGAGCTCATCGAGCGCGGCGACGCCGAGCAGGCCGACACCACCCCCGATTCCTACGGGGTCAGTCACGGCATCCACGGGCCGGCGGACGTCACCGCCGTGCTCGAGCTCTTCGACCGCCGCTACCGCGAGGTCCGCGGCGAAGACGATCCCTACAGCTCCGAGGACTCCGCCTAGGCCAACAGGCGCGCGGGACGCTCAGCCGTCGCGGAGGACGCGCAGGATCACCGGACGCGGGCTCTCGCGCGCGGCCTCGAGGAGCACTGCGATCTCCTCGTCGCGCAGCTCCTCGGCGGCCTCGATGACCACGACGAGCGGCTCGACTCCAGTGCCCGGGTGCGCGATGACGCGGCGAACTTCGTCGGCCTCGCGGGCGAGCGCCTCGGGGGAGAGCACGGAGAGCACGACCTTGCCGGCGGCGGGGGGCTCGAGGTGTCCGCGGGCGTCGGTGGGGCCGCGCTCGACGACGACCTCTCCGCCGGACACGCTCGCGGGCGGCTCCGCTTCGAGCCGGCGGTCGACCTCGCCGCCCCGGGACACCTGGATGATCAGCGTCGGCTCGCCGGCCATGCCCTCAACCCTACCGCCGGTTACCTGAAGGCATGGAACACGGCGCGCCCCTGGGCGAGATTCTCCGGGGGACGTACGCGATGTCGCGCCAGCGTCTGGAAGTAGTGGGGGATCCGTCCGACCGCTCGTGCCAGGCGGTATGCCGCCGAGTCGGGGGTGACGATCTCGACCCGGGAGAAGCCGGCGACGTGGAGCATGGCGGTGACCGCTTCGGGATTGGGACCCCACCAGTTCGTCGGGTCCCAGCCGAGCTCCATGCCCGGATAGAAGGCCATCGCCGGCCGGCGCGTCCAGGTGAGATCCACGTGGGTCTCGAGGATGAGCTGATCGGCGGTCACGCTGGCCACCCGCTCGAGAGCGAGCAGGGGATGGCGCAGGTGGTAGAGGACGCCGAGGAGGAGGACCACGTCAAAGGTGCCGATGCGCTCGGGCGCCAGGTCCATGACGTCGATGTCGACGTCCGCGACCCCCGAGCCGAGCGCTCGGCGCGCGAGCTGGAAACCCGCCTTGCTGCTCCAGCTCTCCCCGCTCCAGGCGAAGCTGTCGGCGGCCACCACCCGGCTCGCCCCTCGCCGCTCCGCCTCGAAGGAGAAGAAGCCGTCCCAGGCGCCGATGTCGAGCACCGTTCTCCCCGTCAGGTCCCGGGGCAGCTTGAGGATCTCGAGCCGGTCGGCGGTGGGCTCGGGGCCGGGCGTGACGACGCCGGGAGCGAGCTCGATGGTGTGGAACCACTTGACCGTCGCCATCTGCTCGCGGAGGGTTTGCGTATCCATGGCCGGGCCAGAGTCTATGACCGGCGGGGGCGTAGCATCCCGGCCATGGAGCCCAAGACGCCCACCGTGTCCGACCTCGTGCGGCGCGCGGTCGAGGTCTGCGATCCCGATGATGTCGACGCCGATCTCGGGCACTTCGAGGAGCAGCTCGAGGACGACGACGCCCCGATCACCGCCGTCGATAACCTCGAGGAACGGCTCGCCCTCGCCGCCGAGGGCGCGGACTACGAGATCGAGAACCCCGCCGTCTCGGTAGCCACCGCCGTCGTCCTCTACCTGGCCAGTAAGGGCGGCCGTGCGAGCTACGACCGCGATCCCCTCGAGCTCATGCGCCTCGCCGCCCGCGCCCAGTGGCACGGCGATCCGCCGAGCGCGGTAGCGGACTGGCTCGCCGATCGCGGCGTGACGGTCTGAGCTCAGCCGGCTAGTGCAGGTGCCGCTGCCAGTCGGCGGGGACCCGCCCGCGCGGCCCGGGCACGGGCTGCTCGTGCGGATGATGCTCGGGCGGGGCGAGCGGCGGACCTTCGTAGAACTGCTCGGTGGCGTAGCTCCAGAACCAGTCCTCGCCGGGCTCGAAGCTCCGGATCATCGGGTGCGCTTCGTGGGCCGCGTGCTTGCTCGCGTGCTGGGAGGGCGAGGAGTCGCAGCAGCCGACGTGCCCGCACTGGGCGCAGCGGCGCAGGTGGAGCCACCAGCCGTCGGCGGCCAGGCACTCGACACACCCGGTCCCGCTCGGGGGTACCGTTGGATCAATGGCAGGATTCGCAGACATGCGGCGTCCTTTCGGGTTCGCTCATCGGTCACTCCCTTAGGCGCCCGCGCTACCAACTCGAACGCCGACGGTGGTCGCTGAGGATAGACCGCCGCCTACGGCGCGCACATGGTGCCGCTGCAGCCTTCAGGCACTCGCACCCGGTGAGGGGGTTCCCGTCGCAGTCGAACCAGTTGGGCACACACGAGTCGATGTGACAGGTGCCGCTCTGGCACGACGAGGTCGCGAAGTAGCTCGAGCACTTCGCGCCGCACTTCCCGCAGTTGTTGAAGTCGCTCGAGAGGTTGACGCACGCGTTCCCGCACAGCGTCGTTCCCGCCGGGCAGCCGCTGCACGTGCCGTTGCCGCACGTGGTTCCGGTCGGGCACGTAGTGGTGCAGGCGCCGCAGTGGTTGGGGTCGCTCGACAGGTTCACGCAGGCGCCGGCGCAGTTGGTCTCCCCGGCCGGGCACTGAAAGGTGCAGGTGCCGTTCGCGCACACCGAGCCCGCTTGACACACCGTCCCGCACGCGCCGCAGTGCTGTGGGTCGCTGGCCAGGCTCACGCACGTGCCCCCGCAGATCGTTTGTCCCGCCGGGCATCCCGAGGAGGCGCACTGACCCGACACGCACGCCTGTCCGGAGGGGCAGGCGTTACCGCAGGCGCCGCAATGCCCGGGGTCGCCGGCCAGCGAGACGCACGCGCCCGAGCACATGGCCTGGCCTGAGGGGCACGTGCACGCACCCTTGACGCAGCTCTGACCGGCGCCGCACTTATGGCCGCATGTGCCGCAGTGGTTGTGATCGCTGGTCATGTCCACGCACGCGCCCGAGCATCGGGTCTTGTGCCCGGGGCAGCCGCAGCGACGCTTTCCGCCCTTGTGCTTGGGCGCCAAGCACACCTCGCCCTTGGGGCAGCACGTCCCGTGGCATTTGACCCGGTGCGCCGGGCAGCGACCGGTGACCGCCGCCCACGCGTCGGCCGGGGTCATCGCGGCCGCGCCGATGAACGCGGCGCCTCCCGCGCGGAGCACGTCGCGGCGCGACATACCCCCGCTCGCGAGCCCGCGGGCCAGGGTGTCCAGCGTGCTCTCGGTGGTTCTCCGCATCTACGCTCCGATCTCGCTCGCGGTGCTTGCGAGGGCCATGACGGCCGGTGCTCCCAGGGCGAGGTCGGACGCGATCCTTCCCTCCCGGTCGACGAGGACCGCCGATGGGGTACCCGTGCTCCCGAAGGCAGCACCGGCGGCAAATCCGTCGTCGAGGGCGATCGGAGACTCCAGGGCGAGGCCCTCGTTGTCGGCCACCGACCCGGTCGAGATGAGGACGAGCCGCGGCGCCTCGGGCGGTGCCGAGCGCTCGAAGGAGCGGAGGTCGTCGAGCATCTGTGCGCAGAAGCCGCACCCCGGGTTCCAGAAGAGGACGAGGGTGTCGCGGTCGGGCACGGACACGGCGACGGGATCGCCGCTGAGATCGCTGAGCTCGAGGGCAGGCGCAGGCGCGCCCACAGAAGCCATTTGGCGGCCCGCGACGTGGACGACCGGGAGCTTGGGCGCGCGGGTGAGGTTCTCAACCAGCGTGGAGATCGCTTCCGCGCCGCCGACGACGTCGCTGGCGATCAGTCCCTGGCGGTCGATGAGCACCGCGCCCGGTGTGCCCTGGATCCGGTAGGCGTGGTAGGCGGCGAGCCCGTCGTCGAGCCACACGTTGGCGACGGCGTGCTCGCGCGCCTTGGCACGGTTGTCCTGCGGCGAGCCGCGGGTGAGCACGGCGATCGTCAGTACCCCGGAGAGGTCGCGCTGCCAGGCGGCGATCTGCGGCATCAGGGCGCTGCACGGCCCGCACGCCGGATCGGTGAACAGGAGCATCACCGGCGTCTCGCTGGAGATCAGCGACTCGAGCGTCACGCTCTCGCCGTAGAGCCCGGCCAGCGCGAACCCCGGCGCCGGCTCGCCGAGGGCAAGGCCGTGGTGCGTCGGGGCCGTGCGCGGTGGGGCTGTGCGCGGCGTGCCGGTGGGGTCGAGCTGGGCCTCGAGCTGAGCCTCGAGCTCCTCGATGCGCAGGAGCATGCGCCCGTTCTGCCTGAGCAGGGCGAGCAGCCCCCAACCGATAAGGGCGGCCAGCACGGCGAGGGCGAGTCCGCCGCCCGTGGCCATGGCTCCGGCACCGTGGAGGCGGCCCACCCACGCGGTCGCGCTCGTCCCGGCACCGCTCGCGCCGCCGGCGGCGACGAAGGCCGCAAGGGCGAGGAGCAAGAGATTGCGCACGAGGGTCCGCCGTCCGGCGGGCTCGGAATGGAGCTGGCCGAAGCAGTGACAGTCGGGCGCCTCGCCGCGGGCCATGCTCCGGGCGATGGCGGCGATGAACACGATCAGGAGCGCGGCCGCGCCGAGCGCGCCTATCCACGCGGTGCCGGCCGGGAGCAGCGCCGCGGCGATCGCCAGCTCGGCGAGCGGGAGCAGGGTGCCGAGCGGGCCCGCGACCCGCTCGGCGACGCCGAAGCCGGCGACCGCGGCACGCGATCCCCGGAGGTCGGCGAGCTTGGTCACCGAGGCCAGCGCGAAGACGCCGGCGAGGACGAGACGGGCGATGAGGAGCGTCGCGTGCACGCGTCGAGCTAGCCGCGGCGACCGGATGAGAAGGCCACCATCGGCTAGGTAGACGCGTGGTGGACGTGAATCCTTCCCGAGATCTGTTTTCTGTGCGGGTTGACCCTTAACGCCGGCGCAGCCACTCGCCCAAGAGCGGGTCGAGGAGCGCGGGCCGGCCGCGATCGTCGCGCCGGACGTTGCGCTCGTCGGCGAGGAGGCGCTCGAGGGCGTCCTGGAGGGTTGAGCGCGCGATGCGGTGCTCGTCGGCCACCCGGCTCCCGGTCGGGGCCTGGCCGTCGGCGAGGGCGAGGAGGACGATCCGCTCGACGCGGCTGATCGCGTCCCAGATCGCCTGATGGGCGTCGCGCGTCTCGGCGAGCCCGAGGTCGATGGCAGCTCCGGTCGGGTCGTCGGGGGGATCGGGTTGGTCGAGCACGTTGTAGAGGTGATGGGCGAGGAGGACGGTGCGCTGCGGGTGCCCGCCCGTGAACGCGAGCAGCTCGTCGACGGCGCCGCCCGCGTCGAGGCCGTCGGCGGCGAGCAGCGCTTCGACATCGGACGCCGCCTCGTCGACGGGGAGGGGCGGGAGCTCGAGCGGTCGCGCCTGACCGTAGAACGGTCGCTCGCGGTCGGAGAACAGGGCGCGCATCAGCGACGGCTGGCTGCCCGCGAACACGTAAGCGGCCGCTCCCCCGTGATGCTGGATGACCGAGCGGAAGAGTCCGTCGAGGGTGTCGTCGGCGACGAGCAGGTCCTGGAACTCGTCGAGGCACACGACGGTCAGGCCGCCCTCGGCCTCGTGGATCCGCAGGGGGACGTCGAGGAGCTCGAGGAGGGCGGCGCGGGCCTCGTCGGCAGCGGGTCGCGCGGCCCGGGGAGCGGGAGCCATCCACACCTGCACGCCGGCGACCCGGGCGCTGATCCCGAGCCGCGCCGCCCAGCGCCGCACGCTGCGGCGCGGATCGGTGGGGAGGACGCTGAAGGCCTCGGCCACCCGGGCCGCCACGTCGCCCACCGTGGCCACCTTGGAGAGATCGACGCGCACCGCGCGATGCCCGACCGAGCGCATCGAGGCGGAATGCGAGTCGAGCACGCTCGTCTTGCCAAAGCGGCGGGGAGCCGCCAGCCTGATCGAGATCCCGTCGGCCGCGGCGCGCTGCAGGACATCGAGCTCCGCGCGTCGGTCAATCAGCCTGGGGGGCACGACCGGGCCCTGATAGTTGAACGGATTCACCGTACAGAATTGTACGGGATCACCGTACAGCATGGGCGTCGCGGCCCACGCGCTGATCTCGTTGCCGGCATCCCGCGCTCCCCGCCCGGGTCCGTCGATCTCGTGCGCGGGGACACTTCATGCGTGAGGGCTTCATGCGTGAGGGCTTCATGCGTGAGGCATACACTTGCCCGATGCCCGCAGGACGCTGGCGGATCGATCGGCTCATGGACGACATTGCCGTGCTGGGCCGGCGCGGTCTCCCCCGGGAGCACTACTTCGTCGAGGTCGCGTCGCGGCTCCGGCGCACGATCGACTGCGATGCCACGTGCTGGCATACGCTCGATCCCCAAACGCGGCTCATCACCAGCGACGCCAGCCAGGAGCTCATCAGCTCGGGCGTCTACACCCCGGATACCGTCTCCCTGGCGGGCGCGCAGATCATCGCCAGTGAGTACTTCGTGCGCGACGTCAACACCTTCTCGAGCCTCGCGGGCCGGCGCACGCCGGTGGGGATCCTCAGCCAGGCGACCAAGGGCCGCCCCGAGCGCAGCACCCGCTATCGCGAGCTCCTCGCCCCTTCGGGGATCCCCTTCGAGATGCGCGCGGCCTTCGTCAGCCGCGGCCGGTGCTGGGGCGCGGTCCACATCGCCCGCCGCGAGGACAGCCGCGACTTCACCGCCGAGGACGCCACCGCCCTGGCGCGCGTCTCCAGTGCCATCGCCGACGGCATCCGCGCTTCGTTGCGCATCGACGCGGCGCGCCAGGCCCCCGACGGCTCGGGACCCGGCCTCGTCGTGTTGTCCGCAGGCAACGAGGTCGAGCTCATCACGCCTCCCGCCCGCGCGCTCCTCGCCGCGATGAGCGGCGCCGCCGGCGGTGGCGGCGACCAGCCACCGCCCACGGCAATTCTCGCGCTCGCCGGCTTCGCGCGCCGCCACGCCCCCGACCTCGATCGGGACACCGGAACCGTCGCCGTCCCGACCGCTTCTGGGTGGATCACCCTCCACGCCTCGCTGCCCGAGGGCCAAGCCGAAGGCCGCGTCGCCATCGTGCTCGAGCGCACCGCGAGCCCGCAGGCGACGGCCGTGCGCCTCGAGGCCCACGGCGTCACACCGCGCGAGCGCGAGATCGCCACCCTGATCGCGCGCGGGCTCACCAATTCCGACATCGCCGAGGCGCTCGTCCTCTCGCTCTACACGGTGCAGGATCACATCAAGAGCCTGTTCGAGAAGACCGGTGTCGCCTCGCGCCAGGAGCTCGTCGCCCAGATCTTCATCGACGACTACATGCCCCAGGTCGCGGGGCGGGCGCCGCTGAGCGCTTCCGGCGGGTTCGCCGCCTAGCCGGACGGCGCAGCGCCGGAGGTGACTGTCGTCGTCGTGCTGGGGGTGGTGCTCGTCGTTGGGGCGGTGCCCGTCGTGGGGGTGGTTGTGGTGGGGGTGGTCGTGGTGGTGAGGACGGGCCGTGGTCGGTGGTGCACGAAGCTGCTGCCGTGGGGGCCGGCGAGCACCGCCTTGTGTACGGCGCTCCCGCGCAGGTATTGGCGCCAGGGCAGGAACCACTGCGTCCAGCCGTTGTCAAACACGCCGGCGCGCGGGCTGCCGGTGATCTTCACCGGATCGCCGGGAACCGCCATGTTGTAGTAGATGATGGCGTCGGCAGGGGGCATGTTCACGCACCCATGGCTGACGTTGGTGAATCCCTGCTCGCCCACCGACCAGTAGGCGTCGTGCAGGTAGTCGCCGCTCCAGGTGAAGCGGACCGAGTATGGGACCTCGATGTTGTAGCCCGGGCCGACCATGTCGACCGGATTGGCCTTCTCGATTGTCAGATACGTCCCATTCGGGGTGTCGTCTCCCGGGCGCCCGGTGCTGATCGGCCACCGCGCGAACACCCTGCCGTCCTTGTACACCGTCATGTGGTGTGCCGAGGTGCTCGCCACCACGATCAACGAGCTGCCGATCGTGAACGACTGGGACAGGTCATGGTGTCCATAGACACCCGGGGCCGCCTCGACCCCGTCGAGGTGTCCGGTGAAGCTCACCTGCGTGTGCGTCGGCCAGTAGTGGCGCGGACGGAAATACAGGCACTCCGGCGCCGTCCCGCACCGGCTGTCCCAATACCACGCACCCATGATCCGCTTCGAGCTCTTGACCTGCAGCGCCCGCTCCACCGCGGCCTTGTTGGTCACGGGCCGGTCGAAGTAGAGGATGATCGGCATCCCCACGCCGTACGTCTGCCGGTACCCCTCGATGATCATCGTCGTGAACGTCTGCCGTGGCGTGAAGGTGGCAAACGAGCTCGTCTGCGTCACCGGCTGGCCCGAGGCCCCGGTCGCGTTCGCGGTGACCGTGTAGTGCTGTGAGACAGGCAGCGCCCAGGTGCTGTGCCAACTCGTCCCATCGGCGTTGAGCTTCCCGGCGATCCGCCCGCTGCCGGAGCGAGCGACGACGCTGCTGAGCTTGCCCCCCGCAGCTTTGACCGTGATCCCCCGATTGGGCGCCGTGTCCTTTGCCCCGCTCGCCGGGGTGATCGAGATGTGCACGTCATTCGCCGCTGATTGCCCCCCGCCCGCACCATGGCCGCGAGCCGACTTCTTCCCGCTCGAGCAGCCGGCAACCAGGAGGCCGAGGACGGCGCACATCAACATCGCTCCCAGCCCGGTGCGGCTAAGCCGCGACAGGCGAGAAGACGTGACGTTGGGGAGCGGCCGTGCGCGCAACTTCTACCTCCGGACTGGTGTCTCACACATTACGGCACGGCTACCCGTCCCGGTCCACCTCCTCCCGGGGGACGGTGCCACCATCGAGCCACTGTCGGCGTGCTTGTCGACTGACTGGCGGCTGAGATTTGACGCCGAACACACGGCCACCAGCCGCGTGGCGACGGCGCCCGTTCGAACCTACTCGCCGTCGCTAGCGGGGCCTTCAGTTGGGGCAGTCTCGACCGCGGGGAACGCGGCTGGCGGACGTGCGTCCGTCAAGTCGCTGATGATCTGAAAGTCGCCAGCGTTGTGCGTGAGTAAAGGAACGCCGTGCGCGTTGGCTGTCGCGGCGATCGCGAGGTCCATCGTGCGTCGGCGGGGCTGGCCCCCTCGATTGCGCACAGCCGCGGCAAGTCGGCCCCACTCGCGGGCGATCTCGGTTGTGATTGGCAGCGCGTCGAAGGTGGATTCGATGGCGCCCAGGCGCTGGGTGCGAAGCGCGCGCTCGTTGTCGTCCGCGGCGACGAGCACACCGAAGTGGATCTCGGCGAGCGAGGCGACGCTGATCGCAGCTTCTACATCCGGGGGCAGCTCATCGCTGATGAGCACCGAGGTGTCCACCAGTGCGCGCATCTATCGGGCGAATGGATCGCCAAGCGCCGCCGGGAATTGCTCGAGATCTGCGGCTAGCGTCCGGGGTGCCGACGTGCGCCAGATCGCCCGCAACGCCGGTCCACTCACCCACCGGCGCCTCCGCACTGGACCGAGTCGCGCCACCGGCCTGCCCGCGACGGTGATCGTGATCTCCTCGCCCGCCTCCGCGCGCCGCAGCACATCGCCCACGTTGTTTCGGAGCTCCTTCTGCGGAATTGTCGCCATGGCAACTACGGTAGCAGAACTGCTACCGAGGCAAATTCGGTGGGCACGCGGACAGCCACAGAATTCTGCTCAGATCGCCGCGTAGGCTGGATTGCGCTGGGCGGATCACGGCCCGGAAGACGCCCCGAGCACCACCGATGTGGCATCCGCGGCGTCCTCGAGGAGTTCCGCGCGCGAGGTTCCGAGTCGCGCGCGCGCGGCGAGCGAGAAAATGGCGTTGATCGCCCGGCGGGCGCCTTGTTCCACTGAGTAGTCAGCGGGCAGTTGCCCGAGGTTGACCGCGCTTGAGAGACGCTCGGCGATCTTCACCTCCGTCTCAACGAGACTGTCGTTTACGAACCGGCGTGCCTCCGGGATGTCGGTGACCGGGGCCACGTTGCCGAGGAAGCACCCGAGGTGGGAGCGATCTGCGGTCGTGTACTCGACGGTCTGACGGAAAAACGCGTCGAGCGCGTCACGGATCGAGTCCTCGGCTTCCATCGCGTGCAACGGACTGGACCCGGTGGTGTCTCGGTAGCGCTCGAGCGCACGGACGAACAGCGCCTCCTTGTCACCGAACGCGTTGTAGATGCTCGGGCGTCCCATGCCCATCGCCGCGCTCAGCTCGTCGAGGCTGGTGTCGGCGAATCCCTTCGCCCAGAACAACTCCGCCGCGCTGTCGAGGGCGACTGCCGAGTCGAAGGAGCGGGGCCGCCCCCGCTGTCGAGGTTTTTCTACCATCACGCACAAAAAGCTTATCAAGCTGTTATTGTACTGCTCCGCATAAAAAGCCAGCCGCGATCTCGCCACTGGCCAACACCTGAACAGGAGTAGTCAACCATGAGTTCTTCCGGTCTGAGCACTGCACCCGACGCGCCCGGTGAGAAGTGGGATCTGAAGCTGCGGGTGACCGTCGCGATCCTGTGCGGGGCGCTGTTTCTCGACGCGATGGACGTATCGAGCGTAAACGTCGCGCTGCCGACGATCGGGGCGCATCTGCGGATGTCGGCGTCCTCATTGCAGTGGGTCGTCTCGGGCTACGTGCTCGGCTACGGCGGATTTCTCCTCCTTGGTGGCCGGGCCTCGGATCTCCTCGGGCGACGACGCATATTCCTTGCGGCGCTGACGGTATTCGGCCTGGCATCTGCGCTCGGCGGCGTCGCCGACAACGGAACGCTGGTGATCGCCACTCGCCTGATCAAGGGCATCGCCGCAGCGTTCACGATCCCCGCCGGCCTGTCGATCCTCACCACCACGTTCGCGGAAGGCGCAGCCCGGAACAAGGCCCTCGGGGCGTACGCAGCCACCGGTGCCGCCGGATTCTCGCTGGGCCTGGTGATCGGCGGCCTGCTCTCCGAACTCGGATGGCGCTACGTGTTCCTACTCCCCGCCCCGATCACCGCCGTCCTGGTGCTGGCAGCGATCCGCGTGCTCGACGCGAGCAACGAGCCGTCGCTCGAACATCGCCACTACGACCTCCGCGGCGCCCTGACGGCCACGGGCTCGATGATCGTCCTCGTCTACTCCGTCGTCGAGGCGCCGGCCCGTGGCTGGCTCGATGGCCGGACCATCGGCGGCCTGGCCCTCAGCGTGGTGCTCCTGGTCGCGTTTGTCATCGTCGAGCGCTGGTCCCCGCACCCGCTGGTCCGACTCGGGATCCTGCGCGTGCGCACCCTCGTCTCCGCCGATGTAGCCGCGATGCTCTATTTCGGCTCGTACCTGGGCTTCCAGTTCCTCGCGACGCTCTACGTACAGAACGTCGCACACTGGTCTCCGATCGATACCGCGCTCGCGTTCCTCCCGTCCGGGTTCTTCCTGCCGATCATGGGTGCGCAGGCGGGACGGATCATCGGACGCTTCGGGACGGCACGCCTCATCGGCGCGGCACTGACGACGTTCGCGATCGGCTACGCGCTGTTCCTCCGCGAGGATTCGCACCACCTCACATATGTGACGATGCTGCTGCCATCGATGCTCGTCCTCGGACTTGGCTGGGGGCTCGGCTTTCCCGCCATGAACGTTCAGGCAACGGCAGGAGTAGCCAACGCCGAGCAGGGATTGGCGGCGGGACTGTTCAACGCGAGCTTCCAGATCGGCGGCGCCATCCTGGTGGCGATCGTCAGTGCCGTGATCAGCAGCCGCACGACGTCCGTCGGCGGGGGTGAGGCACAAGGCATCCTCGCCGCGATGCGACCCACACTGGCGATCCTGACCGCGGTCGCCGCCGCTGGCGCGGTCCTCGTGTTCGCGCTGCTCCGCCTCGGACCGGTCCGCCAGACAGCCGAGGTCGTGCCGCTCGAGACCTGAGACGACGGCAACCCTGGCGCCGGGGTCGCCTCGATCCACACACCGCTGCTCCCGCTCGGCCACATCAGACCGCACCCGCAACGCCGACCGGATCGGACCGTTGAACACACGCTCCCATTCGTATTGCAAGCCGCTGGCCTGCGTCGCCCGCGAGTGGCCAGGACGATGGGGCGCTCGGCGACGCCGCGGCCCACGGACAGCAAAAACCCCGCTGTTAGGCGGGGCTTTTCCAGTGCGCCCGAGAGGACTCGAACCTCCACGGACCAATTAGTCCACAAGGCCCTCAACCTTGCGCGTCTACCAATTCCGCCACAGGCGCGTCGGCGGCGAGTATAGCCGTGCGCCGTCCTGCTCTGTCCGTCCTCGCGGCGCGCTAGTGTTGCGAACACATGTTCGATTCAGTAGGCTCAACCAGGCAGACCGAGCAAGGAGCGGCGGCATGGACCTGACGAAGCGCCAGCAGGAAATCTTCGATTTCATCAAGCGTTACTCCGCCAGCTACGGCTATCCGCCGACCGTGCGGGACATCGGCAAGGCGGTAGGTCTCGCCTCCTCTTCGACGGTGCACGCGCATCTCGCGAACCTCGAGCGGATCGGGCTGTTGCGCCGAGATCCGACCAAGCCCCGGGCCATCGAGCTGCTCGACCGCGCCGCCGCGGGCGTCATGAGCATCGTGCGGCCCCAGGGCCTTCCGGTTGTCGGCCAGGTCGCGGCCGGGCAGCCGGTGCTGGCCGAGGAGAACATCGAGGAATACATCGAGACGCCCGAGTTCGCCGGCGGCCGAGACGGTGAATACCTGCTTCGCGTACGCGGGGAGTCGATGAAAGACGTGGGGATCATGGACGGCGACCTCGTCGTCGTACGTCCCCAGGACACCGCGACGGATGGGGACATCGTCGTCGCCCTCGTCGGCGAGGAAGCCACCGTCAAGCGCTTCTTCCAGGAGTCCGACCACGTGCGGCTGCAGCCGGAGAACGAGACGATGGAGCCGATCCGCAGCCGCGACGTCCGCGTGCTCGGGAAGGTCGTCGGCCTGATGCGGAGTATCACGTGAGCACGCTGACCGCCACACCGGCCGCCCGGGCGCCGGCGCGGGCACGGACGGGACGAGCGGGCGGCGCGGGCGGCGCGGGCGGCGCCGCGCGCGGGGGTGCGCCGGAGGCCGGCGCGCCGCGGCGGATCACGCGGCACCCACAGACACTCTTCGACGGTGCGGGCGGTGGGCCGACGCTGGACGACGTCCTGTCCGGCGCCTGGGAGGAGCTCACCGCCCATGCCGTCGTCGAATGTCCGGTCTGCTCCGGCGAGCTGGCGCCCGAGTACGGCGCCCACGCGCGACCCATCGGCGGCCGCTGCCGCACCTGCGCTACCACGCTGAGCTGAGGGGGCGACGAGGCGGGGGGCGGCGGAGTGCGCGGGGCGGGCGGCCGTAGGCGGGAGCGCGGGCTGCCGCAGTTCCCCTCCCAAGCTTGCGCGACTCGCGCCGGCGGCTATCCTCAATGGTGCAGGCCAAGCAGTCGCGGAGGTGTTGAGCCTTCGAGGAAAGTCCGGACATCACAGGGCAAGGTGGTCGGTAACGCCGACCCGGGGAAACCCGAGGGAAAGTGCCACAGAAAAGACACCGCCTAAGCCTGGGGCCGCTGCAGAGCCTCAGGCCGGCAAGGGTGAAA
>DASZKU010000011.1:0-7838 GCA_035552815.1 Solirubrobacteraceae bacterium | reverse complement strand
TCGGCGATCAAGCCGGTCTGGGACGGCTCCGAGTTCGTGCCGCGGCTGATGCTGCCGTTGTCGCTCTCCTACGACCATCGGGTCATCGACGGCGCCGCCGCCGCGCGCTTCACCGTCCACCTGGGGAAGGTGCTCAGCGATCTGCGGCGGGCGCTCCTGTGAGCACCGCCACCGAGATCCGCGTCCCCGACATCGGGGACTTCACCGACGTGCCGGTGATCGAGATCCTCGTCGCGGTGGGCGACACGGTGGGAGTCGAGGACCCGCTCGTGACCTTGGAGTCCGACAAGGCGACGATGGAGATCCCCGCTCCGGCCGCCGGCGTGATCACGCAGCTGCGGGTAGCGATCGGTGACCGGGTCTCGGAGGGGAGCGTGCTCCTGCTCATGGAGGGTGACGCGGACGGCGCCGGCGGCGGGACGAGCGCCCCCGCCGCGACGAGCGCCCCCGCCGCGGACGGCGCCGGCGGCGGGACGAGCGCCCCCGCCCCGACCGACGCGCCACTGCCACGGCCGCCGGCGCCGGCGCCGTCCGCCGACGCCGACCACCACGCGGACGTGGTGGTCCTGGGCGCGGGCCCGGGGGGTTACACGGCCGCCTTCCGCGCCGCCGACCTCGGCCTCAAGGTGATGCTCGTCGAGCGCTACGAGCGGCTCGGTGGCGTGTGCCTGAACGTCGGCTGCATTCCCTCCAAGACGCTGCTCCACGCCGCCCGGGTGATCGCCGAGGCCGAGGAGATGGCCGCGCACGGGATCTCGTTCGGGACGCCGGTGGTGGATGTCGAGGCGCTGCAGGGGTGGAAGGAGTCGGTCGTCGCCAAGCTCACCGGTGGGCTCGCGGGGCTGGCGGCGCGCCGAAACGTCGAGGTACTCACCGGGGCCGGGCGCTTCACGGGGGCGAATGTCCTTACCGTGGGCGAGGAGACGGTCTCCTTCGATCACTGCATCATCGCCGCCGGATCGGAGGCGGCGACGCTCCCCGACCTCCCCGACGATCCCCGCATCGTCGACTCCACCGGGGCGCTGGCGCTCGCCGAGGTGCCCAAGCGGATGCTCGTCATCGGCTGCGGGATCGTCGGCCTCGAGATGGCCACCGTATACGACGCCCTGGGCTCGAAGATCACCCTCGTCGAGGTCCTCGACGCGCTCATCCACGGCTGCGACCCCGACCTCGTCCGCCCCCTGCACAGGCGCATCGCCGGCCGCTACGCGGAGATCATGCTCAGCACCCGGGTGAGGAGCGTGACCGCTTCCGAGGAGGGCGTGGCGGTCGAGTTCGACGGCGAGCGCCAGGGCGTGTTCGACGCCGTGCTCGTGGCCGTCGGTCGCCGCCCCAACGGGGGGCTGATCGGCGCCGACACCGCCGGGGTCGTCGTCGACGAGCGCGGCTTCATCCCCGTCGACGCCCAGATGCGCACCAACGTGGCCCACATCTACGCCATCGGCGACATCGTCGGCGGGCCGATGCTCGCCCACAAGGCGAGCCATGAGGGCAAGGTCGCCGCCGAGGTCATCGCCGGGGTGGCGGGCGCCGCCTTCGACCCCCGGGCGATCCCCTCCGTCGCCTACACCGACCCAGAGATCGCGTGGATGGGGCTGAGCGAGACCGAGGCGGCGGCGCGCGGCATCGAGGTGGAGAAGGCGGTCTTTCCCTGGGCGGCCTCGGGCCGGGCGCTCTCGCTGGGCCGCGACGAGGGCCTGACCAAGCTGCTCTTCGAACCCGGGACGCGCCGGCTCCTGGGCGCCGGCATGGTCGGCGTCAACGCCGGCGAGCTCATCGCCGAGACCGTCCACGCGATCGAGCTCGGCGCCGACGCCGAGGACCTCGCCCTCACCATCCACCCCCACCCCACCCTCTCTGAGACCGTCGGCTTCGCCGCGGAGATGGCCGAGGGGACGATCACCGACCTGCTCCCGCCGCGCAAGCGGCGCTGACCTCGAGCACGAGCTCCTCGGGTGCCTCGCCGAGCTCGGCGTCGGTTACCCGCCTGACGTCGATCCCGGCGGCTCTGAGCGTCCGCTCCTTGCGCCGGTCCTCGGCCCGGTCCTTGGGCGTGTGGTGATACAGGTAGCCGTCGACCTCGACGACGAGCCGCTGGTGGGGCCAGAAGAAGTCGACCACGATCCCCGCCACACTCACATTCACCGACGGTTCCGGCAGGCCGGCCTCCCGGACCAGGGCGAGGAAGCGCCGCTCGTTCCCGGAGCGCGTGTCGGGCGCCGGGCCGCGGTACTCGCTGATGACGCTCGACAGCGGTTTCGCCCCTCGGCGTCCCGGGTTGCGCGCCATCACCGCGTCGAGCTCGCGCAGATCGAGGAGGTCGAGGCGGTCGTAGGCTTCGAACGCCCACCGCAGCTCCTGCCGCCGCGCCGTTTCCGCGTAGTCGAGGAGGGTGCGGTGGACCGAGGTCGCGGGGATGCCGTCGACGACGGTGCGGTCTGCGGGGTCGAGGCGGCGGGCGTTATGGACGTGGACGCCGCGGCGCCTATGTCTGTGGCCCCCCGGCGCGGTGACGTGGATGTCCGCGCGGCTTGCGCTGCGCCTGAGGTTGTGCAGAGCCGCCGCGTCGCGATGGCTGAGCACGGCACCGGGGCCGCAGGCGAGGACGGCGGCCATCCACCGCCCGCGGATCGTGAGCTTGCGCCGCCCGACCGCGTAGACGCCGCGGTGGACGGCGTGGAGGCGGCCGGCCTCGAGGCGCCTGTCGATCTCACGCGGCGTGTAACCAAGCTTCAGCAGCTGCCGCCGCGCCACCACGCCGTGGTGCCGATCCGCCAGCGCCGCCATCTTTCGATCACCTGATGCCTTTTGACCACCCATACGGTGGTTAAGAGGCGACACGTGACTCCGATCGCCCTGCAAACCTCCCACCGCTACCGTCCACCCCCATGGACGAAGCGGACATCGCCTACGCCGGAGTCGCGGGACAGGCCGAGCTCATCCGCACCAAGCAGATCTCGGCGGTCGAGCTCACCCGCGCCCTCCTCGCCCGCATCGAGCGCCTCGACCCGACGCTCAACGCCTTCCGGATCGTCCTCCACGAGGAAGCGCTCACCGAAGCGGGCGCGCGCGACAGCACGCCCGACAGTCAAGGCCCTCTCCACGGCGTCCCCATCGCCATCAAGGACGAGCTCGACGTGGCGGGCGAGCTCACCACCTTCGGGGGCGCCGCGCGCACCAAGCCCGCCACCGAGGACAGCGAGCCGGTACGGCGCCTCCGGGCCGCCGGCGCCATCATCATCGGCAAGACGCGGATGCCCGAGTTCGGGCAGTGGCCGTTCACCGAGTCGGCGGCGGGCGGCTACACCCGCAACCCGTGGGACATCACGAAAACCCCCGGCGGCTCGAGCGGTGGGACGGCAGCGGCGGTGGCAGCGGGGCTGACGGCGGCGGGGATGGGCGGCGACGGGGGCGGCTCGATCCGCATTCCCGCCGCCTGCTGCGGGCTCTTCGGGCTCAAGCCCCAGCGAGGGCGCGTGTCGGCGGCCCCGGCCCCCGATCTCTGGCACGCGCTCGGAACGGTGGGGCCCCTCACCCGCAGCGTCCGCGACTGCGCCCTCATCTACGACGTCATCCGCGGCAACCTTCCGAGCGACCGCTACCGGGCCAACGAACCCGAGATGAGCTTCGAGCAGGCCGCGACCGAAGTCCCGGCCCGCCGGCTGCGCATCGCCGTCTCCACCCGCCCCTCCGCCCGCGGCGTGCGCCTCGCGCCCGAGCAGCATGCCGCGCTCCACAGCACCGCGAAGGCCCTCAGCGACCTCGGCCACGACGTCTGCGAGATCGACCTGCGCTACCCACCGCTCGAGCCCGCCTTCGTCCCCCAGTTCTACGGCGGGGTGCGCGACGAGGCGGCCCTCGTCGAGCGCCCCGACCTGCTCGAGCGGCGCACCAGGCAGACGCTCGCCATCGCCCGCGCCTTCCCCCCGCCCACCGTCAAGGCCGCCGTCCGCCACGGAGAGCGCCTCGCGAAACGCATCAACGCCGTGTTCGACGACCACGACCTCCTCCTCACCCCCACCCTCCCCGCGCCCCCGCGATCGGTGGGCGTCCTCGACGGGATCGGCAGCCTGCACGCGAGCCTGCGCGCGGTGCCCTACGTCGCCTACACGGCGGTGTGGAACGTGTGCGGCAACCCGGCCGCCTCGATCCCCGCCGGGTTCACGCCGTCGGGCCTCCCCCTCGCCGCCCAGCTCGTCGCCCCGCCCCACGACGAACCCACGCTCCTCGCCGTGGCCGCGCAGCTCGAGCGGGCCGCCCCCTGGGCCGACCGCCTTCCCCCGCTCGCATAAGCACCTACCGACAGCGACTACCGCGACCGTCGCGCCCGCAGGACCCTGCCCGCGAGCAGCAGCCCGATCACGCCGGCGAGAATGGCGGCCGGCTGCCATCCGCCCCGGACCGATCCGGGGAAGAGACCGCTGGGGTTCGGCGGGCACGCAGGGAGCGCGAACTCCTCGGCGGCGAGGATGTCATGGGGCTCGGCGATCCCGGACGGATCCTCGGGAAGGACGACGGGTGGGTGGCCGATGCTGGGATCCGGGGCGGGGAGGGCGAACTCCTCGGCGGCGAGCACATCGTGGGCCGCGGGATCGCTCGAATCGCCACCAATCGGCGTGTCGTTCATGGCGGCATTTTCCCAGATCGCCAAGGCGGACGGTTTGCGAACTGACATCTCCGGGCAACACTGAATCACCGAGTGCGTCCTCGACTTGCCATATCCCCTGACTACGACCCACCGACGGGCGGCGCCTACGGAGCGGTCCAGGAACCGCGCCAGCGCCGGGCTGTCGCGATCCTCGATCTCGATCCCGACCTCGCCCAGGACATGGAGCCCGAGCGCGCGACGGCGGCGCGGGCGCATGCCATCGCCGCCGTGGAGACGCTCGCGCCCGGCGACTGGCCCGCCGACGCGCTCGACATCGTCGATCCGCGGGGGGCGCTCGGCCTGCTCGTCATCGACGGGATCCTCTCGCGCGATCTGAAGCTCGGGGGCGCGTCGTTCACCGAGCTCATCGGCGAGGGCGAGATCCTCCGCCCCTGGGACAGCGCCGCCCATCTCT
Organism: Solirubrobacteraceae bacterium; assembly: GCA_035552815.1. Classification (GTDB taxonomy): domain Bacteria; phylum Actinomycetota; class Thermoleophilia; order Solirubrobacterales; family Solirubrobacteraceae; genus Palsa-465. The sequence continues at coordinate 2,775 of DASZKU010000011.1, read as the reverse complement.
CGGTCGCCCAGCCCTCGGTGGTGTGGACGGTGCTCGACACGGCGCGGATCGCCATTCTCGATCGCCGTTTCGTGGCCCGCACCGCGCGCTGGCCCGAGCTCACCACGGCGCTCTTCACCCGGGCCATGAGCCGCTCGCGCTCGCTTGCCGTCCAGCTCGCCATCCGCAGCCTGCAGCGTGTCGAGACGCGGCTCCTCCTGCAGCTCTGGCACCTGGCCGAGCGCTGGGGGCGGGTGTCGCCCGACGGCATCGTGCTTCCCCTCCAGCTCACGCACCGGCTGCTCGCCTGCCTCGTCGGCGCGCGCCGTCCCACCGTCACCACGGCCCTCAAGGAACTGACCCAACAGGGCCTCGTGGCCAGACGCGACGACGGCACCTGGATGCTGCGCGGAGCGGCACCGCCGGAGCTCGGCGAGATCTACGCGATGCTCAGCTGACAAAGTTGGTTCGATCTGCGTGAGCAGGGGGAAAGCTGGCGCTAGCCAGATGTCGATCTCCGCTCCCGATTTTCCCAACGCGCGCGCCGAGCTGCGGCTCCCGGACGACGTCTCGGCCCCTGCCCTCGCCCGCCACACCGTGCAGGATCTGCTCGGCTCCCTCCCGGCGCCGCTCCGCGCCCAGCTGAGCCTGGTGGCCAGCGAGCTCGTGACCAACGTCCTGCGGCACTGCGCGGCCACCGATCCCGCCGCCACCCTCACGGTCGCCGTGGCCCCCGACCGGGTCACGCTCACGGTCGCCGACGCCGGCGCGGGCTTCGACCCCGAAAACCTCCCGGGCTCCGATGACCCGGCGGGAGGATGGGGGTTGCAGGTGCTCGACGCGATCGCCGACCGGTGGCGGGTCGAGCGCGACGGCAGAACCAGGGTGATCTGCGAGATCGATCGCTGAGCCGCGCGGGCGGCGAAGGCGCAGACGTCAGCCGGTGGGACGATCGGCCCGCGCCTCGGCGGGGTCGTCGATCACGTCGAGCCGGGCGTCGAGTCCGGTGAGCTCGAGCACGCGCTGAACCGCGGCCGGTCCCCGCACGATGGCGAGGCGATGCTCGCCGCCCCGGGCCCGTGCGTCGGCGGAGACGAGCAGGCGCAGGCCGGTCGAGTCCATGAAGGTGAGGCCGCGGAGGTCGAGGACGATCACGCGCGCGCCACCCTGCTCGACGCGGCGCAGCTCGGAGTCAGCGCCCGCCGTGGTCGCGATGTCGAGCTCTCCCCCGAACTCGATCGTCACTGTGTCCCCCGCCTCATCAATTTGGATCGAGAACGGCTTCACCGGGCAGGCATGTTATTTCAAGCGACCCCGGAGAGCGAACCGCTTTCCCCGCGACTCGACCTCGCGCCCCCGCGCCCCGACGGAGACCCGCTCGAGGCCGTCTAACATCTTAGTCGTGGGGACTGAGATCCGCCACATGACGACGACGAATAGTGTTATCATTCCACTTACCAGTCGTAAGCAACTAGCGAAAGTGAACTTCATGAGCCGACTACTACTAGTCCCGCTTGATGACGCAGTGGTCTTCCCCGGCATGTCGCTGACGCTCGCCATCGATGCGGGCGAGGACGAGCGCGTGCTCCTGGTCCCGCGCCACGAGCAGGCGTTCGCCGACGTCGGCACCGTTGCCGAGGCGAGTGAACACGTCCGCCTGCCCGGCGGAGCTCGCGCCGTCGCGGTGACGGGACTCCACCGTGGCATCGCCGGCGCCGCGCACACGCTGCCCGACGGCCGCCTGTATGTCGAGGTCGATGAACGGCCCGACGACACGCCGGTCGACGGCAAGACGCGTGAGCTCGAGCGCGAATACCGCGCCGTGGTCGAGGAGATCCTCGAGGTCCGCGGCGACGACGGCCGCATCTCGGCCTTCCTGCGCTCGATCTCCGAGCCGGGCACGCTGGCTGACACCTCCGGCTACTCGCCGGACATCAGCTACGAGCAGAAGGTCGGGCTGCTGCAGACGCTCGACGTCACCGAGCGGCTCGAGCTCGCCCTTACCTTGCAGCGCGAGCGTCTGGCTGAGCTCCAGGTGCGCAAGCGCATCCGCGACGACGTCCAGGACGGCGCCGAGAAGCAGCAGCGCGACTACTTCCTGCGCAAGCAGATGGAGTCGATCCGCAAGGAGCTCGGCGAGGACGACGCATCGATCATCGACGAGTACCGGACCAAGATCGAAGAGGCCGGGATGCCCGACCATGCCCGCGAGCAGGCCGAGAAGGAGCTCGGACGCCTCGAGCGGATGGGCGAGCAGAGCGGCGAGTCGAGCGTGATCCGGACCTACCTCGACTGGCTCATCGCCGTGCCGTGGAACAAGCGCTCGGAGGAGCGCCTGGATCCGGTGCACGCGCGTGAGGTGCTCGATTCCGACCACGCCGGCCTCGAGGACGTCAAGGACCGTATCGTCGAGTACATCGCGGTCAAGAAGCTCCGCGTCGAGCGCGGGATCAACGAGGACCGTCGCTCCGGCGCGATCCTCACCCTGATCGGTCCCCCCGGCACCGGCAAGACCTCGATCGGCGAGTCGATCGCCCGGGCCACCGGCCGTGAGTTCGTCCGGATGTCGCTGGGCGGCGTCCGCGACGAGGCCGAGATCCGTGGCCACCGGCGGACGTACATCGGAGCCCTGCCGGGCCGGCTCGTGCGGGCGCTCCGCGACGCGGACACCATGAACCCGGTGATCATGCTCGACGAGGTCGACAAGGTCGGCGCCGACTGGCGTGGCGATCCGAGCTCGGCGCTGCTCGAGGTCCTCGACCCCGCGCAGAACCACAGCTTCCGCGATCACTACCT
>DASZKU010000010.1:0-3034 GCA_035552815.1 Solirubrobacteraceae bacterium | reverse complement strand
CCACGGACCGTCACCGCCTGGTCGGACGTGAAGGGCAGTGAGATGTCCCAGCGTCCGGCGGGAAGGCTGAGGACCACGCGCTCGGAGCCTCCGGGCGCCAATTCTCCGACCTTGAAATAGCTGGGCTGCGGCGCCACCATGGCAAAGCCGTGCTCGCGAGAGATCTGGCGCCCGGTCGGGAGGGCGCAGTCGAGGATCGCCCCCGGCACGCCGGGCGAGGGGAGGACCCGGAAGGGCGGGGTGCGGCCCTCACGCTTCCACACGTCGTAGGAGCGGGAGTGCCCGACGAGCCGGAAGTTCAGCGGCGGGGCGCTCGCGGCCGTGGTGCGGGTGGTGATCACGTAGTCGAACAGGTCCAAGGTCGAGGGGCTGATCGAAGTGAAGAACAGCGGCTGCTCGTAAGTCCATGGCTTGTCGGGGCGGATGGGAGCGGGGATGTGCGAGGCGATCACCGGAGATGACATCGGAGTTCCGAGGAGCTCCCATTGGATGAAGTCGTCATAGAACAGCGCCAGCGTCTCGCGGCCGTGGAGCAGAGGGCGCAGCGAACGTAGCTCGTTGAGGTGGTTGTCGGGTGCCACGAAGGCGTTGGCCAGGACCATGTAGCTCGATTGGAACGAGTAGACGAAGAACACGACCGCGGCCGCCGCGACGCCCACGGTCGCCCATGAGCGACAGTGCGCCGTTTCGAGCCAGCGCATGAGCGCGGCACCGGATCCGAGCACGAGGAGCGACGCGGGAATGGCCAGGGCCTTGGCGGCGACATAGGGCGTGCTCGTGCGGCTCACGTAGAGGTAGATGAGGCCGAGCGCGAGGATCGCGCCGATCCACGGCAGGTCTCGGCGCGTCAACGCCGATACGGCGGCGAAGGCGAACACGACGAGGGCGAAGCCCGCGAGGGCACCGGTCGTGAGCGCGTCAAAAGGGACGAACCTGAAGTCCACGTTCAACCACATGTTCAGGCCCTCCACCGCTTTCAGTGGCCCCGCCAGGTTCCCCAGCGGGCCGGCAGCCACCCCTCCGGCAGTGGCGGCGGCGGTCCCTGAATTCGTCACCCAGAACGTGTGGAGACGCTCGAGGTCGGGGGCGACGAGGACGACGAGGACAAGCAAAGCCACCCCCAAGGCCGGCACCGCCGATCTCAGTCCGCGCGCAAGCGGTCGCAGGCGGCGCCATTCGCCGCCAACCACGAGCTCGAGCGCACCCCAGCAAACCAGGATGGCCACGGGCCACAGAAGCCCCGGATATGAGTAGTCGTAGAGGACCCCGGCGGCGAGCACGGCAGCGGGGACGAGGGCCGCGAGCGGATGCGCGAAGCGCTCCCGGCGCGCCGCTTGCAAGACCACCACGAGCCCCACCAGCAGGAGAGACATTATCGGCTCCTTGAACGCGCTCTGGCTGTACCACGCTGCCGCGAGATAGGGAACGGCCGCGAGCACGGCGACGAGCACGCGCCGCGAGCGGGCGATGTCTGAGAGGGCCGCGAGGGCGGTGAGCCCGACGAGGATGGGCGTGGCGATGAGCACGCCGGTGAGCGTCCGCTCGACGTCGGTTCCCAATGCTTGCGCGAAGACGGCAGCGACGGCGTGGGGGCCCAACGGATACGCCACTCCGTAGCCCGCCGTGGTGATCGCCGGGTTGCGCAGGCCCTCGGCCAGGAGGAGATGTTGGGCCGGGTCGTTGTTCAAGGAGACGCCTAGCAGTCCGACGCGCCCGTTGGCGAGAAAGGGGAGTGAGAGAAAGAGCAGGACCGGGGCCATGACCAAGAGGCCGTCGAGGAGCGACAGTCCCGGGGCGGGGCGCCGGACAACGATCCATAGTGCGACGGCACACGCGAGAGCCACCGCGGCGACGGCCGTCCACCCCCGGCCGGGCAGGCTGATCGCTACCTTGCTCACGACCATCAGAGCCGCGAAGCCGACCGCGGGACTGAGCCACAGGGGTCCCTGGTATCCCGACAGGGTCAAGATCCCGCGGCCGAGAAGGACCGATACGAAGGTAATCGCCACTGCCGACGCGTAGGTGCCGAGCACCGCCGGGAAAGTAGCGACTGCACGCCTGAGGCGCGCGATTCCGCGAACTCGAAGCGGGCGCGCCGCCGCTACGCTCAGCGCTATGCAAGTCGCCGGTTACTTCAATGGCGCGATGGGCACGGGCGAGCAAGGACGGCAAGTTGCTGCTGCCTTGCGTGCCCAGGGCGTCCCCATCCTTCCGACCACGCTTCGCCCGGACGGGGTTCCCGAGGACGACGAGCTCGGACGAGAGCTCGAGGGCGCGCTCGGCGAGCCGAGACCCGGCAAACCGGCCTTCGAGGACTTCAATCTGCTGTGCGCGAACGCCGAGATGGTTCCCGTCGTCGCCCGCGAGCTGGGCAAGGACTTCTTCGACGGCCGCTACACGATCGGCTTCTGGGCGTGGGAGGTGAGCGCCTTTCCCGCTCGTTACGAGCCCGCCTTCGACTGGCTCGACGAGGTATGGGTATGCAGTCGCCATGCCCGTGATGCGGTGGCCGCGCGGGCCTCCGTTCCCGTCCTCACCATCCCCGAGCCGGTATCGCTCGCCCCGGGGGCGGCGGACGCTGCACCTCCCGCCGGCCTCCCCGAGGGCTTTCGCTTCCTCTTCGCCTTCGACTACCTGAGCGTGTTCGAGCGCAAGAACCCGCTCGCCACGATCGAGGCGTTCACGCGGGCGTTCTCACCCGGGTCGGGGGCAACGTTGCTGATCAAGAGTCTCAACCCGGGGCACGACCCCGAAGCGCACGCTCGGCTCTGCGCCGCAGTAGCCGGGCACGCGGATATCCACCTGATCGAGCGGCGGCTGTCCCGCACCGAGCGCGACGGGCTGATGGCCGCCGCCGACTGCTACGTGTCGCTGCACCGGGCCGAGGGCTTCGGGTACACCCTCGCCGAGTCGATGTGGCTCGCCAAGCCGGTAATCGCCACCGGCTACTCAGGCAACCTCGACTTCATGTCCTCGGAGAACAGCTACCTCGTCGATCACCGGCTCGTGCCCATCGGTCCCGGCAACGATCCCT
>DASZKU010000009.1:0-15965 GCA_035552815.1 Solirubrobacteraceae bacterium | reverse complement strand
ATCGATGCATCAGCCACGAAGTCGGGCCACGGCCGCGGGCGGGCCTCTTTACCCTGTAGGGAAGGATGTTCTCCAGCAGACCTTCCAGCCCCCCCGCGATCGACGTCCAGGCGCAGCTCCCCGCCGTCCAGCTCAGCATCTCCCGCGTCGGGGTGACGGGCATCGAGAAGGTGATCCGGATCCGCCAGAACGGGACCGAGCAGCTCTTCTCCGCCCGCTTCGAATGCGTGGTCGACCTCGGGCCTCAGCAGAAGGGCGCGCACATGTCGCGCTTCGAGGAGGTCATCAACGAGGCCATCGGCGAGGTCGTCCTCGGCGAGGCCGCCTTCAAGGCGGAGACTCTCGCCGAGCACATCGCCCAGCTTGTGCGCTCACGCCAGGGCGCGCGCCGCGCCGAGGTCACCGTCGAGGCGCGCTTCCCCGAGCACAAGCTCGCGCCCGTGTCGGGCATCCAGACTCAGGAGATCTACACGCTGCACGGTGCGGCGGTGGCCTCCGAGCTCGGCACTCGGCGGATGACCGGGGTCACCGCCCAGGGCATCACCGCCTGCCCGTGCGCCCAGGAACTGGTGGCGGGCGCCGCGCGCGAGCGCTTGTCGGGCGAGGGCTTCGATGCCGAGGAGATCGAGCGGATCATCGAAGCGGTCCCCGTTGCCACCCACAATCAGCGCGGCCTGGGCACGCTCAACATCGGGTGCACGGAATCGTGCGACGACGAGATCGACGCCGCCATGCTGCTCGAGATCGTCGAGCAGTCGATGTCCTCGGAGATCTACGAGCTCATGAAGCGCAGCGACGAAGCCGCGGTGGTCGAGAAGGCCCACCGCCGGCCGCGCTTCGTCGAGGATTGCGTTCGGGAGATGATCCGGGGAGTGGTCGAGGCCTTCCCCGGCCTCGTCGACGGGGCGTTCATCTCCGCGCACCAGCTCAACCTCGAGACCATCCACCAGCACAACGTCGTCGCCGAGCGCTTCGGCACGCTGGGGGAGATCCGCGCCGAGCTCGCGTCGGGTATCCCCACGGTCGAGCACACGAGCCGCCGCGCCTGGCTCGACGGCTCCGCCTGACCGTCTCGCGGCCTGACCGCCCTCAGGCGCCGGCGCGGTCCGGGCGCGTCCGGTCGAGCTCCGAGATACGCCGGCGCAGGCCGAAGAAGTAGTCGGCGCCCGAGAACACGGTGATTGCCACCATCAGGTAGACGAGCAGGGAGACCCACAGCGGGCGACCGGTGACGGCGATCAACGCCATCACCGTTCCCACCTGCACGATCGTCTTCGCCTTTCCGAAGGGCCCGGCGGGGAGGACGACGCCCTGCTGGGTGGCGGCCATGCGCAGAGCGGTGACCGCGAACTCGCGGGCGATGATGACCATGGCCACCCAGGCCTGGACGCGGTTCAGGGAGACCAGGGCGACGAGGGCGGCGATGATCAGGAGCTTGTCGGCGATGGGGTCCATGAGCTTGCCGAAGGTGGTGATCGAATTCCGCCTGCGCGCCACGTAGCCGTCGATGGCGTCGGTGAGCGAGGCGGCGGCGAAGACGATGGCGGCGAGCAGGTCGCCGCCGTGGGTCTTATCGAGCAGGGCGACGACGAGCACGGGGACGAGCAGGATGCGGATCACCGTGAGCACGTTGGGAACGTTCAGGGGGACCATGCCGACTCCTAACGCTAGCCGCATGCCGAGTCGTTCTCAACCGGGCAGATATGACCCTCCGGTAGCGCACGGCGGCCCGCGGTCGCCGTGCCGTAGGGTTCATGGCATGCCACTCGGACCTATGGTCATCGAGCGCACCGCCCGTGGCGAGCGCGAATTCGACATCTACAGCCGCCTCCTCAATGAGCGGATCATCTTCCTGGGCACGCCGATCGATGAGCAGATCGCCAACCTGATCGTGGCCCAGCTCCTCCATCTCGAATCTCAGGACCCCGACAAGGACATTTCCATCTACGTCAATTCCCCCGGCGGCTCGATCTACGCCGGGCTGGCGATCTACGACACGATGCAGTTCGTCAAGCCCCAGATCCAGACCATCTGCATGGGCGTGGCGATGTCGATGGGATCGCTGCTCCTCACCGCGGGAGCCAAGGGCAAGCGCTTCGCCCTGCCCAACAGCCGGATCCTCATCCACCAGCCCTCGGCCGGATTCGAGGGCCAGTCGACGGACATCGAGATCCACGCTCGCGAGATCCTCAAGATCCGCGAGCGCATCGACGAGATCTATGCGCAGCACACGGGGCAGCCGCTCGAGCAGGTCCACACGGACATGGAGCGCGACCGGTTCTTCAAGGCCGAAGAGGCCGTCGAGTACGGCCTCATCGACCGGGTGCTGGCGCACCACTAACGCGGGCCAAACGCGCGGACCCGCCGACCGAGCGCCCTCGCCGACCGCGCGCCCTCGCCGACCGCCAGCCCCCGCCGACCGCGCGGCCCCGCCGCGCCCCCGCCGAAGCGGCTGAGCTCGAGCCCCGGCGCGCGCGCTCTGCCCAGCGCGCGGTCAGCGTCTGCCGGTCGCGGCGACCGCGTGCCGGTCGGCCCGGTCCCCCTCGAGCGAGCGGCGTGCCTCCACGTGCGTGACGGGCAGGCCGATTCCGCGAGCCTTGCTCACGAGGTCGAGCTTGAGCCACCTCGACACCCGGCGCGGGAGGGTGGAGATGATGATCTCGTGGTAATCGCCGAGATTGACGGCGTCGTGGATCGCCATCAGCGGCTCGGGATCGCCGACATTTCCTGTCACCTCGCCGCCCGCGGCGGCGCTCAGCTTGACGAGGGCGGCGGCGAGCACGGCCTCGGCCTCCTCGAATCCATCGTCGTGCGGGTCGACGTACTTGTGCATGCCGTGCGGCTGCTGGGGGACGACGAGGTGGAAGGTCGACGGGCCGCGCCCCGCCCGCGACCGCACGGCGTCCATCAGGCCCTGGGTGGACGCGGTCTGGTGGGCAACGACGAGAACATGGGCTGGCTCCGGCATAGAGATCACCTCTTCGCTGGATCGCTGGACGATGGGTACTTAGTATCGCTTCGCACTAAGTACGCCTAGTATCGCACGACGCTAAATCCGGCGCAAGCGCCGGCGTCAGCCACGTACTACTACGCGACGGGATGCTCGATCGCGCCGAGGCCCTCGATCTCGATCCGGATCACGTCGCCGGAATCGAGGAACCGCGGCGGCTCCATCCCCATCCCCACCCCGCTCGGGGTCCCGGTGAGGATCAGGTCCCCGGGCAGGAGGGTGCACGTCTCCGAGATGAAGTCGACGAGCTCCTGGGGACCGAAGATGAGGTCCGAGGTGCGCGCGTCCTGGCGGAGCTCGCCGTTGACCCATGTGCGCAGGAGCAGGTCCTCGGCGGAGGGGACCTCGTCGACGGTGGTGATCCACGGCCCGTAGGGGCAGAAGGTGTCAGCGCCCTTGGCCCGCGTCCACTGGGGCTCGCGCTTCTGCAGGTCGCGAGCGCTGACATCGTCGGCCACGCAATATCCGGCGATCGTCCCCCCGCCTCCCATCACCACCACGAGCTCGCCCTCGTAGTCGAGCCGGCGCACCACCGCCGGGCAGCGGATCGGCCCCGAGGGCGGTGCGATGGCACCGCGCACCTTGACGAAGACGATCGGGCGCTCGGGTGGCTGGGCGCCGGTCTCGGCGGCGTGCTTGGCGTAATTGAGTCCGATGCAGTAAATCGAGCCCGGGTCGGGCACGGGGGCGAGCAGGGAGACGTCGGCGAGCGGCCAGCGCTCGCCGTCGGCCGCGCCGGTGTCGCCTGAGGCGAGCCGGTCGCGGACGGTGGTGCCGTCGGAGAAGGCGATCGCCTCCTCGCCCCGCACCTCGCCGGAGATCGGCTGCTCGCGTCCAGGGGCTCGGAAGGTCGCCAGCCGCATCCGGCGGGAGCCTATCGTCGCGCGGGTCCTCGGGGTCCGTAGATGAAATCCCTGATAGGCGTAAAAACCGTCGCCACCCAGCTGCCATGATCCACCTGAGATGGCAACGGCGCGACTGCGGTGGCTGGTGGCGATGGCCGGGATGGCGATGATCGGCGCCGGATGCGGATCGAGCACCCGCCACGCCGCGTCGAGCACGGCGGGGCCGTCAACGGCCGACGCCACCGCCACCGCCGTGATCCGCGGGTGGTCGACCGCTCTGCGTCGCGGCGACCTCAACACCGCCGCGCAGTACTTCGCCCTGCCCAGCGAGTTCGTCAACGGCCCGGCCGACGTGATCGCCATCCACACCGAGGCCGACGCGCGGATCGCCAACGCCAGCCTCCCCTGCGGGGCGGTGCTCATCTCCGCGGCGCGGCGCGGGCGCTTCGTCAGCGCCCTCTTCCGCCTCACCGACCGGGTGGGGGCGAGCGGCGCGTGCGGCTCGGGAACCGGCCAGCTCGCCCGCACCAACTTCATCATCGCCCACGGGCACATCCTGGAGTGGATTCGCGCGCCCAGTCCGGGCGGCGGCGGCGGCGCGCACACCCAGGGCACCGGACCGGTCGTCTAGGTCTAGGAACCGCTCAGAACAGCGCTTCCTGGCCCGCCAGGCGTGGGTCGCCGCGGCGTCCGCCCGGGGGCTCCTGTCCGAGGGCCAAGGCCAGGTCCTCGGCGAGGGCGCGCTCCGAACGCGAGGCGACGAGCGGCACCTCGATCCCCTCCACGTAGACGAGCGTGCGCCGCCGGTCGCCGCGCTGTGCGCCCTCGAGGGGCACGAGGGCGTAGACCCGGTCGGCGCGGGCGAACTTCCCGTAACCGAGGGGGATCATCGGTACCGGTGCTCGGGCCATTGCGCGTCCATCGTACGCCGCCGGTGGGGCCTCGTGATCACGGAGCGAACCCCAGCTCTGCGTAGGTACGCGCGAGCGCGGCCACGAAGCCGGGGGCGGAGAACTTCTCCTCGTAGGCCCGGCGCGCCCCCGCCGCGAGCTCGGCGCGGCGGGCCGGTACGGTGAGAAGCTCGCTGAGCGCGCGGGCGAGCGCTCGCGCGTCTCCGGCCGGGAAGAGCAGGGCATCGACGCCGTCGACGAGGTCCTCGGGGATGCCGTCGCAGTCGGTCGCGATCACCGGCGTCCCCGTCTGGAGCGCCTCGAGCACCGAGACCGACCCGCTCGCCTCGGCGCGGGAGGGGAGCACGAACACGTCGGCCATGCCCAGGTAGGGCTCGACCTCCTCGACCCGGCCGGTGATGGCGACACGGTCGGCGAGGCCGAGCCGGGCGGACAGGCGGCGATGCGCGCCCAGGAGCCGGCCCGGCCCCACCAGGCAGGCGCGGAAGGCGATACCGGCCGCGGCCACCTCGGCGAGGGCGAAGAGGAGGACGTCGAGTCCCTTGCGCGGGTCATGTCGGGAGACGGCGAGAACGAGCGGCGCCTGCGGTGACGCGAGCCCGTCGAGGTGCGCCCGCGTCGGCACCGGCCGCGCCGCCGCCCCCGGCCGGGAGGCCGCCCCCGCCCCGAACGCCGCCCCCGCCCCGAAGGCCGCCCCCGCCCCGAAGGCCGCCCCCGCCCCGAACGCCGACGCCGGCGCGTAGGGCACGCGCCGGACCTCGAAGCCGCTGCCGTAGGCCTCGGTGAGGATCCTGCGCACCGACTCGTAGTTGACGAGGACGAGGCGCGAGCGCTCGTAGCCCCGACCCTCGATCGCGTGATCGACGAGCCGAACCCACCACAGCCAGCCGCGGTAGTGGGCGCGATGGCCGAGGCCGTGATGGGCGCCGAGGGCGTGTTGCATGGCGCCGACCTCGTAGGCGCGGGTCGCGAAGGCGCTCGCCACGGGGACGGCGGTGACGCCGCGGCGCGCCAGGAGCCGGGCCGCCGCCACCCCGGCGCCCGACCAGATCGCGAAGCTGTGAATCAGATGCGGGCCGGGCTCCCCGGCGAGGAAGTCGGCCACGGCACGCGCGAGCAGCGCGCGGTGGAAGGCCACCGGCGGGCGCCGGCCGAAGGGCGCGGCCACCGTGTGCACGGTGCCGAAGGCGGCGCTGAGCACGGCGCTCCGCGGCCCGAGGTAGAACACGTGCGGGTCAAAGCCGGCCTCCCAGGCGGCCAGGGCGTGGGCGCGGACGTAGCTCTCCTGACCGCCGACGTTACCGAGAACGTCCTTGCCGGAGATGAGGACGAGCGGCCGCCGGCGTTTGCCTACCTGGTCGATTGTTATGGTGGCCGCGCCCGTGCGAGCGATCCTATTCTGCAACGAGATGCTCGGGCTCGGCCACCTGCGCCGGTCGCTCGCCCTCGCCACCGCCCTCGTCGAGAGAGATGATTGCCAGGCCGCGCTCGTGGTCACCGGGTCGCCGGCCTTTGGCGGCCTCGAGCCCACACCGGGCGTCGACATCCTCAAGCTCCCGAGCCTTCCCATGGCCGCGGACTCGCGCTGGACGGAGACCACCCTGCGCCCGGCGACGGCGCTCTCAGTCCCGGCCGAAGAGATCCGGGAGCTGCGCGCCGAGCTCGCGCTCGCCGCCGTGCGTGCCTTCGCGCCCGACATCGTCGTCGTCGACTACCGACCGCTGGGACGCGACGGCGAGCTCCGGGAGGCGCTGCGGTGGTGCCGGCACCATGGCGACGCCCGGATCGCGCTCGGTATGTGGGAGGTCGACGACGCTCCCGAGCGGTTGCGCTCGGTGTGGTCGGACGACGTGCTCGAGGAGGTGCAGAGCATCTATGACCTCGCGCTCATCTACGGGCCCGAGACTCCCGGCGATGTGCGCGCCGAACGGCTGCGCGACGCCGGCGTCCCGATCCGCGAAACCGGTCTCGTGGCGGGGCCCGGAGCCGAGCATGGACCGGCGGACCTCGAGGCCGGTTATCTGCTGGCGAGCGCGGGAGGAGGAGCGGACGGCTTCGCCCTCCTCGGCGCCGTGCTCGACGCCCTGCGCGCGCGCCCCCTCGGCGTCCCCACGGTGGCGGTGACGGGACCGATGATGCCCCGCGACGACGTCGCCCGCTTGCGGGAGTCCGCCGTCGGGCTCGAGGTGCGGATCGAGGAGTCGCGGCCCGACATGGCTGCCGTGATCGCGGGCGCCCGCGCCGTGGTCGCCATGGCGGGCTACTGCACGGTGGCTGAGATCCTCGCCAGCGGGACGCCGGCGTTGCTCGTGCCGCGCGTCTTTCCTCGCGAGGAGCAGCTCAACCGGGCGCGGCGGCTGGCGGCCGAGGGCCGGGTGGAGATGCTCGACCCGCGGGAGCTCGACGGCGCCGCCCTCGGCGCCGCCCTCGCGCTTCTCCTCGAGCGGCCGGCGGGCACGCCCGAGCAGCTCACCGGCGCGGCCGACGCCGCGGCCATCCTCACCGAGGCCGTCGTGGCCCGCGCATAGGCTCGGGCTCAGTCGCTCGCGCCCGGTGGATCGCCTCCACCACGGTGGCGACGTCCTCGCGGGTGAGGGCCGGGCCCGAGGGGAGGTAGAGGCCCGTGCGTCCGAGGCACTCGGCCACGGGATGGCGGCGGCCCCGGTGCTCGGTCAGGTAGGCGGGCTGGAGGTGGATGGGGACGAAGAAGGTGCGGGTCTCGATCCCCTCGGCGGCGAGGTGGCGGCGCAGCTCGTCGCGCGAGCAGCCGAAGGTTTCGTCGACGAGGCAGCCAAAGACCCAGGAGGCGTCCCCGTGGCCGTCCCTGCGGGGCGGGAGCTCGAGGCCGGGGATCCCGTCGAGCGCCTCGCGATACCAGCCGGCGATCCGCCGGTGCGCTGAGACGAGCGCCTCCAGCCGCTCCACCTGGGCGAGGCCGAGGGCCGCCTGGAGGTTGCTCATGCGGTAGTTGAAGCCCCGGAATCCGTGCCAGAAGTGGCGCTCGCGGGAGAAGGCGTGGTCGCGGAGCTCGCGCGCGGTGGCGGCCACGAGCTCGTCGTCGGTGGTGACCATGCCTCCCTCGCCGGTGGTGATGATCTTGTTCCCGTAGAACGAGAAGGCGGCGACACTCCCCAGGCTGCCCGCCGGACGGCCGTGATAGGTGGCACCGTGGGCCTCGGCCGCGTCCTCGATCACGATCAGGTCATTGGCGGCCGCCACCCGCCACACCGCCTCCATGTCGACCGTGTGCCCGTAGGTGTGCATGACCATGATCGCCCGGGTCCGCGGGCCGACGGCGGCGATGACCGTGTCGATGTCGAGGTTCCAGGTGCCCGGGTCGGCGTCGACGAGGACGGCGCGGGCGCCGACGTAGCCGACGGCGTTGGCCGAGGCGATCATCGTGAACGTGGGCACGATGACCTCGTCGCCGGGCCCGATTCCCGCCGCGGCGAGCGCGAGGTGGAGCGCGGCCGTCCCGCTCGAGCACGCCACCCCGTAGCGGCAGCCGACGGCGTCGGCGAACGCGGCCTCGAACCGGCTCACGAAGCTCCCGGCCGAGGAGACCCAGTTCGTCTCCACGCACTCGCTCACGTAGCGCCGTTCGTTGCCCTCGAGCAGGGTCTCGGCCACCCGGATGATGCGGCCCGAGGGAGAAGCGACGAGCTCGGGCTCGGGGTCGGGGATCTGCTCGCGAATGGGTGCGAGCTCGGCGGCGCTCGGCACGGACCGGGCCGGGGGACGGGCGCGTACCGGCCGGGTGGCGTGGGCGGCGGAGGCGGCGCGGGCGCCCGGGCGCCGGCGATCGAGTTCGGGGCGGCGCAGCGGGGCGGTGATCCAGTCAGAGAGCCGGAGGCTCCGCTCGACATGCGGGGCGTGGAGCGTCTCGGGCTCACGCGTGAAGTGCTCGTCGAAGATCGCCCCCAGGCGCGGGCGGAGCACCGGGTCGATGAGCTCGAGGAACCCCGCTTGGTAGCCGGGCTCGGGCTCGGGTCCCGCCGCGCTCAGGTCGCCCAGGGCCCGGTCTCGCATCTGCGCGTAGAGGTCGAGCGAGGCCGTCGCCGGTGCGCCCATGAAGGGCGCCATCCGCTCGGGGGGCAGGCGCTCGAGACAGCGGAGCATCTGCATGTCAGCCGCCCAGCGCCCGACGGGCAGCGACCCGTCCTCGGGAGGGCGGGGGCGCCAGTCCGCGAAGGTGTTCACGAGCGTGGCGACATCGATGCCGATCTCGCTCGGGGAGACGCCCTCGGCCATCAGGTTGAAGGCGATGGTCCGGCACTCGCCGCAGCGGCTGCACGCGCTCTCTCCCGCCGCCATCGACCAGCATGAGTACTGGAGGTCGCGCACGTCGCGGTAGCGCGTGGCCAGGAGGCGCTGCACCTGGAACTGGCGCAGGGGATAGATCAACCCGCTGTGATGGATCCGGGCGGGCTCGAGGAGGGCCGAGAGCGAGCGATGGGTGACGGCGGAGTACATCGCGTGCCGGTGCTGGATGACCTGACCGTTTCGCTGCACGCTCTCCTGGACCTCGGCCTCGGCGGCGAGGTAGACGGCACGGGCCCCGCGGGCGGCCGCCACCACCAGGGCGGCGGCGAAGAAGAGCAGCGTGTCGGTGACCTCGTTGACCGCGACGGGATAACGCGCCCCCACGAAGCCGTTGTCCCACGCGCCACGGAAGTCCGACCCCACCTCGACGACCTCGAGCCCGCGTCGGCGCTGGATCTCCTCGATGACCTCGCGGCGCCGGGCGGTCTCGTGCTCGAGGCTCCCCTCGCGCGGCGAGGAGGTGGTGACGAGGACGACCCGCTCCTGCAGTTCCTGCAGGAGCGCCGCCTGGGTGATGCTGTCGCGGCCGCCGCTGAAGCATGCGACGACGACACCCTCGTCGGCCCCGGGGACGAGCGGCTCGAGCGCGGGTCCGGTCTCGACGACGTCAATCGTCCGCGCCGTGTCGCTGCCGTCCACGTGCGCCTCGAGCATCGCCACCTCGGCGTCGCACAGGCGCGAGAAGAACTCGCGCTCCCCCGGCGCGAGGCGGACGGGAAGGACAACGCGGCACGGGCGCAGGAGCGCCCAATGCGGGTGCAGGCAGATCAGGGCGACGCGCCAGAGGATCGCTCGCGGCACCTGCTCGAGGTCGACGGAGTCGGGAAAGCGCAGCTCGAAGCTCGTGCGGCGGTAAAGCGCGGTGGCGGGCTCGACGCTCCAGCTGAAGGAGACCGTGCGTGCGGTGCGGACCGGCTCGTGGAGACGGATGACGTGCCGGGCGCTCACGGGCGCGGGCTCGTCCCCCGGCGCGCCGCCAAGGCCAGACGCCGCGCGCCCGCGGCCAGAGGGCGCGCCGCCGAGGCCAGACGCCGCGCCCCCGAGGCCAGACGCAGCACCGGGAGCAGGCGCGAGCGCAGTCGCCACCATCCTCCGGCCGTGATGAGCAGCAGCGTCTGGTGGTGGTGCTCGAGGGCGGCCGCGGTGGCGCGCGTGCGCGCGAGCGTCGCGGCGTGCGAGACGAGGTCGGCTTCATGCGCGCGGGCGAGCTCCTCGGCGTGCTCGAGCTCCGCGCGGAGCCGAACTCGGCCGAGCAGCGGATCGAGGTCCCCGCCCAGCCACGCCATCGTCGCCCAGTCGGTCCCGCGCGCGGCGATGAGCTCGAGCAGGAGCCGGGCGACCTCGGTGTCGATCGTCCCGTCGGCGCACCGCAGCTCGGGCACGAGCAGGCGCAGGCCGCTGTCGAGGAGGCGACCGTGGGCGTGGAGGAAGTGGGCCTGAGCGAGCAGCTTCTCGACCTTGTCCGAGCACGCCGCCAGGGGCGAGAGCATGGGCACGTGGCGGTGGTGGAGGACGAGCGCTTCGCGGCAGCGGCGGAAGCTCCCGGGACGCGACTGCTCGACGCGGTAACACCAGTCGTTGTCCTCGTAGTAGGCGGCCATCCCCGGATCGAGGGGGAACTCGCGCAGCGTTCGGGTCCGCAGCAGCGCCGCCGTGCCGGGGATCCAGCCCGAGGGACCGCTCGGCGCCAGGCTCGGGTCCTCGAAGGGAACCCCTTCGCCGTCGAGCACGAAGCCGGCCGTCTCCTCGGAGACGGCGATCCAGCCGCCATAGTGAAGGACCCTGCCGTCGCCACCGACCACGAGCGCGGTCACCCCCTCGGCGTCCGGGTGCGCGTCGAGATCGGCGAGGAGATGCTCGAGGGCTCCGGGCATGAGCTCGGCATCGTCGTCGAGGAAGAGGACGAACTCGGTCTTGGCGAGCTCGACGGCGAGCCGGCGCCCGCCCGCGCAGCCGAGATTGCGGTCGGCGAGACGGAGCTCGACCCGGGAGTCTTCGCCGGCCAGGGCGGTGAGGGCGCGGCGCGTCGGGGGACCGGAATTGTTGTCGATGACGAGCACGGCTACGGGCACCGTCGCCGCCGTCACCGAGCGCACCGCCGCCGCCACGAGCTCGGGGCGCTCGCGCGAGAGGATGGCCGCGGTGACCCGGGCGGGGCCCTCGGCGGCGAGCGCGGGTGGGGGAGTGAGCGCCGCGCGCAGGCGCTCGTAGACGCGGCGCGTCGCCCGGCCGTTCGCGCTCCCGGAGCCTCGAGGGTCGCGCGGCGCGGCGATCTCGCGCACGGGGAATGCGCTCAGCGACGCCGCCGCCATGGGCTCGAGCTTCGGGTAGCTGCTCGGCGCGAACTCGACCTCCTTGCCCATGAGGGCGCCGGCGATCATCACGTGAGCACGATCGGTGCGCACCAGAGCGTGGCGCGCGATGGCCTGCAGCCACGCCTCCAGGCTCGTGCACGTGACCGAGATGTCGTCGTTGTCGGCCATGAGGAGCTCGCCCTCGGTCGCCTCGAGGTCGGTGCGGAAGGCGTTCAGGGTCCCGGTGCCCTCGGTCCGGTAGCGCGAGAAGTCAAAGAAGAAGGCGCAGTCGTGGGCGGCTCGCGCCCGGCACAGGCCGGCGATCGCTTGCAAGGACCGCGGCTCACGGGCGAACACCGTCGCGTTCGTGCGCGCGAGCGCCTCGCGCACGCGGTCTTCGCCGACGTCGAAGCTCGAGGGAAGGACGATGACCCGGTCGAAGCGCAGCTCGGCGATGGCCAGGGCACGGGGCATGAACTCCGAATACGGGCGACACCACGCGCCGCTCCCGGCGAGCAGCGCGACCTCACCCTCGTGGGAGGCGAGCTCGTCGACGCCGATCTCGCGGAACACGTGTTCCTCGAGGAGCCGCCGCGTCCCCGCCCAGATGAGCTCGTCGCCCCGGTTGCCGAGACCACGGACGAAGGTGAGGTCGTGGCCGGCGCCGATCTCCGCGAGCAGGGTCGCGCGGCTCTCCCTCACGGCGGCATCGTGCCGGTCCTCACCCATCGCGCGATTCTGACAACTCCGAGGCGCCGACGATGCCGCCAGCCCAGCAGGCGGCGTTACCCTGTAGCGCGATGAGCGCCCGAGCGCCAGGTCCGGCATAGGAGAGCTCGTCCTCATCTCCGGTCGCGACCCGCTGCTCCACGCCGGGGGGGCGGAGAGCTACATGCTCGCTCACGCCCTCGCGGCGACGTCGGCGGGACTGCGGCCGGCGATGTTCGTGCTCGGGCGCCGCAGCGAAATTCTCGACACCGAGTCCTGCCGGCTGTGCCGGGTGGCCACGCCGATGCGCCCGATCCTCGCCACCGCCGCCGCGCTGCACCGCCGGTGGCTGCTCCCCGCCCTCGTCGACTATCTCGGTGCCCGTCCCGGTCCCCACGTGATCCACGCCCACGGCGCGTGGTCGGACATCGCCGTTCGTGCCAGCCGCCACCTGGCCCGAGCCGGGGTCGAGGCGAGCCCGGTGGCGACCTTCTTCACCTCGGCCGAGCACGGGGAAGCGGCCAAGTACCACGGCGCCGTCGTCCGCACCAGCGTCCCGCTGCGCATGAATCATGCGGTCAAGCTCGCGTGGGTGAAGCTCGTCGCCGTGCCCTGCGAGCGCCGCGGGTATCAGGCCGCACGCCAGGTCACCGTCAACTACGAGTCGGTCCGGCGCCTGCTCGAGCACGCCTACGGCCCGAGGCCGGGAGTCCGGCTGCTGCCGTACACGGCCGCCACCGCCTTTACCGAAGCGCCCGCAGCGCGCTCGAGTCCCGGGCACGCCGGCCCGGCGCGCATCCTCGCGGTGAGTCGCCACAGCGCCCGCAAGGGCCTCGACGTCCTCATCCGCGCCCTCGCCGGGCTGCGCGAGGACGGAGTCGCCTTCCAGGCGTGCCTGGTCGGGGCGGGCACGCTCCTCGGCGCCCACCGCCGGCTCGTGCGGTCGCTGGGACTCGAGGGGCAGGTCGCGCTTCCAGGCGGCGTGCCCGACGTGATGCCCTACCTGCGCGGGTGCGATGTCTTCGTCCTCCCCTCGATCGAGGAGGGGAGCGGGTCGGTGGCCGTGCTCGAAGCGCTCCAGGCCGGCGCGGCCATCGTCGCCACCGGCGTGGACGGGATCCCCGAGGATCTCACCCACGACGTCGATGCCCTGCTCGTAGCGCCGGGGGATGCACACGAGCTGCGCCGCGCCCTGCGCCGGGCGCTCGAGGACGACGCGCTGCGCCGGCGGCTGGGAAGCGCCGGCCGCGCCCTCTACGAGCGCCGGTTCGCTCCCGCCATCGTGTCCCGCTCGCTCGCGGACTTCTACTCCTCGCTTGGCCTCGCGCCGGCGGACGTCTAGCGATCAGCTAGCTCGAGGCGAGGATGAGCCCGAGCCGCCGCTCGAGCGCTTCGGCGAGCATCTCGCGCACCGGGCCGGGCTCGAAGCGCTCGGTGAGCGCCGAGAGGAAGCCCTCGATGACCAGGCGCTTGGCGACCTCGTCGCGCAGGCCGCGCGAGCGCAGGTAGAAGAGCTGGTCGGCGTCGAGCTGGGCGACGGCGGCCGCGTGCGTGCAGCGGACGTCGTTGGCCTGGATCTCGAGACCGGGGATGGCGTCGGCGTGGGCGCGCTTGGACACCAAGAGGTTGCGCGACTCCTGGAAGGCATCCGTCTTCTGGGCGCCGGGGTCGACGATGATGTTGCCCTTCCACACCGCCGTCGAGCGGCCCTGGAGGACGCCGCGGAAGGCGAGGTCTGAGGTCGTGTTGGGGGCGGCGTGCTCCTGGGTGGTGTCGAAGTCGATGTGCTGGCGCGCGCGGCTCGCGTAGGCGCCGGTCACGCGGGCGTCGGCACCGGGGCCGCCGAGACGGGTGTCCATGCGCACCCGCCCACCGCTCGAGCCAAATCCGAAGGCAACCCACTCGAGCGAGCCATCCCGCCCCACCTCAGCCCGCTGGGAGCCGAAGATCCAGCTCCGCTCCGAGAGCTCCTGGCCGCACACGTAGCGCAGCCGGGCGTTGTCTGAGATCACGAGCTCGACGACGGTGTTGAACACGCCCTCGACCTCCTCGGAGGCGGACAGGTACTGCTCCCACACCGCCGCCTGGGCGCCGTCCTCGATGACCACGAGGGTGCGGCGGTGGAGCTCTGAGTGGTCGGCGCTCTGGATCTGGGTGAGGAGGATGGGGTGCTCGAGGGCGACGCCCGAGGGCACGTAGACGAAGGCGCCTCCGTGGAAGCCCGCGTCGTTGCGCGCCACGAACGCATCATCGCCCGAGACGAGGCTGCCCAGGTGCTTCTCCACGAGCTCGGGGTGCTCACGGGCGGCGCGCTCGAGCGAGCCGACGATCACGCCGGCGGGGAGCTCGGGCCCGCTCAGCGTCGCCTCGGCGGCGTCGACCTGACGGAGCTCCGTGGCGCCTTCCGGGGCGAAGAGCCGCTCGGGGGCGGCACCGTTGGCGGTCCTCGGCGCCGGGTGGTAGGCGTCGAGATCGAGGCCCGAGATGTCGGTGAACTCCCACCCCGCGGTGCCCTTGAACGAGGGCAGGGGAAGGGTGTCCCTCAAAACGGCGGCGCGCTCTCGGCGCGCCGCCAGGAACTCGGGCTCGGCGAGGAAGCTAGCCAATGGATCCTTCCATCTGGAGCTCGATGAGGCGGTTCATCTCGACCGCGTACTCCATCGGCAGCTCCTTGGTGATGGGCTCGATGAAGCCGTTGACGATGAGCTTCGAGGCCTCTTCCTCGGGGATGCCGTGCGAGCGCAGGTAGAAGAGCTGATCCTCGCCGACCTTGGACACCGTCGCCTCGTGTCCGACGTCGACGTCGTTCTCGCCGATGCGGATCGTCGGGTAGGTGTCAGAGCGCGAGCGCTCGTCGAGGAGGAGCGCGTCGCACACGACCTTGGACTTCGCGCCGTGGGCCCCCTTGGCGACCTCGAGCAGGCCTCGATAGGAGCCGCGCCCGCCGTCCTTGGAGATCGACTTGGCGAAGATGTTCGAGGTCGTGTTGGGAGCGGCATGGACGATCTTGGCGCCCGCGTCCTGGTGCTGGCCCGCGCCCGCGAAGGCGATCGAGAGCACCTCGCCGTGGGCACGCTCGCCGAGCAGGTAGATGCTCGGGTACTTCATCGTGAGCTTGGAGCCCTGGTTGCAGTCGACCCACTCGACGGTCGCGTCCTCGTGGGCGACCGCGCGCTTGGTCACGAGGTTGAAGACGTTCATCGACCAGTTCTGGACCGTGGTGTAACGGATCCGGGCGCCGGGCTTGGCGATGAGCTCGACGACGGCGGAGTGCAGCGAATCCGAGCTGTAGGTCGGAGCGGTGCAGCCCTCGACGTAGTGCACGTAGGAGCCGGGCTCGGCGATGATCAGCGTGCGCTCGAACTGGCCCATGTTCTCGGTGTTGATCCGGAAGTAGGCCTGTAGCGGCATCTCCACGTGGACGCCGGCGGGGACATAGACGAAGGAGCCGCCCGACCACACGGCCGAGTTCAGGGCCGCGAGCTTGTTGTCATTGGGCGGGATGATCGTCGCGAAGTGCTCGCGGACGATGTCCTCGTGCTCGCGCAGCGCCGTGTCCATGTCGGTGAAGATCACGCCCTGGGCCTCGAGGTCCTTGTGGACCTGGTGGTAGACGACTTCTGACTCGTACTGGGCGCCGACGCCGGAGAGGAACTTGCGCTCGGCCTCGGGGATGCCCAGGCGGTCGAAGGTGCGCTTGACGTCGTCGGGGACGTCGTCCCACGAGCGGCCTGGCTTCTCGGAGGCGCGGACGAAGTAGCGGATGTTGTCGTAGTCGACCTCGGCGAGCATGGGCGAGCCCCAGGTGGGCTGCTTGCGCGCGAGGAAGTGGGTCAGCGCCTTGAGACGGAACTCCCGCATCCACTCGGGCTCG
>DASZKU010000008.1:0-3626 GCA_035552815.1 Solirubrobacteraceae bacterium | reverse complement strand
CCGCGCGGGCGGGCGGGACAGGAGGCTGGGCGGGAAACGTCCCTGTGGGTAGCGTTAGCCGCCCAGCCTCCCGGGACCCGTCACGAATCGGCAACAGAAGTGACGACTTTGCTCACCGAGCGCGTCAGATCTGCCGCGCGGACGCTCCCCCCGAGGCGGTAGCGAGAAACCGCCGCTTTTCTCGCCCAGCCTCCCGCCGCCCGTCACCGATCGGCACCACCGGCTGCGCCAAGAAAGCGCCGCCGCCGCGCGCACCGCGACGCGCCCCTACCATCTCCCTCCCATGGCCGTCGTGAAGATCAACGCGATCGAGGTCGACCCCGAGCGCGGCGCCGAGCTCGAGGCCCGCTTCGCCCGGCGGGCGAGCGAGGTCGAGAAGATGCCGGGCTTTCTCGGCTTCGAGCTCTTGCGGCCCGTAAACGGCGAGACGCGCTACTTCGTCTATACGCGGTGGGAGAGCGAGGAGGCATACCGCTCCTGGCGGGAGAGCACCGCCTTCACCCGGGGCCACGCCCAGGCCGCTGCGGACCGTGGGGAGTCGCCGGTCGCTCAAGGCTCGAGCCTGCTCGAGTTCGAGGTCGTCCAGGAGGTCGTCACGGCCCGTCCCGGCACCTGAGTGCGCGGGACCGCCCTCAGTGGGCGGCGACGTTGAGGACGACGGTCGCCGCGAAGCACAGCACCGCGAGCACGCGCACGAGCCAGCCGGCCCGCGCGCTCAGCCGGCCGGTGACCATGCCCGCGACCGCGAGGATCATGAAGGCAACGGCGATAACCGCGAACACCACCGCGAGGGCATGGAGCACGAGTGGTGAGTTCTACTACGCGGCGAGCCACCCGGCGCCATGAGAGCTCGCGAGGGTCGCGGCGGGCTCGCGCTCGCGGCAGTGGGCTGCGGGCTGCTCGGCGCCCTCCTCTACGCACCCGCGATCTCGAGCGGGCGACTCGCCGACGACTGGGTCCTGCTCCGGACGGTACGGCGCGTGAGCGGCCTGGCGTGGCCGTTCACCCATAACGACCTCGGCCAGAGCAGCGGCTCGGGGCATTTCTACCGCCCTCTGTGGGTGCTCCTCAACGCCGGGATCTACGACCTCTCCCACAGTCCCGCCTTCGCCCACGTGGTCAACCTCCTCGTGTTCGCGATCGTGTGCGCCGAGGTCGTCGTCCTCGTGGGCCAGCTCGCCGGCCTGGGCGCCGCCGTCCTCGCCGGCGTGAGCATCGCCGTGTTCCCCAGCCACGGGGAGTCGGTGGCGTGGATCTCCGGTAACACCGATCTCCTCGCCGTCGCCCTGGTTCTGGCGGCGATCCTCCTCGCGCTCCGCGCGCGTCCCTCGCTCAGGCGCGAAATCGGGATCGCCGCGCTCGCCGCGCTGGCTGCCCTGGCCAAGGAGATCGCCACCGTCCTCCCCGTGCTCATGGTCATCCTCCTGTGGGTTACCGCGCCAACCCCTCGGCCCCGCGGGCACTGGCGGCCCGCCCTCGTCATGCTCGGGGCCGTCGTCGTCGTGCTCATCCCCCGGACGCTCGTGGTGGGGGGGATCGGCGGCTACGGCGGCCAGCCGGTGACGCCCGTCCGGGTCGGCGGCGCCGCCGCCAGCTTCCTCCTCGGGGGACTCTCGGCGCCGCAGCTCCCGCTCCTCGCCCACCCGGTGTTCCTGCTCGTGCCGGCGTGCGGGCTCATCCTCCTCGCCGCCGGGGCCTACGTGGCCTGGCGCGCGCGGGGGGAGATCACCGGGCGCCTCGCGCTCGCCGGGATCGCCTGGTTCCTCGTCTCCCTGGTCCCCGTCCTCAACCAGCCCCTCAACCTCAACACCCGCAACGGCGACCGGCTCCTGCTCCTCCCCAGCGTCGGCCTCGCCATCGCCGCGGGGGCGTCGATCGCGCGCCTGCGCCGCCCGAGCGCGGTGGCTGCGTGGGGCGTCGTCGCCGCCCTCTGCGCGGTGAGCTGCGTGCTCAACGCTCTCGACTGGCGCACCGCGGGCTCGGAGTCGCGCCGGCTCCTGGCCGAGATCGACAGGCTGGCGCCGGCGCGCGGCCGGGTCATCGCCCTCTCCTTTCCCACCGACTACCGGGCCACGCACCTGTACCCCGACGCGCTCGACGTCGCCGTCCAGGAGACCGGTCACCCTCACGTCACCGTCGATGGCTGCATGCCCGTGCAGTCGCTGAGCATCCGCCCCCGCCAGGTCTCCTTCGTGCCCCTTCCGGGCGGGCTGTGGTTCGGCCAGACGACGACGCGCGCCCCCTTCGAGGTGCCCGTGCTCGGGAGCTCGACGCCGCCGTCGAGCGGCGCCTGCGTGTTCGGTCCCGCGCCCGGTCAGCCCAGCGAGACCCTCGGCACCGCCCTGACCGCCTTCGTCGCCCCCAGCGTCCCCCGCGGTGGCGCCCCCGTCGTCGTCTACTTCGACGGGCGGGACATGCTCCGCGCCCGCTAAGGGCCCGCGCGAACCCTAACCGGGCTCGGCGCCGAGAGCCACGGGCCGCACCGGGTCGCTGACCCACTCAGACCACGAGCCCGGATAGAGGACGGCGTCGTAACCGGCGATGGCGAGCGCCGCGAGCTCGTGGGCGGCGGTGATTCCCGAGCCGCAGTAGACGCCGATCACTTGGGCTCGGTCGGCTCCCAGGGCCGCGAAGCGCCGCGCCAGCTCGGGAGCATCGGCAAAGCCCCCGTCGGGACGTAGGTTGGCGCTCGTGGGGGAGCTGACGGCGCCGGGAATGTGGCCGGCGCGCGGGTCGACGGGCTCGACCTCGCCGCGGTAGCGCTCCCCGGCGCGGGCGTCGAGGAGCAGACCGGTGCGGGCGAGCTCGGCGGCCTCCTCGGCCCCGAGCGCGGGGAGGACGCCCGGGGCCAGAGTCACGTCGCCGCGCTCCGGAAGGACCGGGCCCGCCTCGAGCGTGTAGCCGGCTCGCCGCCACGCTCGGAGGCCGCCATCGAGGAGCCGGACCGACGCATGGCCGGCCCAGCGCAGCAGCCACCATGCGCGGGCGGCCGAGAGGTTGCCGACATCGTCGTAGACGACGACGTCGGACTCGGTGCGGATCCCCCAGCGGCGGGCCGACTCCTCGAGGGCCTCGGGGTCGGGGAGGGGATGCCGGCCCCGGCCTGCTCCGGGCGGACCCGAGAGCTCGGTCTCGAGGTCGACGTAGACGGCGCCGGGAAGGTGGGCGGCGGCGTGGTGCGCTCGCCCTTCGGGGTCGCCGAGAGCCCAGCGAACGTCGAGGACGACGAGCGCCGGGTCGTCGGTGATGAGCCGATGCAGCTCACCGGCGTCGATCAGGACACCGGCGGACGAGGTCATCGGCTCACAGAGATTCGCCCCCCGCCGCGGCGTACCGCAGATGCGGCCGCCACGGCGGTGGCGAAGGCGCGCTGGCGCGCGCCTACAGCTTGGTTACGTTCGTGGCCTTGGGGCCCTTCTCGCCGGCCTCGGCCTCGTAAGAGACCTTCGCGCCTTCGGGCAGGTCCCGATAGCCGCTCGAGTTGATGGCCGAGTGATGGACGAAGAGATCCTTCGTCCCATCGTCGGGGGTGATGAAACCGAACCCCTTGTCGGCGTTGAACCACTTAACTGTTCCGGTGGCCATGTCGGTCCTCCGTGTCTGGTGCTGCGAACGCGGAGGAAGCT
>DASZKU010000007.1:0-16441 GCA_035552815.1 Solirubrobacteraceae bacterium | reverse complement strand
GCTACGGTGCGCGTCCGATGCCCGCCCCGCTCGCCGTGCTCCTCCTCCCCGAGCGGCTCGAGGAGTTCGCGCTCGCCGAGCACGCCAGAGACCTGCTGCGGGCGCCCCGGGTCATCGCGCTCGAGCCGCCGCGGGTGTCGTGGGCCCGGATCGCGCGCTTCCCCGCGGCCCTGGGGCTGCGCACCGGGATCCGCCAGGCCAAGCGCCTCAAGCTCACGGGCCCGGCGCGGGTGGTCATCCTCTACGACCCGCTGCAGACGATGCTCGCGCTCGGGCTCATCGCGCGCTATCCCGAGGCCGAGCTCTGGTACCTGCGCGCCGGGGGCCCGAGCAGCGCCGCCGGTCCCGACCTCGCGGGACGGGCGGCCGACCTCGAGGCGCTCGCCCGCCGCCGCGCCACGCTCGAGATGTCCGTCGAGGAGCTTGCGCCCCTGCCCCCGGAGCGAACGTGGTTCGACGCCAACGAGCCGCTCTGGGACCGCCTCGAAGCGCTCGAGATCGTCCAGTTCGCCGACTAGGAGATGGAGGCGCTCACGCGCCCGAGATGTCGCGCCGCCGACCCCGCGCGCGCACCCGGTGCCAGATGACCACGGCGGCGACGATGATCACCCCGGCGACCGCCGCGTAGTCGGCGTAGCGGAAATTGTCGTGCACGTCCCTCCAGGTCGAGCCCAGAGCCCAGCCCGCTCCCGCGAAGACCAGGCACCAGATCAGCCCGCCGAGGAAGCTGAGGACGGTGTACATGGGCAGGGGGCTGCCGAGGACGCCGGCGGGAATCGAGATGAAGGAGCGCACCACCGGGGTCAGGCGCCCGAAGAAGACGGCGCGGGGGCCGAAGCGGTCGAACCAGTGCTCGGCGCGCGCGAAGGCCGTCGGGCTGATGTGGAACCAGCGGCCGTGGCGCTCGATCAGGGTCCGGCCTCCCACCGTGCCGATCATCCAGCCGACGAGCGAGCCGAACAGATAGCCGAGCCCCCCCGCCAGGGAAAGGATGAGAAAGCTCTCAAGTCCCGTGGAAAGGTGGGCGCCGAACAGCGTCGGGTGCTTGCCGGCGATGGCGCCCGCGCCCAGCGCGCCGGCGTAGAGCATGACCAGCTCACCGCCCACGGGAAGCAGCGAATCCAGCGCCATCAGGGCGAAGATGGCATAGGCGCCGCTGTCGGCGATGGCGTGGGTGACGGAGCTGGTGAGGCTGGCGATGATCACGGCGGGGCCGACACCGTAGCGGACAGCGCTAAAGGGGAGCCGGTCACCGGGAGAGGATCGTCCACAGGCGTCTGAGCAGCTCCTGGCTGTCGACATTGTGCGCCAGGCTCGCGGTGAAGGCGGGGAGGCCGACGTCGACGACGACGCCCGAGCCCAGCCGGTAGCCGACGATGCTCGGCGTCTGCGACGCCGTGCCGGCTTCGGAGACAATCCCCCCCGGCGCCGTCACCCCAACGATCGGCTCAAAGCTGCCGAAGCCCGTGAACGTGCCGCTCGTGCCGTCGAAGATGCCGAGCTCGTCGCGGATGCGCACGATCGCCTCGGCGTTACCGGTGACGAGCGGCTCGCGCCGGGCCCCGAGGACATCGGTGGCGGCGGCGGCCGACGGGTCGAGCGCCTGCGGGCCGGCCGGAGTCTGCTTGACCACCGCCGTGCGCTGCAAGGATCCGGCGCCGAGCGCGAGCACCTTGCCGCCCTGCTCGACGTAGCTGCGCAGCGCCGGGGCGAGGGCGGCCGGGAGCCATTGCTCGGGGCCCGCGAAGACCACGCCCGTGTGGCCCGCGAGCTTCGGTCCCGAGCCGTCGGCGAGGGCCACGTCGGTGGTGAGGTCGTAGGGCATCCCGGCGCGGTCGAGGTGGGCGAGGAGCGCCGCTTCGCCGCCGAAACCGGCGGGCAGCCCGGTCGCGTAGGGGCGGTGGAGAACGACCGGCCCGCCGGAGGAGAGGGTGTTGGGAAAGCCGTCGAAGTTGTCGTCGACCAGGTTCTCGCCCTGCCAGGTCAGGGCGGGAAGGACGACGAGGATGCGGTGAGCGCTCGCTCGCGCTCGCGCCACCATCGGCACCACGGCGCGCTGGCCGCCGGCGCGGATGGCGAGCTCGTAGAGCCCGGCCGAACGCCCGGGGAGGCGGACGGTGAGGCTGGTCGAGGTCCCGGCGCCGTGGGCGATCGGCTTGCGGGCGGCCACCAGGCCCCGCAGCGCCCAGTGGTAGCGCCGCTCGTTCCCGACCACGCCGACGACGGTGGCGGAACCGGCGGGGACCGGGTCGAGCGGAGGCTCGGCCGCCAGGTAGGAGACGGTGACGCCGGCGTGTGGGGTGGTCCCTTCCTGGGGGGGCAGGTAGGCGGGGAAGGTGCCGGTGACGCAGGCGCGATTGGTGACCTGGAGGGCCATCACGTACGTGCCCGCGGGGGCCGGGCGCCCGTGCACGAGGCCGTTCCACGTCTTCGTGTAGCCGTGGGAGCTCGCCTTGGTGAAGGGGATCCGGCGGGCGTCGACCTTCTGGGGCGGGCCGGCGAGGCCGGTGCGGTAGATGATCAGGTAGCCCCCGCGCCCGTTGCTGCCCGTGTAGCGCACGGTGGCGGGGGCGCCACCCGGAGCCGGCAGCTGCGAGGGGGTGACGCCGGTGATGACCAGGTGCGGAGGAACGGAGTCGACGACGACCGGGTACTGGGGCAGATCGACGCTCCGGCCCTGGCCCTCGAGGGCGACGCGGAAGTGGTAGGTGCCGTTGGGGGCGAGTTGCCCGTTCGACTCACGGCCGTTCCAGTAGAACGACTTGCGCGTCTTGGCGTGCTTCGGCGTCGGCTTGATCATGCGGACGTCGGAGGCGACCTGCTGGACGATGTTCCCGTTGGCGTCCACGACATAGACGCTGACCGTGTCGGACTGGTGAAGCAGGTAGAAGTTGATGAAGGTGCGATGGCGGCATCCGTCGCCGGTGTCGGAGAACGCGGGCGGGTGGGTGATCCCGGTGATCAGCGGCGTGTTCGACTTCAGGTGCTGGGTGATGAACACTGCTGCGATAGTTGCCACCACCAGCGTCGCGAAGACGCCCACGGGCAGCCGCTTCACAGAGCCACCAGCGCCACGTTGGGGACCTTGAAGTCCTGAAAGGCGTCGAGACCCCGGGGGTCGGTGGCGCAGAGCACGACCTTGATCGATCCTCCGTGGCACACGACCAGGGCGGGCAGCTCCTCGGTGGCGGAAATGTCGTCGAGGGCCGCCATCACCCGCTGCTGCTGCTCGAGGAGCGACTCGCCGCCCGGGAAGCGGAACCCGGGGCCGGCGCGGCGCCAGGCTGCGTAGAGCTCGGGCTCCTCGCGCTCGATGTCGAGGAACAGGTGGCCCTCCCAACGGCCGCGATTGCCCTCACGCAGGCGGGCGTCGAGGCGGGGCTCGAGACCGATCCGGGCACCGACGATCTCCGCCGTCTCGCTCGCGCGCACGAGATCTGAGGACCACAGGGATCTGAAGCCGTCGCCCTCCACCCGCTCGGCGAGCTCGCGCGCCTGCTCGCGGCCGACGTCGTTGAGGGGGGTGTCGCGGAACCCCTGGACGCGGATGGGCTCGAGGTTGTCGTCGGTCTCCCCGTGGCGGGCGAGGACGACCCCGGGGTGGCCGGTCACGGGCCCTGAGGGGCGTCCACGGCGCCCACGGTGTCGGCGCGCAGGCCGAGCCTGATCGTCTCGAGCGAGAGGACGTCGGCGGGCGGGATGTTGCCGAGGTTGACGTTGGTCCCGAACCGGCGCACGAACCACACCTGCTGATCCTTCTGCGGCGCCTCGAAGAGGATGTTGTCGGGCTCGACGGCGTGGACGATCTCGTCGATCAGCCCCATCCGGACCTCGCCGTCGGGCCGGAAGATCCCCGCCGTCCCGCCCTCGCGGGCCTCGGCGATGACCTTCCAGGCGCCGGCCGCAAGCTCGCGCTCGATCTGCTCGACCCATTTGTACGGGGCCATGATCCGCGCGTTGTCCTTGGCGCCGACCTCGGAGAGGACGGTGAACTCCCGGGCGAGGCGCTCGATCAGGGCGAGCTTGACGTCGTGCTCGATCTCGATCGTGCCGTCGGAGACCTCGACGTGCTCGATCCCGAGCTCATGGACCCAGGCCACCAGCGCCTCGACGCGATCCTGGTCGATGGCGAGCTCGGTGAGAGTGCCCCCGAGTACGACGGGGACGCCGTGGGATCGGTAGCGACCGAGCTTGGACATCAGGTTCCCGGTGACGAGCGCTGTCCCCCACCCCAGCTTGACGAGGTCGACGGCGCCGCCGGTGACCTCCATCAGCCCGTCCACCTCAGCGATCGACAGGCCCCGGTCGAGGACATGGGTGATGCCCCGCTCGCGCGGCTTCGGGGTGCGCTCGGGAAGGTCGAGGAGGGGGGTCATCGGGAGGTGTGTGAGCGAGCGCCCTCAGGCGCCGACGCGGGCCCGAACGCCCGATGGCGTCCGTGCATCAGCCAGCGGTCGAAGTCTGCGTGCCCGAGTTCGCCATGTCCGCGCCCACGGTCACGACCACGCTGCACGAACCGGCCGCCGGGCACCCGAGGGCCTGCGTGTTGGCATCGATCGGCTGCACGGCCGAGGAGCTGAGCTTGAGGTCCCTGGCCACGGCGGTGGCGTCGCGCTGGTCGCCTGAGACGTACATGACGGTGGTGCTCGGCTGGGTCTGGGTGGCGGCGTTGGCAACCGTTCCCTGCTTGAACCCGGCGGCGGTGAGCTGCCCAGCGACGCTGTTGGCGAGGTGGTAGACGGCGGTGCCGTTGAGGACGGCCACGGTGACGTTGGCGTTGTTGACCGGTGCGGGCTTGGGAGTGGTCTTGTGACGATGGGTCACGGTCGTCGGCGCGTTGCTCGTCGGGGTCCCGGCGTTCGAGATCGTCTGGGAGCTGCCGCCGCCCGAGGTCACCGAGACGAGCACGATGACGATGGCGGCGATCACCGCAACCGCGGCCACGGCCATGAGCACGCGCGTGAGTCCGCTCGTGGAGCCACCGTCGTCGGCGAGCCCTGAGAGCATGCGCGGCCGGCCGCTCCCGCCGCTCGAGCCGCCGGGGCGAATCTGTACCGGTCGGCGCGGGGGAACGGGCGCCGGGGGCGGGATCACCTGATGCTCGCCGGTGCCGTTGGTGGCACCGGCGCCGAAGTCCGTCCCCACGCCGGCGCCGCCCGCCGCGGTGGCGGGACGGGGCGTGACGATCCGGTTCATCGGCGGTGGCGTCCCCGGGGGGGAGCCGGGGGCGGGACCCGCGGGCGCCGGTCCGTTGTCCGGCGCGCGGCCGGGAATGGCGGGGTACGGCGCGCGGCCGGGGGCGCCGGGTGCGGGGAACCCACCGGGGGCGCCTGGCCGGGTGGGGGCGCCCGGCCGGGTGGGGGCGCCCGGCCGGGTGGGGGCGCCCGGCCCGCCCGGCGACCCCGCCGGGGCGCCGGGAGCGTTCTGGCCGGGGGTGCCCGGGGCTGGGGCGTTCCGGGCTGGGGCGCCGGGGAACGGCGTCTGGACGGGGGCTTGCCCCGGGCTCTGGCCGGGGGCCTGGGCCGGGGAGCGCCCGGCGAGACCGGCGATGCCCGCGGCGGCGACTCCGCTGCCGAGCCCGACCGCCGGTGGCGTGGGGATGAGCTTGGTGGCCGCCGAGAGTGGCGGCGCCCCTACCCCTGCTGGCGGCGCCGGGGTGGGCGCGGGCGCGAAGGTGGGAGGAGGCTGGTGGCCGGGCGCGCCGACGACGCTCGGGGCCGGCTGGAACGCCGACGCGGGGTTGGTCTGCGCAGCGGCCGGCTGGGCTTGGACGCTGCCGGCCTGGGCGAGGCGGCGCTCGAGCTGCGCCACCCGTTCCCCCGCCTGCTCGGCCTGCTCACGCAGCGAGGCGGTCTCGCGCGCCTGCGCGAAGTAGAGCAGCACGAGAATGGCCAGCCCGATAATCGAGGCGAAGCCTGCATCGGCGCCCACTGATGAAATAAAGTGGTGGACTGATAGAGCGTACGGTGCTATGCCCATGGCGGCAGCTCAGGAGTCTACGTGGAGCGTCGGGCGACTGACTCCAGGCGCGTCGGCGTGGCGGTCGATGGCCAGCGTCGCCACCTTGTCGGCGAGCACGGCGGCGTCGCCCTCGAGGACGAGGAGATTGATCTCGGCGAAGCTCGACTCCACCCAGGCGGGGTCGAGCGGCTCGCGCTCGGCGCGGACGATCTTCTGGGCCGGGGTGGGCAGCGGTCGCTCGTAGGGGTTGAAGAGATCCTCGTGGAACTTCTCGCCCGGGCGGGCGCCGACCACCTCGATGACGATGTCGCGATCGGGCTCGAGCCCGGACAGGCGGATCATCGCCTCGGCCAGGTCGATGATCTTGACCGCCTCGCCCATCTCGAGCACGAACACCTCCCCGCTCGCCTCGCCCAGCGACCCGGCGCGGATGACGAGCTGAACGGCCTCGGGGATGGTCATGAAGTAGCGCGCCATGCGCGGATCGGTGATCGTCACCGGGCCGCCAGCGGCGATCTGGCGCCGGAAGATGGGCACCACCGAGCCCGAGGAGCCGAGGACGTTGCCGAAGCGGACGGTGGCGTAGCGCGTCTTCGGGTGCATGGCGGCGGCCGCCTCGACCGCCCATTCGGCCAGCGCCTTGGACGCGCCCATCACCGTCGCGGGCTTGACCGCCTTGTCGGTGGAGACGAGGACGAACACCCCGACGCCGTTCTCGCCCGCGATCCGCGCCACCAGGCGGGTGGCGAGTGCGTTGTTGCGGACCGCCTCGACGGGATTGCGCTCCATCATCACCACGTGCTTGTAGGCGGCGGCGTGGAAGACGGCCACGGGCCGGTGCTCGGCGAACACCTCGCGCATGCGCTCCTCTTCCTTGCAGTCGGCGAGCACGGGCACGGCCGTGTGCACGTGGCGCTCCTCCTCGAGCTCGCGGAGGATCTCGAACAGGTTGTCCTCGGCATGGTCGACGAGGATCAGGCGCCGCGGGCCCACGCGGGCGATCTGGCGGCACAGCTCGCCACCGATCGATCCCCCCGCGCCGGTCACCATCACCACCTCGCCGGCCAGGTAGGCGCCCACGCGCTCGAGCTCCATGAGCACGGGCTCGCGACCGAGCACGTCCTCGACCCGGACATCGCGGAGCTGGCTGGCCACGCGCATCTGCCCGGAGCCGTCCTGGAGGAGCTCGAACACCGTGGGCATGGTCTGCACGGGGATCCCGCGCTTGCGGCAGGCGGCGACGACCCGGCCGCGCAGCGTTCCCGGGGCCGAGGGGATGGCGATGATGACCTGGTCGGGCTCGACCTCGTCGAGCACGCGCGAGAAGTCCTCGGACTCCGTCGTGCCCAGGACCTTGAGCCCGTGCTCGTCCTTGATCGCGAGCTTGCGGGGATCGTCGTCGACGAAGCCCACGGGCCGCAGGCGGAGCTGCGGGTTGCGCACGAGCTCCTTGACGACGAGCCGTCCCCCCTGCCCACCGCCGACCACGAGCACGTCACGGCCGCCCTTGACCACCGGGAAGCTCCGGACCCGGCCCTCGACGGCGAGATGGACGATGAAGCGAGCGCCGCCGAGGAAGCCGAGCATGAGCAGGAACCACAGGGCGATCACGCCGGCGGGCATGGTCACCGGGGTCGCGGTGTGGCGAATCGGTTCGGCGACGGTGACGGGATGCAGGAGGGCGATGACGCCGACGACGATCACCGTGGTCACGAAGGCGGCCTTGATCACCGACTCGTAGTCCCGCTGGCCGACGAACGTCCACAGCCGCTGGTAGACGCCGAAGGCGGCAAGGACGACCAGGGTGGCGGGAATGACCCAGCCGATGGTGTCGTTCAGCAGATCGTTGTAGCGAGCAACGATGCTGCCATCGAACCTCAGCCAGTAGGCCAGGTAATAGGCGAGGGCGACCAACAGCCCGTCCGCCAATAGCTGGGGTAAAGAATGGCGGTGAACGGGGGCCGCGGATCTGATCCGCCAGCGCACGGGGGGATTGTACGGGCTTGTGACGATTGCACTGTTTGTCGGCGGTTAGGAGTGGTGCGTGGGTGGTGGTGGCCCGGGCGCGTGGGGGCCGCCCCCGGGCGCCACGTGGTGGGGGGCTCGGGCCGGTGTGCAGAGGAGGTCGGTGAGGAGCGCCGGGTCGCGGCGAACCCTCGGGGCACGGGCCTTTACCTCGTCGCGCGGGTCGATGGTGATGTCGTCGGGGCTGGTGAGGCGCTTGAGGTGACCTTCGGCGATCAGGCGGTCGTCGACGGCTCCGGGGCGGCCTTCGAAGATCGTGTAGACCGGGGTGGCGAGGGCGACGGCCTCGCGGTTCATGGTCCCGCCGGCGGAGACGACGAGGTCGGCGTAGGCGATCAGGGACTGGGTGTCGACGGCGCGGTCGGGGATGATCAGGCCGCCGTCGCGGCGCCCCAGCGCCTCACGCTGCTCGGGCGTGCGGGGGAGGACGACGACCTGGGCGGCCGGGGTGAGCCGGTCGAGCACCTCGCCGAAGAGATCGTTCTCGAAGCGGTGGTAGAGCGAGACCTCGGGCGGGGTGCGGACGACGGCGATGACGCCCTGAGGATCGAGCCCGAGCTCGCCGAGCACGGCCTGGGAAGGCTCGAAGTCGGCCAGGTAGTACTCCTCCTTGAGCCCCGGGTAGGTGAGGACCTTGCCGCGGGCGCCGTAGCGATCGAGGCGCTCGGCGGGAATCGCGTCGGGGATGACGACGGTGCGGGCAAGGCGGCAATTGACGTTGTGCTGGACCGTTGCCCATTCGTAGTCGAAGGTCGTCGCCGAGGGGATGCGCAGGACGGCGGCGGCGACGGTGATGTCGTTGGAGCCGTGGCCGAGGGCGAGATCGAAGCGGCGCGGGCGGGCCCAGCGGGTGAGGGCGAGGGAGCGGGCGGCGAGGCCGCGCGCCTTGGCGGCGAGGCCGCCGCCCCGGTGGTGGCCGATGGCGGTGTGGGCGATGCCCAGGCGCCGGCACAGGTCGAGGGTCTGGGCGAAGTCGCGCGCGGTGACCTCGACGTGGTGACCGCGACGCTGCAGTTCCTCGATCACCGGGCGCATGACGAGCACGTGCGGTGAATTCGTGAGGTCGATCCAGACGTTCACGGTAGGGGTGACGCTACCCTAGGCTCGGCATGCTCATCGGCTTCGCCAGCGTCACCGACGTGCTCGTAACCGTCGCGACGCATGTGATCCGAGACCTGGGACTGGCGGGAATCCTGATCATGATCGGGAGCTCGGGGGTGATCGGCGTGCCGGGTAGCGAGCTGCCGATGCTCTTCGCCGGCTTCAACGTCTACCAGCATCACCTGACGCTCCTCGGGGTCATCGTCTTCGGGGTGCTCGGGGACACGATCGGGGCGTCGATCGCCTACGGGATCGGCCACTACGGGCGCCGCGAGCTGCTCGAGCGCCACGGGGGCAAGCTCCATCTCACCCCCGCTCGGCTCGATGGCGCCGAGCGCTGGTTCGAGCGCCGGGGCACGATCAGCATCCCCCTCTCGCGCATGCTTCCCCTGGCGCGGGCGGCCTTCCCCTACGCGGCCGGCGCCTCGCGGGTCCCCTTCGCCCGCTTCGTCGTGCTCGCCACCCTGGGCTCGATCCCGTGGATCGCCGGCCTCGCCGTCCTCGGCCGCGCCGTGGGGAGCAACTGGGAGAGCTGGCGCCACCACCTGGAGTACGTCGACTACGCCGCGGTGGCGATCGTGGTGCTCGTCATCGCCTACCTGGTTCTCAAGCGCGGGCGATCGGGGAGCGACGGGCCGACGCCGGATGCCGTCGCGTAGCGAGGCGCCACCGCTGGGCGAGGCGTTCGCGCTGGGCGTGCTCCACGGCCCGGCCGAGCTCCTGCCCATCTCCTCCTCGGGCCACATCACGGTGGTGCCGTGGCTGCTCGGGTGGCGCTACGGCGAGCTCGAGCCCGAGCTCCGCAAGTCGTTCGAGATCGCTCTGCACGCCGGGACCGCCGCCGCGCTTCTCATCACCCTGCGCGACGAGGTGGGCGAGGCCATACACGGCCTCGGCGTACGCCGGCTCGTGCTCATCGCCCTCTCCTTCGCCCCGCCGGCGGTGATCGGGTTCACCCTCGAGCGGCCGATCGAGCGCTACCTGGGCACACCGGCGACGGTGGCGGCGGGCCTGCTCGCCGGGTCGGCGGTGATGGCGTGGGCGGACCGTTCCTCGCAGACGCGCACCCACGTGGAGGCGAACGCCGTCGACGCCCTGTGGCTCGGGGTCGCCCAGGCGTGCGCCCTCTTCCCCGGGGTGTCGCGCAACGGCGCCACGCTCGCCGCCGCGCGCCTGCGCCGGTTCACGCGCGTGGACGCCAACCGGCTCTCGCGCCACGTGGCGCTCCCGGTGATCGCCGGAGCGACCGCGCTCAAGGGCGTCCGCCTGGCCAGGCGCGGGCTCCCGCCCGGGGCGCGCGGCGCCTTCGCAGTGGGCGCCGCCGCCTCGTTCGCCTCGACGCTGGGGTCGACGTGGCTCATCCGCCAGGTCGAGCGCGACCGCTCGCTCGTCCCCTATGCCGCCTACCGGGCGGGGCTCGCCATCGCCATCCTCGCCCGTCTCGCGCGCCGGCGCTAGGGACCACCCGGCGGCGCTAGCGGGTCACGCGCCTGCGGTCCGCCCGATCCGCGACAATTAACCTAGGGATAGAGGGGCGGTGTAGTACAACGCATAGGCGACGACCTTTCCGGGGAAGATAGAAGCCAGCAGATGACATCGACGCTCCTCGGCACCCGGCTCAGCGGCCGATACCGACTTGATGCGCGCATCGCCGCGGGAGGGATGTCGACGGTCTATCGCGCCCTCGACGAGGTGCTCGAGCGCCAGGTGGCGATCAAGCTCATGAATCGCGAGGTCAGCGCCGACTCCGATCAGCTCGAGCGCTTCCGCCGCGAGGCGCGCGCCGTGGCCCAGCTCAACCATCCCCACGTGGTCGGGGTGATCGACGCCGGCGAGGACGAGGGACGCCCCTACATCGTCTTCGAGTACGTCGAGGGCGAGACCCTCAAGGAGCGGATCCGGCGCCACGGGCGCCTCGAGATCGCCGAGGCGATCGCCTACGCGATCGAGATCGGGCGCGCCCTGGGCGCCGCCCACGCGCGCCACATCGTCCATCGCGACGTCAAGCCCCAGAACGTCCTCATCGACGAGGAGGGCTCGGCCAAGGTCACCGACTTCGGCATCGCGCGAACGCTCGAGGAGGACGGGCTCACCGCCGACGGGCGCGTGCTCGGAACCACCGATTACGTGGCCCCCGAACAGGCCCTCGGGCGCCACGTGACGGGGCAGTCCGATCTCTACTCGGTGGGCATCGTCCTCTACGAGATGCTCACCGGCGAGGTTCCCTTCAAGGGCGAGAACCAGGTCGCGGTGGCGATGAAGCACGTGCGCGAGGCGCTTCCCGACGTGCAGGCCAAGCGCCCCGAGGTCTCGGCGGCGCTGGCCTCGGTGCTCGACCGGGCCACCGCCAAGCGCGTCGAGGACCGCTACGGCGACGACGCCGAGCTCATCGCCGACCTCGAGGACGTGCTCGGGATCGAGACGGCGCGGGCGGGCACGGCCACCGGCGAGGTCACGGCGGTGCTCAAGACGCTGCCGAGCAAGGCCCAGCGCCGGGTCCCGCTGCGCGTGCGCCGGCCCGCGCTCGCCGCCCTGCTCGTGATGGCGACGCTCGCGGTGATCGCCGGGGGCGCGATCTGGCTCGCCACCCGGGCGCACCACGGGACGGGCCAGCTGGCCCAGAGCCCGCCCCCGGCGGCGCCGACCCCGGTCTCGTTGTGCGACACCTGCGCCCACGCCTTCAACCCGCTCGGGACCTCGCCCCAGAACCCGGGCGAGGCCGGGCTGGCCATCGACAACAACCCCGCCGACGAGTGGACCACCGTCAACTACTACGACCACGTCCTCCTCGAGGCGGGCATCGGCATCTACGTCGACGCCGCCCCGAAGTCGGCGGTGACCGACATCCGGATCCTCACGAGCACCCCGGGCTTCAACGCCCAGTTCTATGCCAGCGACTCGACCCCCTCCCCCACCGCGTGGCCGGGGAACTGGGTGCAGGTGGGGAGCCAGGACGGCGTCGAGAACGATCAGACGATCAAGCTGAACGCCGGAGGCGTCGCCCACCGCTACTGGCTCGTGTGGATCACCAAGCTCCCCCCCGGCGGCGACCACGTCGGGCTCAAGCTCGCCCTCTACAAGTAGCTCAGCGCCGGTAGCGCCCCATCTCCGCGTGGCGGTCGAGGGCGAGTGAGACGAGGCGGTCGAGAAGCTCGGGGTAGGGGATCCCGGTCGCCTCGAAGAGCCGCGCGTAGACGCTCGTCTCGGTGAAGCCGGGCATGGTGTTGAGCTCGTTGACGAGCACCGCCTCGCCCTCGACGAAGAAGTCGACGCGGGCCAGGCCCGAGCATCCCACGCGCAGGAAGGTCTCGACCGCGAGCGCGCGCACCCGCTCGCGCGCCTCGGCGGACACGCGCGCGGGGACGATGAGCTCCATCCCTCCCGGCGAGTACTTGGCCTCGTAGTCGTACCACCCCGATTCTCCGGCGGCGAGGAGGACCTCGCCGGGCTCCGAGGCGAGGGGATCGCCGTTGCCGAGCACCGAGCACTCGACCTCGAGCCCGGTCGACGCCGCCTCGACGATGGCGAGGGGGTCGTGCTCGAAGGCGGCGGCGAGGGCGGGCGCGAGGGCCTCGGGCTCGGCGACGCGCGCGATCCCCACCGAGGAGCCGAGGCGCGCGGGCTTGACGAACACGGGCAGGCCGAGGCCGGCGAGGCCGGCCACCGCGGCGGCGGGATCTTCCCCGAAGCGCTCGGCGCTCACCCCTCGGTAGTCGACCTGAGCCACTCCGGCGTGGGCCATCAAGTCCTTGAACATGACCTTGTCCATGGAGAGCGCCGACGCGAGCACGCCGGCCCCCACGTAGGGCACGTCGAGGCACTCGAGCAGGCCCTGCACGGTGCCGTCTTCGCCGAACGGCCCGTGGAGCACCGGGAACACCACCTCCGCCCCTGCGAAACCGCCCCCCGGCTGGAGTCCGACCTCGCGGCCGTCGCAGCGCCACACGCCGTCGCGCCCGATCTCGATCATCACCGGGGCATGGCCGGCGCGCTCGAGGCCCCCGTGCACCGAGGCGGCCGAGGCGAGGGAGACCTCGTGCTCAGACGAGCGGCCCCCGGCGAGGACCGCCACGCGCCGGGGCGTCATGGAGTGGTGGTGGTGCTCGTGGGGGTGCTCGTGGTGCCGGTCGGGGTGCTGGTGGTGGTGGTCGTCGTCGTGTACTTGCCGACGACGATCGTCACCGTGGCGCCCTGCTTGGCCTTGCTCCCCGCCGCCGGGGACTCGGAGACGACGGTCTTGTCCTGCGTGGGATCGGTCACGTTGGTCGTCGTCTCCTTGACCGCGAAGCCCGCGGCCTTGAGCGTCTTGGTGGCGGCGGCCGCGGTGGCACCGGTCACCGTCGGGACCTTGACCATCGGGGGCGCCTGGGCGAGGACGAGGTTGACCGTCGAGCCCGCCGGCGAGGATCCCGTCCGGCTCTGGCTGATCACCGTGCCCGGTGTCTGGGTGCTCGAGGACTGGTTGGTCGTCGTCACCTTCAGGCCGAGCCCGGTCAGGGTATTGCGCGCGTTGGTGGCAGTCTCTCCCGTCACATCGGGGACGTTGACGGGCGCCGGGCCGAGCGAGACGAAGAGGGTCACGGGATACCCGACCGGCTCTGACTGGCCGGCGGGTGGATCGGTGCCCGTGGCGCGGCCGGCGGGAATGCTCGAGGAGTACTTGGTCTCCGCGCTTCCCACCTTCAGCCCCGCCCCGGTGATCGCGTGCTCGGCCCCCGACTTGGTCTTGCCCACGACCGAGGGGACGGGTGCGTTGCCGGGTCCGCTCGAGACCACGACCCTGATCGTCGAGCCCTTGTCGACGCTCTGCCCGGCGAGCGGGTTCTGCGAGACCACCGTCCCCGAGGCGAGCTTGTTGGGCTCGGTGACCGTGTTCGGCGTCAGTCCCGCGTCGTTGATCTTGGTGGTGGCCACGTTCACCTGGCTGCCGACGACGAGCGGGACTTTCACCTGCGCGGGCCGCGTGAGCAGGTAGGCGGCGATGCCGGCGCCGATGAGGAGAGCGACGAGGAGGATCCACGGCCACGGACTCCCGCCCGAGCGGGCTGGCCGCTGCGGACCCGTGACCATGGGCGGGGGCGGCGGGTCCTCGACGAAGGCCGCCGGTACGACCTCGGGCGGTGCCGCGGAGCGCGCCGGCGGGGGTGGAGGCAGGGGCGGCGGCGCGCCTCCCACGGCGGCGAAGGACGCCGTCCGCTGCCCGCGGGTGCCCGAGACGATCACCTGTTTGGCCTGCTCGAGCGCGGTGATGAGCTGATCGTCGTCGGCGGGGCGGTGCACCGGGTCCTTGTTCAGCGCCCAGAGGACGACCTGCTCGAGCTCGGGCGGGACGTTCGGGTTGATCTGGGTCGGCGGGACCGGGGCCTCGGAGACGTGCTTGAGGGCGATGGTGACCGCCGACTCGGCGTCGAAGGGGACCCGGCCCGTGAGCATCTCGTAGAGGACGACGCCGACCGAGTAGAGGTCCGAGCTCGCGCTCACGGCGTGGCCCTGGGCCTGCTCGGGCGACAGATACTGGGCGGTGCCCATGATCGAGCCGGTCTCGGTCATGTCCGAGGCGCCGGCGCGGGCGATCCCGAAGTCGGTGACCTTGATGTGGTCGGAATCGTCCTCGACCATGACGTTGTGGGGCTTGAGGTCGCGGTGGATGACGCCCCGGCGGTGGGCGAAGCGCGCCGCCTTGAGGATCTGGATGGTGATATCGATGGCCCGGACGGGGTCGAGCGGCGCCTCGTCGCGGATCAGTTGCTTGAGCGTGCGCCCGGGCAGGTACTCCATGACGATGTAGTAGGTGTCGTCATGCGATCCGCGGTCGTAGACGCTGACCACGTTGGGGTGCTGGAGTCCCGCGGCGGCCTGGGCCTCGCGGCGAAAGCGCTCGACGAAGCCCGGGTCCTCGGCGAAGCGGCGGTGCAGGAGCTTCAGCGCGACCTTACGTCCGAGCTGCTGATCCTCGGCGCAGAAGACGTCGGCCATGCCCCCCGAGCCCAGGCGGGACATCACCCGGTAGCGGCCGTCGACGATGGTTCCGGGTTCGAGCTCAGCCATTGGGCTCTGAGAGGATGAGCTTCATGATCGAGGCGGCGATGGGCGCGGCCACGGTCCCGCCGAATTGGCCCTGGGTCCTGTCGATGGTGACGGCGACGACGATCTTCGGATTCTCCACCGGAGCGAAGCCGACGAACCAGGGCTCGGTGAGGTTCGAGCCGGTGTTGCCGATCGAGGCGGTGCCCGTCTTGCCGGCCACGGTGAGCCCACCGAGGTTGGCGGCCTGGCCCGTCCCCTCCTCGACCACATTGCGCATCATCTGGGACACCGCCGCCGCCGTCGAGGGCTTCATCACCTGGCTGTAGAGCGCCGGCTTGATCTGGAGCACGGTCTGGCCGTCGGGGTTGACGACGCGGTCGGTGAGATGGGGAGCCATGAGCCTGCCCCCGTTGGCCACCGCCGAGGCGACCATGGCCATCTGCATCGGGGTGACGAGGAGGCCGCCCTGGCCGATCCCGATGCGCCCGATGTCCTCGTTGGGGCTGCCGGGGGCGAAGGGATGTGAGGATCCCGAGGGGTAGGGGGCGCTCGCGTTGAGCTCGGCGGGCGGGAGGTCGATGGGCGGCTTGGAGTAGAAGCCGAACCGCTTCATGTACGTCGTCATGGTCGCGCGGCCGACCTGTTGGGCGACCTGCGCGAAGATCGTGTTGATCGAATTGGTCAGCGCGACGGTGAGGGTCTGCGGCCCCCAGCTCGTGTTGCCGTCGTTCTGTAGGGGTTGGCCGGAGACGAGCAGCGGAGAGTTTCCGGTGATGACCGAGTTGGGGGTGAACTTGCCGCTGTCGATCCCGGCAACGGCGGTGACGATCTTGAACGTCGAACCGGGCACGTCCTGGGCCTGGGTGGCGTCA
This sequence comes from Solirubrobacteraceae bacterium, assembly GCA_035552815.1. Classification (GTDB taxonomy): domain Bacteria; phylum Actinomycetota; class Thermoleophilia; order Solirubrobacterales; family Solirubrobacteraceae; genus Palsa-465. The sequence continues at coordinate 455 of DASZKU010000007.1, read as the reverse complement.
TTGAGCTGGCTGCAGGACGGCAGGGCACACGGGGTGTTGATCGTGTTGTCGTTATAGGTGGGGAGCGAGGCCATGACCCTGACGGCGCCGGTAGTCGGGTCGAGGGCGACGACCGATCCGGCTCGGCCGGCCAGCAATTGGTAGGCGAGGCGCTGGGCCTTGGTGTCGAGCGTCGTGTAGACGTTGTCGCCGACCTGGGTTCCGCCGCCGAGCTGGCCGATGATGGCGCTGATGCCCGTCTGCACGCCGCGCAGGTAATCGCCGTCGGAGAGCTCGAGGCCGGCGTCCTGGCCGTTCTTCACGTACGAGTAGCCGACGGCCTGCGAGAACAGCGATCCGGTCGGATAGGTGCGCGTGAAGGTGTGGTCGGGCCCGGGGAGCGACTTGGCGAGCACGGTGCCGTCGGCGGCGAAGATCTTCCCGGTGTCGATCTTCTCCTCGTCGATCACCGTGCG
>DASZKU010000006.1:0-9660 GCA_035552815.1 Solirubrobacteraceae bacterium | reverse complement strand
TCGCTGGGTCGTGCGCCTGCTCACCTCCCCGGGCTACTACTCCGCCTACCGGCCGCTGCCATGGGTCGCGCTCGGCTGGGCCATGTACGGGCTCTTCGTCGTCTTCGTCGTCATCGCCGGACGGGCCAAGGTGACGACCCGGAACTTCCCCGCCGCCATCGCCGGCCTGGCCACGAACGTGATCCTGCTCGTCATCCTTGTGCCCCGCCTCGGCCTCGTCGGCGCCGGCGCGGCGCTGTGCGGCGCCTACTTGGTCATGCTCGCCGCCATGTACTTCTTCACCCGCCGGCTCTTCGCCGTCGCCTTCGAGTGGCGGCGCCTCGTCCAGATCGTCGTCGTCGTCGGCGGGATCGCCGCCCTCGGCGACGTGTTCCTGCCCACGAGCGGCTTCGGGGGCTTCGTCCTCCGCGCCGCGGCCTGGCTCGCGATCCCGCTCGCCCTCCTCCTCACCCGCTTCCCCCACCCCGAGGAGATCGCGCGGCTGCGGGGGTTCACGCGCCGGCGGGCCGAGAGCGCGGTGTCGCCGTGAGCGCGGTGTCGCCGTGAGCGCGGTGTCGCCGTGAGCCGGCCTGCCGTGAGCGTGGTCATGCCCTTCGCCGGTACCACGGCCGAAGCCCGCTCGGCCATGACCTCACTCCTCGGCCTCGAGCGGCGCGACGGCGACGAGCTCATCGTCGCCGACAACTCGGCCTCCGTACCCGCCACGCCGGCCGTGACGATCGTCTCGGCGCGCGCCGAGCGCTCGCCCGCGCATGCCCGTAACGCCGGCGCCGGGCACGCCCGGAACGACTGGATTCTCTTTCTCGACGCCGACTGCCGCCCGCTCCCCGGGCTGCTCGACGCCTACTTCGCAACTCTCGTCGAGCCCAGCATCGGCGCCCTCGCCGGCGGCGTCATTCCCGCCCCCGGCCCCCAAACCCTCGCCGCGCGCTACGGCGCAGCACGCAACTTCCTCGGCCAGGAGGCCCATCTCGCCCACCCTTTCCGTCCCCGCGCCGCCGCCGCCAACCTCATGGTCCGCCGCGCCGCCTTCGAACAGATAGGCGGCTTCTACGAAGGCCTGCGGGCGGCCGAGGACACCGATTTCTCCTGGCGCCTCCAAGCGGCGGGCTGGCGCCTCGGCATCCGTTCCGAGGCCCGGGTTGAGCACGAGTACCGATCGAGCGTGGCCGAGCTCCGGCGGCAATGGCGAGGCTACGCCGCCGGGCGGGCATGGCTGGCGCGCCGCTATCAGGGGTTCAGGCCGGAGCCGGCGGTGTGGCGGGCCGGGCGGCGGGCGTGGGGACGCGCGCGGGTTGGGGTGCCGGGCACTCACACGGCCGGCCCCCGCGCCGACGTGCCCTCCCGCGCCGACGTGCCCTCCCGCGCCGACGTGCCCTCCCGCGCCGACGTGCCCTCCCGCGCCGACGTGCCCTCCCGCGCCTACCTCGCCCTCGACGCGCTCCTCGCCCTCGACGAGCTGGCCGGCTTCACCCTCTCGAACCGCCCGCCGAAAACCGCCGCACGGCCCGCGGCGACAGGGGTCGTCCTCGTCGCCGACCAGTTCCCCACGCCCGCGTTCAGCACCGCCCCCACCGGAGTCCGAGTCGAAGCCGCCCGCCGCCCCGACGTCATCGATCTCCGCTCGGCGCGCGGCATCGCGGTCGACTACCGCGAAGACGACGGCATCGCCGCACGGGCGTCCGCGCTCGCCCGACTCGTGGCCCGCCGCCCCGGTCGCTGCCTGCGGACCCTGGGCGGGACAGCGACCTATACGGTCGCTCTCCCGCCCAGGCTCTCGAGCTTGGCCTCGCTCGCGCCCGCAGTACTCCGCCTGATGCGAGATCCCGGCGCGCGCGTCAAGGCCGCCGACGCGGAGTCCGCCGCCGCCGCCCGCCGGCTCGCCACTCTCGCCGGCGCGCCCTACGAGCCGCACGCGCCCTACGAGCCGCACGCGCTCGACGACCCGCACGCGCCCTACGACCCGCACGCGCTCGACGACCCGCACCCACCCGACGAGACGCCCGCCGCCTGATGCGCGTCCACCTCGTCGATCCCTCGGCTTACACCCCGCCTTACGACCACGCTCTCGCGGCGGCCCTAACCCGCGCCGGCGCCGAGGTTGACCTCGTCACGAGCGCCTTCGCGTACGGCTCGGTGCCCACGCCTGACGGGTACGCCGTCCGCGAGCTCTTCTACCGCCACGCGCGCGGAGGACCGGGGTCCGCCGTGCGCCGCGCCACGAAGCTCGCCGAGCACGTCCCCGACATGCTCCGTTACCGTCGCGCCGCCGCCGCCGCCGACGTCGTGCATTTCCAGTGGCTCGCCCTGCAGTGGCTCGACCCGTGGCTCCTCCCCGACCGCCCGCTCGTCGTGACCGCCCACGACCTCCTGCCGCGCGAGCCCCGTCCCGCCCAGGAGTGGGCGCAGCGGCGCTGCTACGAGGCGGTCGACGCCCTCGTCGTCCATTCCGAGTACGGACGTCAGCAGCTCATCGAAGCGACGGGCCTCGATCCCGCCAAGGTCCACGTCATCCACCACGGCGCGTTTGACTACCTCACCCGTTTGCCGCGCGATCTGCCCCTCACCCCCGAGCTCCGCCACTTCGACGGCCCGGTGGTCCTCTTCTTCGGGCTGCTCCGGCCCTACAAGGGGATCGAGGTGCTCCTCGATGCCTGGCTCGGCCTCAGCGGTGCCGAGCTGTGGATCGTGGGTCGACCGCGCATGCCCGTCGAGCCACTCACCGAGCGCGCCCCGCCCGGCGTCCGCTTTCTTCCCCGCTTCGTCGCCGATCGCGAGATCCCCGCCCTCTTTGGCCGGGCCGACATCGTCGTCCTCCCCTATTCGCGGACCGAGCGCTTCGACTTCTCGGGCGTGCTGGCGACGGCGCTCGCCTTCGGCAAGCCCGTAGTTCTCACCGACGTCGGCGGCTTCAGCGAGATCGCGGACACCGGGGCCGCGCTCCTCGTGCCTCCCGACGACCCGGGCGCGCTGCGCGAGGCGCTCTCGAGCCTGATCGACGACCCCGGCGCCCGGGAGCCCATGGCCGCGGCGGCCACCGCTGCGGCCGCGGGCCCATACTCGTGGGACGAGTCGGCGCGCCGCACCCTCGAGCTTTATCGCACGCTCGCCGCCTAGCCGTGAACCCCCGCCGACGTCCCCGCCCGCCACAATGAGCGCCGCCGTGACCGCGCTCGCGATCATCTTCTGGGTCTCTGCCGGCCTGCTCGTCTACGCGCAGGTCGGGTACGGCCTCGTGCTCGCGATCCTCGCCCGCTTGGATGGCCGCACCCGCGTGGGCGGCCGCACCCGCTTGGGCGGCCTCGCCCGCGTGGGCGGCCGCACCCGCAGCGGCCCAAACCCGCCCGCCTCGCCCCAGCCCGCCCCAGCGTCCCCCGCTCCTCCGACCGTCTCCGTCATCGTCCCCGCCTACGCCGAGGAGACCGTGATCGCGGGCCGGGTAGCGAACCTGCGCGCCCTCGACTACCCGCCCGAGCTCCTCGAGGTGATCGTGGCGTGCGACGGGTCCGTCGATGCCACTGCCGAGCGCGCGCGGGCGGCCGGGGCCGACCTCGTCCTCGAGCTCCCGCGCGGGGGCAAGATCCGGGCCCAGGACACGGCGGTGGAGAACGCGAGGGGCGACGTCGTCGCCTTCTCCGACGCCAACGCGAGCTGGGAGCCGGACGCGCTCACGCGACTGGTGGCCGCCTTCGCCAATCCGCGCGTCGGCTACGTGTGCGGCGCTGTGCGCTTCGTGAGCGAGAACGGGACCAACCAGGAGGGCCTGTACTGGCGCTACGAGATGGCGATCCGGGCGCTCGAGTCGCGCCTACGCTCGGTCACGGCGGGAAACGGCGCCATCTACGCCACGCGCAAGGAGTCCTATGTCGTCGTCGATCCGATCATGGGTCACGACCTCTCCTTCCCCTTCAACATGGTCAAGCGCGGCTGGCTCGCGCTCTACGAGCCCGGGGCGCGCGCGAGCGAGAAGATGGTCCCGACCATCGAAGGCGAGTTCGCGCGCAAGCGCAGGATGATGAGCCACATGTGGCCGATCGTGCTCCGGGGCGGGATGCTCTCTCCTCGCGGCTATGACCCGCTCTACGCCTTCATGATCGTCTCCCATCGCGTGCTGCGCTACGCGACGCCGTTCCTGCACCTGATCGTCCTCGTTACCAGCATCGCCCTCCTCGGCCAGGGCTGGGTCTACGCCGTCGCCGTCGCGCTCCAGGCCGCGATCCTCCTCGCCGCCCTCGCCGCCGGCCTCGTGCCCGCCCGCCCCCTTCTCGTTGCCCGCTACTACGTGCTCACAACCGCCTCGCTCGCCGCCGGCCTATGGGACTGGCTGCGCCGGGGCACCCCGGCCGTGTGGGAGCCCGCCGAGGGCACGCGGTGACGCGCGCGCGCGCAGACGCCAAGCGGGTCCTCGACCTGGTCCTTGCGGGCGCCGGCTCGGCGCTGAGCGCGCCCGTGGTCGCCCTGGTGGCCCTGGCCATCCGGGTCGAGTCGCCCGGCAGCCCGATCTACCGGCAGACACGGGTGGGCAAGGACGGCGCGAGCTTCCAGATCTACAAGCTTCGCACCATGCAGCACGGCGCCGAGTTCACCGGCGCCGGCCTCGCCATCCAGCGCGGCGATGCCCGCATCACCCGCGTCGGCAGCGTCCTGCGCCGCCTCTCGCTCGACGAGCTCCCGAACCTGTGGAACGTCCTCCGGGGGGAGATGTCGATCGTCGGGCCCCGCCCGACCGTGCCCGTGCAGGTCGAGCACTACACCGAGCGCCAGCGCGGCCGCCTGGCCGTCAAGCCTGGGATCACGGGCTGGGCCCAGGTGAACGGGCGGGCGGCGCTCCCGTGGTCTGAGCGGATCGAGCTCGACCTCTGGTACGTCGAGCACCAGTCGCTCACGCTCGACCTCAAGATCCTGGCCATGACCTGGCGCGCCGTCGTGAGCGGGCAGGGCCTGTACAAGGGAAAGAGGGGCGGATGGCACCCGCCGAGCGCGACGTAGGCGTCCTCCTCACCGGTGTCGGCAAGCGCTACGACATCGTCTCCGCCTTCGCCCAGCACGCCACCGTCGTGGCCGCCGACCCGAACCCGCTCGCGCCCGCCCAGTATGCGGCGCACCATCGCACGGCGGTTCCGCCGATCGAGGACCCGAACTACGTGCCCGCGCTGCGTGAGCTGTGCCGGCGCTACGGAGTCAAGGCAGTGATTCCCCTGACCGACCTCGACCTCGAGGTCCTCGCCCGCGCGCGCGAACAAGGGGAGCTGCCGGCGCTCGTGCCCGCCCCCGGGATCGCCCGCGCCACCTTCGACAAATACGAGGCTCATCTCCTGCTCGGCAGCCTCGACCTGCCCACGCCGCCGACCGTGCTCCCCGGCGAACCCGTCGAGCACTACCCGGTGATGGTCAAGCCCCGCCAGGGCTCGGGCGCTCGCTCGATCCACCGCGCCGACGACGCGCGCGCCGTCGAATTCCTCGTCGACTACGTCAAGGAGCCGACGATGGTCCAGTGGTGGATGGACGGACTCGAGTTCTCGATCGACTGCCTCTGCGACCTCGAGGGCCGCTGCCTGAACGCGATCCCGCGCACGATGATCGAGTCGCGTGGGGGCGAGTCGATCAAGGGCACGGTGATCGCCGACCCGGAGCTCATCGAGCTCGGACGCCGCGTCGTCGAGGCCCTCGGCGTCCGCGGGCCCTGCACCGTCCAGGCCTTCCGCGATCGCGAGATCGGCCTCGGCATCACCGACGTCAACACTCGCTTCGGCGGCGCCTTTCCCGCCCCCATGTACGCCGCCCTGCCCGGCCGCACCTACCCCGAGCTCATCGTCGCCATGGCCCGCGGCGAGCGCGTCGAGCCGCACGTCGGCGAGTTCCGCGCCGGCGTGAGCTTTGCACGATATTTTTGGCAGTTGGAGCTGGACGAGACGATGCAGCCGACCGGGCGGGACATCGTCGAACCGCCGGGACCGCCACCACCGCGGTGAGGACGCGTGCTCGGACCGCTACGGTCCCTATTGCCACCGAAACCACAGGAGGAAGACAGACCATGGCACGAACCCCACGATCGCTGGCCGGAAGCGTCGTTGCGATCACTGGAGGCGGCCGCGGCATCGGCCGAGCCACCGCAGTCGCGCTCATTGCCCAGGGCGCCCGCGTCGCTCTCGGCGACATCGACGCCGGGCTCGCCGAGCGCACGGCCGAGGAGCTGGGATCGGGAACCCTCGGGCTGCCGCTCGACGTCACCGACCGCGACAGCTTCGCCCGTTTCCTCGATCAGGTCGAAGAGCGCTTCGGGCGCCTCGACATCTTGATCAACAACGCAGGGATCATGCCCATCGGTCCCTTCGTCGAAGAATCCGACACGATGGCGGCCAGGGTCGTCGACATCAACTTGACCGGCGTCATCATCGGCTCAAAGCTCGCCCTCCAGCGCTTCACTCAGCGTGGGACAGGCCACCTCGTCAACATCGCCTCGACGGCGGGCAAGGCCGGGGTCTCGGGCGGCGCCACCTACTGCGCGACCAAGCACGCGGTGGTCGGGCTCAGCGAGGCCATCCGCCAAGAGGTGCGCGGCACGGGCGTCGACGTCACCGTGATCATGCCTCATGTCGTCAATACGGAGCTCGGCTCGGGCCTGTCTAATACCCGCCTGGTCAAGCTCGTCGAGCCCGAGGACGTCGCCGAGGCGATCGTGGGCGCGCTCCAGACGGGGCGCTACCAGGTCGTCATCCCGCGGATCATGGGGCTGCTGCTGTGGTCCAAGGCGCTCGTGCCCACCCCGGTGGCCGAGCTCGTCGCTCGCCTGCTCAAGGGCGATGCGGTCCTCGTCAACCCCGACCATGTGGCGCGAGCGGCCTACGAGGCGCGGATGGCGCAGCCCGTCACCGGGGCCGAGACCCGGCCGCAGGCCGCGGCGCCCGAGACCCCAACCCCCGAGCGCGAGGCCCAGGTCGCGTAGCGGCTAACTCCGAAGCCACGCGGCGATCAGGCCCCCGATCTCGAGCCCGGCGTCCTCCTGGAGGAAGTGACTCGCGTCGGCCACCACGTGGTGGACCTCGGTGCCGAGCGCGGCCGCGAAGCGGTGGCCGGTGGCGAGGGGGATGACAGGGTCGGAATCGGCCCACAGCACGAGCTTCGGGCGGGCGTCCTCGCGCAGGGCGTCGAGCACGCGCTGGCCCGCGGCCCCGCCCGGCATCTCGGGTGAGGTCGGGAGGATCAAGGGGAAGGCGCGCGCCCCGGCCTTCGAGGCGGCGTTGGGAAACGGCGCATCGTAGGCGGCGATGACCTCGTCGCCGGGATCGCGATGACACGCGCGGCGCACGAGGAGGCCGACGGGAAGGTCGTCGGTTCGCGCTACGAAGCGCTGGAAGGTCAGCCAAGCGTCGGTCATGCGCTGGTGCCCGGTGAAGAGCCCGGTATCGAGGATGACGAGGCGGGCGATCCGCTCGGGATGCTCGACGGCCAGCCGCAGACCGATGGGGCCGCCCCAATCGTGGACGACGATGGTGGCGTCGCGGAGGTTGAGATCCTCGAGCAGAGGGGCCATCGCGGCGACGTGACGCTCGTAGGTGTACCAGTCGAGAGCCATCGGCTTGTCCGAGCGCCCGAACCCGGGAAGGTCGGGAGCGAGGCAGCGAAACCCGGCCTCGCGCACCGGCGCGATCACGTGGCGCCACAGGAACGACCAGGTCGGCTCGCCGTGGAAGAAGAGCACGGGCGGCCCCGACCCCTCGTCGATGTGGGCGAGCCGCAGTCCGTCGAAGGTGCGGTAGTGCGGCTCGAAGGGGAAGTCGGGCAGACCCACGAGGAGCTCGTCGGGCGCCCTCACGGCGTCGGTCACGCCGCGGGACGATAGCTACCGGCAGCGCCCGGAGCATCCGGGCGGCATCCGTCCTCCGGCGGGTCGAGAATGGGGGTCGTGAGCGGTTGGGGTCGGTACTTCAGCCAGAGCACGAGCTGGTCGTTGGGGAGGTGGACGCTGTGAGCGCGGGACCGGGGTGCGGGTCGCGTCTTGCGGGTCGTCGTTATCGCCTGGCCCCCACCTCCGAGCAGGAGCAGCGTCTGGCGGGTTGGTCGGGTGCGTTGCGAGCGCTGTGGAATGCGGCGCTGGAGCAGCGTCGCGTCGCCTGGCGGGAGGGTCGCGTCAGCGTCGGCGTGAGCGAGCAGTGCCGCGATCTGACCCACGCCAGGGCGGAGATTCCGTGGCTGGCAGACGTGCCCGCGCAGGCGACAGCGCGCGGAGACCTCCAGGCGAAGCAAGCCGGGTCCATGAAACGCGAACCAACCCGACAGCAGGCCCCGGCATGACCGCCCCCGCTGCCAGGAACCCCCGCCGCCCGCGGCGAGGCGGACGTCAAAGCCCGTTCACGATCGCCCGCCCGGCGTCGGAGGCGACGGTCACGTCGATCGTCGTGGGCTCGCGCACCCAGGCGATCAGGTTCAGCGCCTGGAGGCGGTCGAGCATGGCCTGGAAGGCGAGCGCCTGAGCCTGGCTCGCGTAGCGGCGCTCAATCTCGAACTGGTAGCCGGTGGTCGGGAGCGAATACCCGCGCCCGGCCCCGAGCGCGTGCTGGTAGTCCCGGTCGGTGACCGCCTGGGCGACGATCAGAGGCGCCTTGGAGTGACTCAGGGTCCGCACGCGGGCGGCGAGCTCGATCAGCAGATCGAGCGCCGCCGGCCGCAGCCCCCGGTAGAGCGCGACGGGCTGGCCGAGGCGGTGGGCCAGCGCTCCGAGGGCCGGGCTGTACGCGAGGCCGAGCTTGGCGGGATCGGAGGGGAGGGGGAGGACCTGACGGGAGGAGTAGGCCGCGCCCAGATCCCCCGGCGTGGCGAACACCCGCGTCTGGCCGGGGGGATGCAGGACCTCGGCGTTGTCGGCCCGCGCGGTCTGGAGCGCGGTCAGGGTCCGCACGCGGGCGGCGAGCTCGATCAGCCGTTCGAGCGCCGCCGGCCGCAGCCCCCGGTAGAGCGCGACGGGCTGGCCGAGGCGGTCGGCCAGCGCTCCGAGGGCCGAGCTGTACGCGAGGCCGAGCTTGGCGGGATCGGAGGGGAGGGGGAGGACCTGGCGGGAGGAGTAGGCCGCGCCCAGATCCCCCGGCGTGGCGAACACCCGCGTCTGGCCGGGGGGATGCAGGACCTCGGCGTTGTCGGCGCTCGCGGTCTGAAGCGCGCTCAGCGTCCGGAGCGAAGCCGGGTTCGAGCGGTACAGGGCCATGATCTTCTCGGCCGCGAGGATGCGCCAGTAGTAGAGCGAAGAATCGTCGCCGAAGCCCTGGAGCAGGGTGAAGGCGCCGGCGTGGTTGTCGGGCGCGGTGTCGAAGAAGAGCTGAGGGTAGGGAACGGCCTGGCCTCCGTTGTAGTCGTGGAGCACGTTTTGGAGATTGCCGATCCCCATGTGGTACGACACGACGGCGAGGTCCTGGCGGCCGAGATCGCGCTGGGCGATCGCCAGGTAGCGCATCGTGGCGGCGAGCGCCCTGGCCGGGTCGAAGCGCGCATCGATCCGCGCTCGCTGGCGCTGGAGGTGGGCGATGCGGCTTGACTCGCCGAGCGCGGAGGCGGTCGCGATCTCGTTCGTGAGGCGACGGCTGCGCGGGAGGTTGATGGTCATGCCGAGCAGGGAGGAGCCGGTCTGGGCGAGGATCTGGGTCAGGCCGGCGGCGTCGGCGGCGT
>DASZKU010000005.1:0-2252 GCA_035552815.1 Solirubrobacteraceae bacterium | reverse complement strand
TGACCTCGGCGACGACATCGTCGTAGCGGGGGTCCTCCTGCATCGTCCGCGGCTCGCCGAGCATGTGCATGAGACAGCAGTCGGCGCCGCTGGCGGCGAGCAGCGCGGCCATCTCAGGGTCGGCGCGCAGGGCGCTCACGTCGTTGACCATCGTCGCGCCCGCGCCGAGGGCCGCGGCCGCCACCGCCGCCTTCGATGTATCGACGGAGATCTGGGCCGACACCCCCGCGGCGATCAGCCCCTCGATCACCGGGACCACGCGCCGGAGCTCCTCTGCGGCGGGAACGGGCTCGGCGCCGGGTCGCGTCGATTCGCCGCCCACGTCGAGGATGGCCGCGCCCTGTTCGGCGAGCTCGAGCCCGTGCGCGACCGCGGCCGCGGGATCGAGGTAGAGCCCGCCGTCGGAGAACGAGTCGGGGGTCACATTCACGACCCCCATAATGCGAAACGGATCTCTACGCGCCGGGAGTTCGGCGCTCACAGCGCCACCCGACTCCGCAACCTAGACCGAACTCCCAAAGGAATCCGCGCCAGCGGATTCCTCGTCATCCGGCCAGCGCCCGGTCCGGTCGAAGACCCGGCGCGCCTCCTCCTCGTCCTCGCGCTCGCGGTTGCTCTCCACGCTCATCCGGAACAGCCAGTTGATGAGCCATACGGTGAGGGCGATGAGGAGCAGGCACACGCCCACCGCCGCCAGGTTCGTGCGCCCGCGCCCGATGACCATGAACACGGCGCCCACGAAGGCGATGACCGCCGGCAGCCACACCCGGGTGGCCGTCAGGAGGGTGCGGACGAGCCGCGATTGGGGGTCAGGCGAGCTCAGGCTTTTCCGGCAGCTCGAGGCCCCGAGCCTCGGCCGTGCCGCCGGCCAGGCCGGGCCTGGGAAGCGGCCGCGGCGCCTCGCGCCCGGCGCGGTCGGCGGTCGCCGGCGGGACGGGAAGCTGGGGCGGCGGGGGCGCTTCGGCGCCGAACACTTCGCGCTCGCTCTGGCCGTCGAGCAGCGCCTCGAACTCGCCCTTCTCGATCGTCTCGCGCTTGAGGAGGATCTCCGAGAGCTTCTCGAGCGAATCGCGGTACTGGCCGAGGATGTCGCGGGCCTGCTGGTGCGCCGATTCCACGATCCGCCGGATCTCGTCGTCGATCTCGCGGGCGATCTCGTCGGAGTAGTCGGGCTCGGCGGAGAACTCGCGGCCCAGGAAGGGCTGCCCATGGTCGTGGCCGAACACGCGCGGTCCGAGCTTCTCGCTCATCCCGAAGCGCATGACCATCTGCTTGGCGGTCGCCGTGACCTTCTCGAGATCGTTGGAGGCGCCGGTGGTCACCTCGCTGAAGACGGTCTCCTCGGCGGCGCGGCCTCCCAGGGTCATGGCCATGGTGTCGAGGAGCTCGGCGCGGGTGGTGAGGAACTTGTCCTCGCTGGGGAGCGAGATCGTGTAGCCGAGCGCTTGGCCACGGGAGATGACCGAGATCTTGTGGACGGGATCGGAGTTCGGCAGGTAGTGGCCGACGATCGCGTGGCCCATCTCGTGGTAGGCGGTGACGCGGCGCTCCTTTTCGCTCATCACGCGGGTCTTCTTCTCGGGTCCGGCGATCACGCGCATGATCCCTTCCTCGAGCTCGACCTGGGTGATCTCGCGCTTGCCCGTGCGGGCGGCGAGGAGGGCGGCCTCGTTGACGAGGTTGGAGAGGTCGGCGCCGGTGAACCCGGGGGTCTGCCCGGCGAGCACGTCGACGTCGATCTCGCGCCCGAGCGGCTTGCCGCGGGTGTGGACCTCGAGGATCTTCCTGCGGCCGTTGCGGTCGGGGCGGTCGACGACGATCTGGCGGTCGAAGCGCCCGGGACGCAGGAGCGCGGGGTCGAGGATGTCGGGCCGGTTGGTGGCGGCGATGAGGATGATGTTGTCCTTCATCTCGAATCCGTCCATCTCGACGAGGAGCTGGTTCAGCGTCTGCTCGCGCTCGTCGTGGCCTCCTCCGAGCCCCGCCCCGCGGTGGCGGCCGACGGCGTCGATCTCGTCCATGAAGATGATGCACGGCGAGTTCTGCTTGGCCTGCTCGAAGAGGTCGCGGACGCGGGAGGCGCCGACGCCGACGAACATCTCGACGAAGTCCGAGCCCGAGATCGAGAAGAACGGCACGCCGGCCTCGCCCGCGACGGCGCGAGCGAGCAGCGTCTTGCCCGTTCCCGGCGGCCCGTACAGCAGCACGCCCTTGGGAATCCGAGCCCCGAGGGCCTGGAATTTCTTCGGGTT
>DASZKU010000004.1:0-2098 GCA_035552815.1 Solirubrobacteraceae bacterium | reverse complement strand
GAACGCTGAGCTCCTCGGCCGAGATGCGGTCGACGCCGCGCTCGACGAAGAGCTCACCGAGCCAGTCCTGCACGCCCGACCAGTGGCGCTCCATCTCGTCCTGAGCCTTGACCTCCTGACCCCAGAGCCGCTCGTCGACCTCGATGGGCTCCGTCCCGAGCTCCGTCTCGAGCGACTCCGACAGGCTGTGGGCGGGGTCGGTGGAGAGGACGAGGGTGCGCAGGCCCTTGTTCGCGGTGCGCCGCGCCGTGGACGCCGCCACCGATGTCTTACCGACCCCGCCCTTGCCCGTGTAGATGATCGTGCGCGGCCGCATGCGGGGAGCGAGTCTACGAGGCGCTATGCCGCGCGGCGGCCTGCCGCGGGCCGGGGTCAGTGCCGGGGGGCGACGGTGAGGCTGCCGACGATGCGCTTGAAGTTGCCCGCGAGATCGGTGGCGGCCAGGCGCACCGTGTAGGTGCCGGGCCGGCGGGGGGTGGGGATCCCGAAGGTGTTGCTTCCGTAGCCGAGCTCGGCGCTGGTGGCGAATATCTGGGTCCCGTTGAGGACCTCGACGATCCCCACGTGCGACTCCTTGGAGAGCCAGAAGTGGACGTCGGTGAGGGCGCCGACGCGGGAGCGGCGGGTGTTGAGCGTGAGCACGGGCGGCGTCGTGAGGTCCTTTTCGAAGTCGTGCCCGGTGGTGCAGTACGCGCTCGCCTGGGTGCGCGAGCACAGCTCCTGGAGGAACCCGGTGACGAGCTGGTGGTAGGAGAGGGTGTCCTCGAGACCGGGCTGGTAGAGCGACCAGGCGCCGGTGTTGAAATGCGGGACCTCGGCGAGCGCTTCGGCATTGCCGGCGTCGAAGAGCCGCTGTGCCACCGTGCTGGCGCTCACGTGGGCGTAGTCGTAGAGGCCGATGAGGCTCTGGAGGAAGGCATTGATGATCGAGGTGCGGGAGAACGAGTACTGCAGGTAGCGGGCGCCGCGATCGGTGCGGACCCTCACCCCGACGGGCGGGGCGGCCGAGAAGAGGGGCAGCGCCTGGGCGGCGACGGTGAGGTAGGAGGGGTCGTGGAACGCCTCGTAGGCACGCGTCAGCGCTTCGATCGCCGTCCCCTGGGCCATCGCGCTCACCCAGGGCGCCCGCCCGCCGTCGAAGGAGAAGTAGTACTCCCAGGCCAGGCCACCGGCGCGGTGCACGGCGAGGGCCATGAACTCGGAGACCACCTGGCGCAGCCGCGCGTAATACGCCGGCCCGCCGGTGTAGAACCCGTCCGCCTCGCCGAAGGTCCCGAGCTCCTGGAGCTGGATCCCCTGTCCGGGGTAGTACTCCCACACGAGCTGCGAGCCGGCGAACTGGACGCGCTGGCCGGAGGCGAGCAGGGGGCCTGTCGACCACCATTGCCGGTTGTCGTCGAGGGTGAGGAACAGCGCCGGGAGGCGCGACGGCGTCAGCTCGCCGGCGACCGTCATGTTGTGCATGGTGGTGAGAACGCTGTAGAGCTCGACGGCGCGCGTCCCCCGCAGCCGCGCCGCCGTGTGGATGGCTTTCTCGAGGACGGCATGGTCGCTTCCGTACTCGGCGGCGTCGATCTGCCGGCTTCGGTAGAGCTTGGTGAGCGCCGAGCCGATGGTGACCTGCGACCGTCGCCGGGCATCGGAGCTCACCTGCCCAGGCGGGCGGGTCGGGCGCGCGGGCGCCGGGGCCGGGGTCAGCGCCGCGGCGGGCAGGAAGGGGTTCTCGCGCATGGCGCCGTGGCCCCCGGGGCCGAGCACGAGCACGGGGGCGGCGCCGGCCGCTGGTGCACCCCCGAGCATGCCGACGATGCAGGCGACCGCGACAAGCGGGCCGAACAGGCGCCTACGCACCCGTCCCATGCTACGCGCGGCGCGCGCCCCCGGTCACGGTATGAGGAAGATCTTGCAGCGCGGCGGCGGACCGCCGGCCCTACTCGTGACCGACTTCCTCGTCCTCCTCGAGCTCGTCGGGCTCGTCTTCCTCTTCGTCCTCATCCTCGGCGCTCGCCCTCAGAGCGCCGGGCTGCCGGCGGATCTGGAAGGCCTCGATGAGCTCGTCGCGCTGATGCTCGTCGACGGGAACCTCGTCGGAGATCAG
>DASZKU010000003.1:0-2960 GCA_035552815.1 Solirubrobacteraceae bacterium | reverse complement strand
TCGGTCCAGACACGACCGGCGTCGCCGTCGTACTCGTCGATGATGTGGACGGCGAGGTCGTGGACGCGGGTGGCCATGGACCCGGGGAAGCGATGGATGGCCGGCTTGGCGCGGAATACGGCCTCGAGGTCGGCCGAGGCGAGCATGTCGGCGTCGAGTGCCCCGAGCCGCTCCTTGATCGCGAGCGGCCCCGAGAACGCCTTCTGCACGGTGACCTGCTGGTCGAGGGCGAAGCCGACCAGGAGTGCCATCGGGTCTGAGGCGATCAGCGCGTTGGCCTCGTCGGAGTCGGTGAAGTAGAGGCGGTCGGGCATGGGCGCGATCGTAGCCCAATTCAGAGCGCGGACGGCACGGGAGGGGAGGCTGTGATGAGAAAGCCGGCGGTCCTACGCCGCGGCCTGCGACTCCACGGCCCGGTGCTCGGCCACGAGCTCGGACACGTGGCGGGCGTCGCGCTCGATGCCCGCGAACCGGCCCGAGCCCCAGGTGTAGAGCCAGGGGAGACCGAGCATGTAGAGGCCCGGCACGGTCGTGACGCCGCGATCGTGGGTGGGGTAGCCGGTGCCGTCGAAGGCCGGGAGCTGAACCCACGACCAGTCGGCGCGGAAGCCGGTCGCCCAGACGATCGCGCTCACGTCCTGCTGGGCCAGCGACAGGCGCTCCGCTTCGCCGGGTGCCGGTTCCCACACCGGCGTATAGCGCGGCTCGGTCGGAGCGGCGACGCCGCGGGCCGCGATGTAGCGGTCGATGGCGTCCTTGATCCGCTCGGCGGTCGCGTCGGCGGCGTCGAGCCGGGCGGCGAGGTCGTCGGCGAAGGTCAGGCGCTCGCCGTCGACGCCGAGGAGACGCCCGTGCAGGTGCACGCCGTCGCGGGCGAAGGCGCGCAGATCGAGGTCGTGTCCGCCGTCGCGGCCGGTGACGTAATGGTTCGGCTCCTTGCGGGCGGCGAGGCCCTCGGGGTGGTCGTCGATGGGGATGTCGTAGTGGCCCATGTCCTCGAGCCAGGCGACGCAGTCACGGCCGCGGTAGAAGCGCGCCACCCGCGGCGCGCTCCCCACGCTGAGATGGACCTCCCGCCCCGCGAGGTGGAGGTCCTCGGCGATCTGCGCGCCCGATTGGCCGCTGCCGACGACGAGCACGGCCCCGCCGGGGAGGGAACTCGGATTGCGGTAGGTCGAGGAGTGGAGCTGGGTGAGCTCCGGTCTCAGGGCGGCGGCGAGGCGCGGGATCGAGGGGAGGTGGTAGCCGCCGACGGCGAGGATGACCTGCTCGGCGGTCAGCTCGCCGCGGGAGGTGTGCACGCGGAAGCCGGCCCCGTCGCCTTCGACGCGCTCGACCGTTACCCCCTCGTAGAGCGGCGGGCGAAACGAGGAGGCAAACCCCCGTATGTAGTCAACGATCTCATCTCTGAGCATGAACCCGTCCGGGTCCTTGCCCTTGTATGGGTAGCCGGGGAGCCGGCACTGCCAGTTCGGGGTCACGAGGCAGAAGGTGTCCCAGCGCTCGCGGCGCCATGAGCTCGCCAGGCGGTCGCGTTCGAGCACGACGTGGGGCACGCCGCGCTCGCGCAGGAGGTAGCTCACGGCGAGCCCGGCCTGGCCGCCTCCGATCACCACCACCCCCGCGTGACCGCTCAGCGTCGGCGGGGCCGGGTGGGTCGCCTTGGGCCGGTCTCGCCGGAGGCGCTCGACGCGCACCACGCCCGCGTCGACGCACCCACGTGCTCGCTCCTCGATCTCGACGAGCTGTTCCGCGGCCGCGGCGCACGCGAAGCCGCGGGTCTGCCGCACGCGCTCGCTTGCGCGCTCGAGCCCGTCCCGGCAGCGCCGTAAGAGCTCGGCCACGGGATAGACGCCGCCCTCGACGAGCGCCTGCTCGATCGCGGTGGACGGTGAGTAGCAGTGCTGCTCGACGCCGTCCGGCCAGCGCAGGGTGAACTCCACCGAGGGCATCGGTCAGGCGTAAGGGACGGGCTCGGCGACGCGGTAGGCGTCGGGTCGCAGGTCCCGGATGGGGGAGAGGGCGCGGCGGGCGTGCTCGAGCGTCTCGGCCACGTCGAGGGTGGTGAGGGCCAGACCCGGTTGCACTCCGGTGCGGGCGAGCACGTCACCGCCCGGCCCCACGACCCGCGCGCCGCCGAGGAAGCGCAGGCGGCCAAAGCTCCCGGTCTGATTGGCCGAGGCGACGATGAGCGAGTTCTCGGCCGCCCGGGCGCGGTCCCAGAGCTCGGCGCGCCGCCACTGGCGGTCGTCCTCGAGCCGGGGCGCCGGGTTGGAGGCGCTGCACGGCCACGCCGACAGGAAGCACAGGACCTCGGCGCCGTCGAGGGTCAGCGTGCGTGCCGCCTCGGGGAAGGCCTTGTCGTAACAGATCAGCATCCCCAGCCTCCCCACCGGCGTGTCGAACGCCGCCAGGCTGTCGCCCGGCGTGGTCAGGCGATGCTCGTCGAGGGGGAGGTGAACCTTGCGGTGCAGGCCGTACAGACCCTCGCCCGAGACGCAGGCGGCGACGTTGTGGCGAGCACCGCCCTCTCCTTCCTCGCAGAAGCCCACACACACAACCATGTCTCCGGCCACCTCCGCCACCCTCGCGACCTCGGGGCCGCCCGGATCGAGGGCGGGCGGCGGATCGGCGTCGCCCGAGAGCGTCTCCACATAGCCGCCGAGCGCGGCCTCGGGAAGCACGAGGAGGTCGACACGCTGGCGGCGGGCACGAGCGATGAGGTCCTCGACGGTCTGCAGGCACAGGCCCATGTCGCGGCCGAAGGGGGCGGCCGCCGCGGCGATCGTGAGCTCGGTCATGGGCATCCTCCCGTTGCGGGTCCGAGACCGGTGATCGTCTCGGTGGCGATCGCGGTCGTGATCTCGTCGTCCGGCCATCTGAGACGCACTCCACCGTCCCCAGACAGGTGACCGCAGCCGGCGCACACCGCCGCGCCGCCGTGCGGCACGGACGCGCCG
>DASZKU010000002.1:0-2330 GCA_035552815.1 Solirubrobacteraceae bacterium | reverse complement strand
ATCTACGCCCTCACACGAGCCGCCGAGCCGTGGCCACTGAAGGTCGTCTTCGACCAGGTCCTCTTCCACAAGCCCGCCCGCGGGAGCTTGACGCAGCCTTTCCTCGTCTTCGGGCGCTCGCCCGATGACCTCCTGTTGGCGGCGGCGATCGTCCTCGCGCTCAGCGGCTTGGTGCGCGGCATCTCGTACTTCTACCAGGACTACATGCTCTCGAAGGCCGCCCAGCAGATCGTCTACGGCATCCGCACGCGCCTGTACCGCCACCTGCATGTGCTCCCGGCGAGCTTCTACCAGCGCCAGCGCACCGGCGATCTCCTCGTGCGCCTGAGCGCGGACATCATCCTCCTCCGCGACGTCCTCATCGACTTCATCGTCAACCTCGGGTCGGGCGCCGTCCTCGTCCTGCTCATGCTCGCAATCATGCTCATTGTCGACCCGGTGCTCACCGCCGCCTCGCTCGTCGTCATGCCCGTCATCGTCGGGCTCTCCTGGCTCTACGGGCAGCGCATCCGCACCAACGCCAACCGGCAGCGCAAGCGCGAGGGGCAGGTGGCGACCGTCATGCACGAGGCCCTCTCGGCGATGTCGGTGGTCCAGCTCCACGGGGCCCAGGAGCGCGAACAGGAGCGCTTCCACGACATCAACCGCCGCAGCCTCAAGCAGGGCGTCCAGGGCGCGCGCCTCGAGGCGCAGATGAACCGCAGCGTCGAGCTCGCCCTGTCGGGGGGGACAGTGGTGATCCTCTTCGTCGGCACCCTGCGCGCCCTCAGCGGCGCGATAACCCCGGGCGAGCTCATCGTCTTCGTCTCCTACCTGCGAGCCGCGTACCGACCCCTGCGCCGCGCCTCCAAGAGCGTGCAGCGCTCCGCCAAGGCGCTGGCGGCCGCCGAGCGCATCATCGAGATCCTCGACACCGAGCCCGAGCTCGCCGATGCCCCGGACGCCAGGCCCGCGCCGCCCTTCCGCGGCGAGATCACCTTCGATCATGTCGACTTCGGGTACGACCCCGGGCGAGAGGTCATCCATGACGTCTCCTTCGCCGTCGCGCCGGGGCGCAGGGTGGCGATCGTCGGCACCACCGGAAGCGGCAAGTCGACGCTGCTGAGCCTCGTGCCGCGGCTCTTCGACCCCGTCTCGGGACGGGTCCTGATCGACGGCGGCGACGTGAGCGAATACACGCTCGAGTCGTTGCGCGCGCAGATCTCGACCGTCCAGCAGGAATCGATCCTGTTCGGCCTCTCGGTGTCCGAGAACATCCGCTACGGGCGCCCGGACGCCACCGATGCCGAGGTGCGCGCGGCCGCGCACGCGGCGGGCATGGACGACTTCGTCGAGCAGCTGCCGGACGGCTACGACACCGTCCTCGCCGAGCGCGGCGCATCGCTCTCGGGTGGCCAGCGTCAGCGCGTGGCGATCGCCCGCGCGCTCGTCCGGTGCAGTCCCATCCTCGTCCTCGACGAGCCCACGAGCGGGCTCGACGCCGCGACCGAGCGGAGCGTC
Organism: Solirubrobacteraceae bacterium; assembly: GCA_035552815.1. Classification (GTDB taxonomy): domain Bacteria; phylum Actinomycetota; class Thermoleophilia; order Solirubrobacterales; family Solirubrobacteraceae; genus Palsa-465. Next base: position 830 of record DASZKU010000002.1, on the reverse strand, counting down.
ATCGACGCGCTCGAAAGCCTGATGCAGAGCACCACGACATTGCTCGTCACCCACCACATGTCGCTCGTGCGCGAGGCGGACGAGATCATCGTCCTCGAGCACGGTGCCGTCGTGGCCCGCGGCACCTACGACGAGCTCGTCGAGTCCTCTCGCCACTTCCGGCGCCTGGCCGCTCTCCCGGATGGATCGGCCGTCGGTGTGGCGGCGGGGCCTCGCGCGCGCGGCGACGGCGCCGCGGCGCCTCCCGCCCGCGGCGACGGCGCCCAGGTCACCGCCCTGCCCGCCCGCGCTCCCGGCGGCGGCCCCCGCGTCATGTTCTACTCCCACAACGGGGTCGGCGTCGGGCACCTCCAGCGCCAGCTCGACCTGGCGGCCGCGTTCAAGGCGGCCCACCCGAGCGCCGCCGTGCTCACCGTCACCGGTTCGCACGCCGCCGGACTGTTCCCGATTCCGTCCGGGATCGACTACGTGAAGCTGCCGTCGCTGAAGATGGTCGACCGCCTCGAGAACTGGAACCCCCGCGACCTCCCGATTCCGCGCCGCGACGTCGTCGCCCTCCGCCGCGAGCTCCTCGAGCAGATCGTCCGGCGTTTCGAGCCCGACCTCCTCGTCGCCGACTTTCTCCCCGCCGGCCCCTATGGCGAGCTGCTGCCCGCGCTCGAGGCGCTTCGGGCGCGTGGCGGCGTCGGGGTCGCGGGCTTCCGCGACGTGATCGACGATCCCACCTTCGTCCGCGATCTCTGGCGCCGCACCGGCGTCTACGACGTCCTGCGCGGGCATTACCGCACCATCTGCGTCTACGGGGATCCCGCCATGGTCAACTTCCGCGC
>DASZKU010000001.1:0-13083 GCA_035552815.1 Solirubrobacteraceae bacterium | reverse complement strand
CGTGCGCCGGCTCGAGATGCTCCCCGTCGAGGCGGTCGTGCGCGGCTACATCACCGGGTCGGGGTGGAAGGACTACCAGGGCACGGGCGCGGTGTGCGGGATCGACCTGCGCGCCGGACTGCGCGAATCCGATCGCCTGTCCGAGCCGCTCTTCACCCCGGCGACCAAGGCCGAGCTCGGTAGCCATGATGAGAACATCGACTTCGAGGGCGCCGTGCGGCTGATCGGTGATCGCGCGCTCACCGAGCGCCTGCGCGAGGTGTCGATCGCGCTCTACGAGCACGCGGCCGAGCACGCGCGCGAGCGGGGAATCATCCTCGCCGACACCAAGTTCGAGTTCGGCCTCGATCCCCACGGCGTGCTCACCCTGGGCGACGAGGCGCTCACGCCCGACTCCTCGCGCTTCTGGCCCGTCGCCGGCTATGAGCCCGGTCGCGGGCAGCCGAGCTTCGACAAGCAGTACGTGCGCGACTGGGCCTCGGGCACGGGCTGGGACCGCAATCCCCCCGCGCCGGCGATCCCCGATGACGTCGTGCAGAGCACGCGCGCCAAGTACGTCGAGGCCTACGAGTTCATCACCGGCGAGCCGTTCGACGCCTGGCTCAAACGCACCGGCTGATGCGCGCTCGCGTCCTTGTCCGCCCCAAGGCGGGCATCCTCGACCCCCAGGGCCAGGCCGTCGAGCGGGCCCTCCCGGCGCTCGGCTTCGACGGGGTGGCCAACGTCCACGTCGGCCGCCTGATCGAGCTCGACGTCGAGGATCCCGCGCGCCTGCCCGAGATGTGCGAGCGCCTGCTCAGCAATCCGCTCGTGGAGGAGTATGAAATTGTGGAGGGGTCGTCGTGACGTTCGGCGTCGTCCGCTTCCCCGGCTCCTGTGACGACGTCGACGCCGTCCTCGCCGCCGAGCGGGTGGGCGAGGCGGTGATGCTCTGGCACGGCGAGCGCGACCTCCAGGGGGTCGACGCGGTGATCATCCCGGGCGGCTTCTCCTACGGCGACTACCTGCGCCCCGGGGCGATCGCGCGCTTCTCGCCGGTGATGGAGGCGGTGAGCGAGTTCGCCGGCGACGGCGGGCTCGTGCTCGGCATCTGCAACGGCTTCCAGGTCCTGTGCGAGGCGGGACTGCTCCCCGGCGCCCTGCTTGCCAACGTGTCGCTTCGCTTCGTGTGCCGCCAGGTCGAGCTCGAGGTGATGAGCGAGTACAGCCCGTTCACCCGCGCCTGCCCGCTCGGAGAGCCGCTGTCGATCCCCGTCAAGCACATGAGCGGGCGCTACTACCGGCCCGAGCAGGGACTGGCCGACACCCAGATCCTCCTGCGCTACCTCCCGGGGCACAACCCCAACGGCTCCGACCATGACATCGCGGGCGTGAGCAACGCCGCGGGCAACGTCTTCGGGCTCATGCCCCACCCCGAGCACGCGGTCGACCCGCTCATGGGCTCGAGCGACGGGCTGTGGATCTTCGAGTCGATCAGGGCGCACCTTGCCGACCGCGTCGTTGCCTAGCAGTCCCCACCGCTACCGCGAGCTTGGGCTCACCGAGTCCGAGTACGAGCTCATCCTCGTCCTCCTCGGCCGCCACCCGGGCGACGTCGAGCTGGCGATGCTCTCGCTCATGTGGTCAGAGCACTGCTCCTACAAGCACTCAAAGCGCCTCCTGCGCCGCCTCCCCACCGAGGGCCCCCACGTGCTCATGGGCCCGGGGGAGAACGCCGGCGCCGTCGACATCGGCGACGGGCTCGCCGTCGCCTTCAAGGTCGAGTCGCACAATCATCCCTCCGCCGTCGAGCCCTTCCAGGGCGCGGCCACCGGGGTCGGGGGCATCCTCCGCGATGTCTTCGCCGTCGGCGCGCGGCCCATCGCCATCCTCGACTCGCTGCGCTTCGGCGAGCCCGCGAGCTCCGAGCGCTCCCGCTACCTGCTCGAGCGCGCCGTCGAGGGGATCGGCCACTACGGCAACTCGATCGGCGTCCCCACCGTGGGCGGCGAGATCTACTTCGATCAGTCCTACGAGCAGAACTGCCTGGTCAACGCCATGTGCCTGGGCCTCGTGCCCCACGAGCGCCTGATCCGCAGCGCCGCCGTGGGCCCGGGGAACGTCCTCGTCCTCCTCGGCGCCCTGACCGGGCGCGACGGGATCGGCGGTGCCTCGGTCCTCGCCAGCGCCGAGTTCGGAATCGACGGAGTCGACGGGGTCGCCGACAAGCGCCCCTCGGTCCAGATCGGCGACCCCTTCACCGAGAAGAAGCTGCTCGAGTGCTGCCTCGAGCTCCTCGACCGCGACCTCCTCGCCGCGCTCCAGGACCTCGGCGCCGCCGGCCTGACCTCGGCGAGCTCGGAGATGGCGGCCAAGGGCGGCCTCGGCCTCGACATCGACGTCGCCCGGGTGCCGCTGCGCGAACCCGGCATGGAGCCCTTCGAGATCATGGTCTCCGAGTCCCAGGAGCGCATGCTCTGCGTCGTCACCCCCGATCTCCTCGGGGCGGTCGCGGCCGTGTGCGAGCGCTGGGAAGTCCTGTGTACTGAGGTCGGCTCGGTCACCGACACCGGCCGCCTGCGCGTGCTCGACGGCTCAGCGATCGTCGGCGACATGCCCGTCGCCGTGCTCGTCGACGAATGCCCGATGTACGACCTCGACCCCGAGCCGCCGCTCGAGGAGCTCTACCCGCCTCCCGCCGCCGTGCTCCGGGGTGGCGAGACGGCGCGGGATCTGCTGATCGCGCTGCTTGCGTCGCCGAACCTGGCTTCGCGCCGTCCCGTCTTCGAGCAGTACGACAGCATCGTCGGCTCGCGCACGGTGCGCCGCCCCGACGAAGCCGATGCCGCCGTCCTGCGGCTCCCCGACGGCGGCGCGCTGGCGATCTCGATCGACGGCAACGGGCGTCGCGTCGCCTGCGATCCCCGCGCCGGGGCCGCCGAAGCGGTATACGAATGCTCGGCCAACCTGGCGTGCGTGGGGGCCGAGCCCCTCGGCCTCACCAACTGCCTGAACTTCGGCAACCCCGAGAAGGCGCACGTGGCGTGGCAGCTCACCGAAGCGATCGAGGGTCTCGCGCGCGCGTGCGAGGCGCTCGGCGTCCCCGTCGTCGGGGGCAACGTCTCGCTCTATAACGAGGCCCCGGACGGACCCATCCTCCCCACCCCGGTGGTGGGGATGGTCGGCCGCCTCCCCGACGTCTCGCGGGCGGGCCGGATGGGCTTCGTGCGCGACGGCGACGCGATCGCCATCGTCGGCCCCTTCGCCCCCTCGCTCAACGGCTCCGAGGTCGCCAAGCTCCGCGGCGCCGCCCCCGCCGGTGGCCTTCCGGTGATGGAGCCGCAAGCCGTCCGTGATGCGCATGCCCAGGTCCGTGATGCCGTGCGCTCGGGGGCGCTCTCAAGTGCGCACGACATCGCCGAGGGCGGCCTCGCGGTAGCCCTGGCCGAGTGCTGCATCGCCGGCGGGATCGGGGCCCGGCTCAAGGTGAGGATCGAAGGTGGGGTGCAGGAGCTCTTCGGTGAGGCGCCCGGCCGCGCCTTCGTGGTTTCCGGCTCCGAGGAGGCGTTGACCGGGCTCGGGCGCATCATCGGGCGCGTCGGCGGGACCGACCTCGTCATCCCCGGCGCGCTGCAAGTCGCAGTTTCCGAGCTCCGCGCCATCCGTGACGCCGGGCTCGTTCAGTACGCTTCAAGTCCGGTGTGGTCCGAATGACCTTCCCGATCGCAGAGCGCGATGGACCGCGTGACGAGTGCGGCGTGTTCGGCATCTATGCGCCCGAACGCGACCCGGCTCGGCTCGCGTACTTCGCGCTGTTCGCGTTGCAGCACCGCGGACAGGAGTCGGCGGGCATCGCCACGTCCGCGCCCGGGGGCAACATCATGGCCCTGCGCGACCAGGGCCTCGTCGCCCAGGTGTTCGACGAGAACAAGCTGCGCTCGCTCCCCGGCCACATGGCCATCGGCCACGTCCGCTACTCGACGACCGGGTCCTCGGACTGGGAGAACACCCAGCCCATCGTCCGCGGCGACCGTCGCGAGCTCGCCCTCGCCCATAACGGCAACCTCATCAACGCCGTCGAGCTCCACTCAGAGCTCCGCGAGCGCGGTGTCGCCTTCGCCTCGACGTCGGACTCGGAGATCATCGCCGCCCTGCTCGCGGCGCATCCCGCCGAGCGCATCGAGGACGCCGTGGCCGACGTGCTCCCGCGGCTCAAGGGGGCGTTCTCGGCGGTGGTGATGACCGACGACGCGGTGGTTGCCTTCCGCGACCCCCACGGGCTGCGGCCCCTCGCCCTCGGCGTGATGGAGGGCGGCGACGGACCCCCGTCCTACACGGTGGCCAGCGAGTCGTGCGCCTTTGACCTCATCGGCGCGCGCTACCTGCGCGAGGTGTACCCGGGCGAGGTGGTCACGCTCACCGAGGCGGGCTTCCGCACCCGGGTGGTGGCGGGCTCCGAGCGTCACGCCTTCTGCGTCTTCGAGTACATCTACTTCGCCCGGCCCGACTCGCGGATGGCGGGGACCGTGCTCCAGGTCGCGCGCGGGAAGATGGGCGAGCACCTGTGGCACGAGGCGCCGGTCGAGGCCGATCTCGTCATCCCCGTGCCCGACTCGGGCAACGCGGCCGCGCGCGGGCTCGGCCGGGCGGCGGGGCTGCCCCAGGACGACGGGTTCATCAAGAACCGCTACGTCGCGCGCACCTTCATCCAGCCCGGGCAGGAGCTGCGCAAGCAGGGGCTGCGGCTCAAGTTCAATCCGCTGCCGGAGGTGGTGTCCGGGAAGCGCCTGATCGTCGTCGATGACTCGATCGTGCGCGGCAACACCACGCGCCAGATCGTCCAGATGCTCCGCGACGCGGGCGCGGCGGAGATCCACCTGCGGATCTCGGCGCCGCCGATCAAGCATCCGTGCCACTACGGGATCGACATGTCCACGCGCGAGGAGATGATCGCCCACGACCGGACGGTGGACGAGATCGCCGCCGAGCTCGGCGCCGATTCGCTGCACTACCTTTCGCTCGAGGGCGTGTACGCGGCGGTGGGCGCCTCGCGCGACACCCACTGTGACGCGTGCTTTACCGGCGAGTATCCGCTCGCGGGCACCGAGGAGGAGGCGAACGGCAAGTACGCGCTCGAGCTTCCCCTCGCGCGCGCCTGAGCCGTCCTGTCACCAGTCTGCTTCGCGGTCGCGAAACGGCCGACCCCGCCGCTATCTTCGAGGCGGTGATGGACGCTCGCGAGGCGCTGCACGGCCACTTCGGCTTCGAGGACTTCCGGCCCGGCCAGGCGGAGGCGGTGGCGGCCGCGCTCGCCGACCGCGACGCGCTCGTGGTCATGCCCACGGGCTCGGGCAAGTCGCTGTGCTACCAGCTCCCCGCGCTCATGCGCGATGACCTGACCATCGTCGTCTCGCCGCTCGTCTCGCTCATGCAGGACCAGGTCGAGGCGCTCGGACGGATCGCCCCCCTTCAGGTCGAGATGATCAACGCCCAGCGCGGCGGCGCCGCCAACGCGCGGACGCTCGAGCGGGTGGCTCAGGGGCAGGTGAGCCTGCTCTACCTCGCCCCCGAGCGCTTCGCCTCCCCGGGCTTCGTGCGCGCGCTCGCGCAGGCCCGCATCGGCCTCTTCGTCGTCGACGAGGCGCACTGCGTCTCGCAGTGGGGGCACGACTTCCGCCCCGAGTACTTCCGCCTCGCCGACGCCGCCCGCCACCTCGGCGCGCGTGCGATCATGGCACTCACCGCGACGGCGACGCCGCCCGTGGCCGTCGACATCGCCCGGCGCCTGCGCCTGCGCGACCCGGTCAGCGTCACCACCGGCTTCGATCGCCCCAACCTCGGCTTCGCGGTGGTGCCGTGCGCGACCGACGCCGACCGGCGCCAGCGCCTCGTCTCGGCGCTGGGGGTGGAGGGGGCGCTCCCGGCGATCGTCTATGCGGGCACGCGGAAGGCGTGCGAGTCGCTGGCGCCGGTGATCCGCTCCGGGCTCGGGCTCGGGAGCGGGGACGTGGTCGTCTACCACGCGGGGCTTAACCGCGACGCCCGTGCCTCCACCCAGCGGCGCTTCATGGGCGGGGACGCTCGCGTCGTGGTGGCCACCAACGCCTTCGGGATGGGCGTCGACAAGGCGGATGTGCGCACCGTCTGCCACACCTCGGTCCCGCAGTCGCTCGAGGCCTACTATCAGGAGGCGGGGCGCGCCGGGCGCGACGGGCAGCCGGCGCGCTGCCTGCTCTTCAGCGCGCAGAAGGACAAGGGGCTCCACGTCTTCTTCATCGAGCGCGCGCGGGTCGCCGACTGGGCCTTCGAGCGCGTGTGGCGGCGGCTGCGCGGCGCCGGGGAGAACGGGCGCTACGACATCTCGCTCGGCGAGGTGGCGGCGGTGGCGGGAGGCGACGGCCGCGGCGACGAGGACCAGGCGCGCGCCATCCTCGGCCACCTCGTGCGCGCCGAGGTCATCGAGCCCGCTCCCGCGCCGCCCGACCGCGCGGCGGGGCGCCTGCGGGCCGACTGGAACCAGCGCGCGTACGCCGCGTGCCGCTCCTCGGCGGGCGATGCCGAGCGCATTCGCTGGCGCCACTACCGCTCGGTGTGGGAGTTCGCCGAGGGCAAGGGCTGCCGGCGCGCCGCCATGCTTCGCCACTTCGGCGACCGCGCCGAGCCCTCGCCCACGGTCCCGTGCTGCGACGTCTGCGCACCGGAGTTCGTGCTCCCGCCCGTCCCGGCGCCGGGGCGCGGCGGCGGGCGGACGCGGCCGGCGAGGTCCGGGGCCGCGGGCGCGTCGTCGTCGGGCGCGGCGCTGGCCCTCGACATCGCCCCCGAGCTCGAGGCCGCCATCCTCGACGTCGTGCGCGCGGCCACGCCCCCGGTGGGACGGACGCGCGCCGTCGAGATCCTCCGCGGCGGCCGCTCCAAGGTCATCGCCGAGTACTCCTACGACGCCCTGCGCGAGTACGGTGCCTTCGCCCATCTCCACGCCGCCGACGTCATGGGCCGCGTCGACGCCATGCTCCAGTCCGGCTCGCTGCGCTCGACGGGCGGGCGCTTCCCCAAGCTTCAGGCCGCATGAGGATCGAAGCGATCCGGCCGGCGTCCCTTCCGGCGGACGGGCGCCGAGGATGAGGATCGCCGTCCTCGCCTCGGGGGCGGGAACGAACCTCCAGGCGCTGCTCGACGGAGTCCACGGTCGCGACGGGATCGAGATCGTCGCCGTCGCCTCCAATCAGCCCGAGGCGATGGCGCTCGAGCGCGCCGCCTCCGCCGGGGTGGCCACGGAGGCCTTCCCCGTGCCCGCGTACTGCGGGCGCGAGGCGCGGGACCTGGCGATCGCCGACTGGCTGCAGGCCCGGGGCGCCGAGCTCGTCGTCCTCGCCGGCTACATGCAGCTCGTCAGCGACGCTTTCCTCGCCCGCTTCCCCGACCGCGTCATCAACGTCCATCCCGCCCTCCTCCCGGCCTTCCCGGGGATCGGCGCCGTCCAGCAGGGGCTCGACTACGGGGTCAAGGTCTTCGGCGTTACCGTCCACTTCGTCGACGGGGGCATGGACACCGGTCCGGTCATCCTCCAGCGGGCGGTCGAGCTCCCCGACGCTCGCGACGCCGAGGAGGTGCGCGAGCTCCTGCGCCCGATCGAGCACGCGCTCCTCCCCGAGGCCGTCCGCCTCATCGCCCGGGGCGCGGTGAGCTTCGATCCCGCCAATCCGCGTCGGGTCATCGTCGGTCGGTAGAGTCGAGGGCTCATGAACGAGGGAACCGAGCTGAGGACCACAGCACCTCCGGTCGGCGCCGGTGAGGTACGGGTAGGACGGGCGCTCCTGTCGGTCTCGGACAAGACGGGGATCGTCGAGTTCGCCCGCGGACTGGCCGAGCTCGGCATCGAGATCGTCTCGACGGGCGGGACGGCGCAGACCCTCGCCGAGGGCGGCGTGCCCCTGCGCGCCATCTCCGACTTCACGGGCTTCCCCGAGATCATGGACGGTCGCGTGAAGACCCTCCACCCCAAGCTCTACGCCGGCCTCCTCGCCGTGCGCGACGACGCCTCCCACATGCAGGCCGCCGAGGAGCACGAGGTCGAGTTCGTCGATCTCGTGTGCGTGAACCTCTACCCGTTCGAGCGCACGGCCGCTCAGCGCGGCGTCACCGAGGCCGAGGTGATCGAGAACATCGATGTCGGCGGCCCGACGATGATCCGCGCCGCCGCCAAGAACTTCGCCTTCGCGGCGCCGGTAGTCAGTCCCGAGAGCTACGACGCCGTCCTCGCCGAGCTCCGCGAGAGCGGCGGGCGCCTCTCGCTCCCCACCCGCGAGAGCCTGGCCGCTGAGGCCTTCGCCTACACCGCTCGCTACGACACCGCGATCACGCGCTGGTTCCAGGAGAAGCGCGAGGACTTCCCGCCCCTGTTCGTGCGCGCCTATGAGAAGGAGCTCGACCTCCCCTACGGCGAGAACCCCCACCAGCGCGCCGCCTACTACTCGCAGGTCGGAGCTCGGATCCACGTCCTCTCGATGATCAGCCAGCTCGGCGGTAAAGAGCTCTCGTTCAACAATCTGCTCGATCTCGACGCCGCCCGCCTCCTCCTCGGCGAGTTCCACGTCCCCGCCTGCGTGATCGTCAAGCACAACAACCCGTGCGGGACGGCCGTCGGCGGCAACGTCCAGGAGGCCTACGAGCGCGCCTTCGCCTGCGATCCCATGTCGGCCTTCGGCGGCGTCGTGTGCCTGAACCGCCCCGTCGACGCCCCGCTCGCCGAGGCGCTCCTCAAGCAGTTCATCGAGGTTCTCTTCGCCCCCGGCTATACCGAGGAGGCGCTCGAGCTCCTCTCCCAGAAGCAGAACATGCGCATCCTCCGCGACCAGGAGCGCCGCACCGTCAGCGCGCTCGAGCCCGCCATGCGCCAGGTCATCGGCGGCATGCTCGTCCAGGACCGCGACCTCGAGGACGCCGGCGAGACCCAGGTGGTGACCGAGCGTCGTCCCACCGAGGCCGAGCGCCAGGAGCTCGGCTTCGCCTGGAAGGTGTGCAAGCACGTCCGCTCCAACGCCATCGTCCTCACCAAGGATCTCGCCACCGTGGGCATCGGGGCGGGGCAGATGAGCCGCGTCGATTCCGTCCGTCTCGCGATCGAGAAGGCGCGAACCGACCTCCACGGCGCGGTGATGGCCTCGGACGCGTACTTCCCCTTCCCCGACGGCCCGCAGATCGCCATCGACGCCGGGATCACCGCGATCATCCAGCCGGGTGGCTCGGTCCGCGACCCCCAGGTGGTCGAGGCGGCCGACGCCGCCGGGATCGCGATGATCTTCACGAGCCGGCGCCACTTCAAGCATTGACCGAGATCGAGCGACTCGGCGGCGACCCTCCCTCGCCCTGGGAGGAGGAGTACGGCTTCAGCCGGATCGTGCGCGCCGGTCAGCTCGCCATCTTCGCCGGCACCGCCGCGGTGGACGGCAACGGCGTGGTGATCGGGCGCACACCCTACGAGCAGGCGGCTTACATCTTCGAGAAGCTCGGACACGAGCTCACGCGGGTGGGCGCCCGCGTCGAGGACGTGGTGCTGACGCGCAACTACGTCACCGACATCTCGCGCGCGGACGAGGTCGGCCGGGCGCACAGCGAGTTCTTCGGAGCGGTTCGCCCGGTGACCTCGATGGTCGAGGTGACGGCCCTGATCGACCCGCGCATGCTCGTCGAGATCGAGCTCATGGCGCAGCTCGCGAGCGCCGCCTGAGCGCTTGCTCTCGCGGCAGTACGTGAAGCTGTGCGACGTCGCCGACTTCGACGACCCCGAGCTTCTCGAGCTGATCGGCTCGATTCTTCCCGAGCGCGATCCCCGCGCTCACGTCGAACGCAAGGTGTGGGAGCTCGCCATCCTCGCCCTCTTCCTGCGCGAGGTGGGCAGGCTCCACGAGGGGACGGAGGCGCTGGCGGTGGGGGCGGGGGATGAGCGGATTGTGTTCTGGCTTGCCAATCGCGTGGGGCGCGTCGTCGCCACCGACATCTACGGGTCGGGGAGCTTCGCCGAGCGCGAGGCGCTGGCCTCGATGCTCGCCGACCCCGAGGCCCACGCTCCCTTTCCCTACCGCTCGGACCGGCTCGAGGTGCGGTTCATGGACGGCCGCTCGCTGGACTTCCCGGACGCGAGCTTCGATGTCGTCTTCTCGGTGTCCTCGATCGAGCACTTCGGCGGTCCTGCCGACATCGCCCGCGGGGCGCGCGAGCTCGGGCGCGTGCTGCGTCCCGGCGGCCACGCGGTGATCATCACCGAGTGCTTCTTGCGGCGGCACGTGCTCAGCGCGGCGCCCGTCGACTTCGCCCTGCGGGTGGCGTCGCTAGGTCGGCTACGCCGCGCCGCCACGCCGCGCCGGCGCGCGGGGGTCGACGTCCTGACGGCGCGCGAGCTCGAGCGCCTGATCGTCGCGCCGTCGGGGCTCACGCTCCTGCAGCCCCTCGACCGGTCGATGTCGGCGCGGAGCTACGAGAACGTCACGCGCCTGCGGCCGGGGCGGGACCCCGAGCCCGCTAGCGGGAGCTTCTACCCGCACGTGCTGCTCGAATTCCGGCGCTCGCTGTTCACCTCGGTGTGCCTGGTGCTCGAGAAGCGGGGGTAGGCCGCGGGCGGCGGCTTTGGGCGGTGGTGCGGCGGCTTCGAACGCTGGTGCGGCGGCTTCGGGGGCTGCTGAGCGCCGCGACCGGGGCGGCGGTCGTAGACTTGTTGGGCCGCCCCCATGGTGTAGAGGTAAGCACGCCAGCCTTTCACGCTGGTAGCGGGGGTTCGATTCCCCCTGGGGGTACTGCCCGGACCGCGGCGCTGCCGCGGGACATGCACGGGCCTCTAGCATGGCGGTGCCCCCGTAGCTCAACTGGCCCGAGCAACCGCCTTTTAAGCGGTGGGATGAGGGTTCGAGTCCCTCCGGGGGCACTGGGTCTGCAGGCGGGCGGGCGCTGCCGGCGCGGAGGCGCGGGCGGGCGGGTCGGCGCGAGCGGGCGGGGACGGGGCGGCGGCGCGAGCGGGCGGCCGGCCGGACGCTCAGCCCCCCGCCCGCGATTGAAGGTAACCTTTCTTCCGCTATAGAGGGGGTAACGTCGCCTTCAAGCGGGTGCGCGGTGCGACCGGCCCTGGCTGGCCCTCGTTTACGCCGGTTTTGTCGCTGGCACCCTGAACATGCCCCCGAGCTTGGCGGCGAACATGATGTCGCCGGCGAGCTGGATCCTGCCGCCCAGGTAGCCGCGCATCGGATCGAGGCCGCCGCTGGCGAGCTTGAGCAGGTCGACGCCGTCCATGGTCAGGGTGAGGACCGGAGGCGCAGGCACATCGCTCGCGCCCCGCGCCGTGCGCGCCGTTCCATCGGCGATGACGAGCCGGAAATCGTCGGTCCCCCCATTCGGACGGCCGGCGATGCGCCACAGCACCGAGGCATTCACGCCCGCCGCCCGCCGCCTGTCCAGGTGCTGGGGCATCTTCCAGAACACGCCCTCGAGGATCATCCGCCGGGCCGGGCTCTTCATCAGTCGCTGGAGCCGGTCATCGGGCGTCTGATCGACCAGACGCGTGATCTTCTCGCCCAACTGCGCGGGTGCCCGCGCGGCGCCCCGCCGGGCTGCGGCGATCACCTTGTCCATATCGAACTTCGGCTCATCCATCCCCAGCGATGCTACACGCCCGTAACCGCCACCCGGGTGGGGGCGGACGGCCCAGCCCGCTAGCATCGCGTCGTCCGGGCGGTTAGCTCAGCTGGTAGAGCGCCTGCCTTACAAGCAGGAAGTCGGCGGTTCGAGCCCGTCACCGCCCACTGGGGGGAAGCCGCTGGAACATGGGTGTTTCCGGGGTTTGGTGTCGTCGTTCGCGCCCGGCGGGGGTGTTCCCCAGACCGGAGTGATCGCTGGCGACGGGTCTTCGGGCTCTGCGATCAGCCGCGGGATCTGGGCTGCTCGTATGCCCCACGGGAACGCGTCGACGCCAGCCCGATGTGGCTCCTCTACGAGCCGAGCCCGGTGCGGATGAGTCCCGCCTGACTGCCCAGTTTGTATGGAAGGCGAAAGCGTGGGCCTCACTACTGGATCGGCGACGATGCCGAAGGCTCGGTTCTACCGCGGATCGTCTGGTGCACCGGCGGGCGAGGGGTTACACGGCGCGGGTGTCACGGGCTCGGACGAGGAGTTCCGGTCAGCCAGTCCTCGATCTGCTCTGGAGTCTTCAGACGCACGACGGGGAGCGTCGGATGCCGTTCGGCGCATCGGGTGACGCGGGCGAGATGATCGTCGTGGGTGCGCCAGGCCCAGCGGATGATGTGGTCGCGGTCGCTCATGATGGTGCGCAGTGGGGGCTCGACGTTTCCGTTCCAGAGCTCGGTCCGTCGCAACCGGCGCGACAGCGTCCGACGCACGACACGGGTCATGACGAGCCGCCGCGGGAGATCGAGCAGGATGAGGAGATCGGCGCGCTCTGCGAGCAACTCGCGGACGGCGGGATACTGCCACTCCGTCACCCACCGCGGCCCGGCGGCGAACCGCGCAACATCCACCAGGAATTCAGGGCGGGGCTTCCAGTTCGCTCCGTGATGGAGCTCATCGAGCTCGACGTAGCGGAGCTCGAGGATCGCGGCGAGGTGTCGCGCGAGTGTCGACTTGCCGGACCCGGAGGTGCCCGCGATCAGGACCCGTGCCGGACGGTACGGCAGCTCATCAACGGAGGTAAGCCACGCCATTGCCCCAAGCTAACCGACCGCCGCGGATCCAGACCATGGCATCCACTCACGGGACCGCAACAGGGCCGCCGCAGGCTCCCCCATGGGCTGTCTCGACGCAGTGAGCAGAAGCCCACGCCGGGGGCACGCGGCCCTGAGGCGACAAAAGGCGCCCGTGGAATGCGCAGGCGCGGCGATCGTGGCGTGTCCCGGCTGTGACTTCGCGTGGACCTCCGCACGCGGGCGACGAGTCAACGCGACCTGCCTACGCGAAGGCCATGCCGCAGATTGACCTCGCCACTCCTGCGCCGGACGAAAAGAACGACGACACTCCATGAGCCGTCGCTGGCCCCTTCGGACGAGCTCCAGCAGCAGGTGGTCGGCATGTCAAGGGAAGGTCTCCGACTTACTGCTGGACGAC